>NZ_JAFGYZ010000040.1:0-25169 GCF_017491585.1 Pseudomonas sp. 58(2021)
CCACCACCGCTTCCTCCACCCCCACTTCCACCTTCCTTGGCCTGAACGCTGGACACCCCGGACAGGTTGTCCGGGATCAATACGGTGGACGCCGACAGGACTGCGCCGATGGCCATTGCGAGCATGAGCTTTTGAATGTGCATATCGTTCTCCGTCTTTGTTGTCTTTGTTGTCTTTGTTGTCTTGGTTGGGAACGTGGATGTGTCTTGTTTGTGTGTGAACCGACCCGTTCCCGAGGTCAGTGGATACTCGAAGCCAGTTCGAAGATGGGGATGTACATCAGGATCACGATCACCCCGATCAACAGGCCGATGAAGGTCATGAGCAGCGGTTCGAACAGGCGCACGAACCACTCGATCCAGCGGCTGATTTCCTCGTCGTAGAAATCGGCGCTGCGCTCCATCATCTGCCCCAGGTTGCCGGACTGTTCGCCGGCGCGCAGCAGGCGCAGGGACACCGGTGTCACCAGTCGATTGAGCTCCAGCGCAGTGGACAGCGACTGCCCCTCGCGCACCCGCTCGCAGGCCTGGTCCAGACGTGCCCGCGAGGCCACGGTGAGCAGGCCCCGGACCATGCCCATGGCGGTCACCAGCGGAATCCCGCCTTGCAGCAGAATTCCCAGCGACCGATAAAACCGCGCCAGCTCATACATGAAGATCCGCTGGTGCACGGCGGGCAGTTTCTCCACCAGCCGATCCAGCCCACGGCGAAACGCCGGTTGTTTCTGCAACACGGCGAGGGCGGTAATGATCGCCGCCAGAATCCCGAAGAACTCAGCCTGGTGGGCGTGCAAAAACATGCCGCTGCTCATCAGCATCTGTGACAGCCATGGCAGGTTCGAGCCCAACCCTTCGAACACCAGACTGAAGCGCGGCACCACATAACCCATCAGAAACAGCACCACGCCACCGCCGACCACCAACAACAGCAACGGGTAGATCGAGGCACTGACGATCTTCTGCCGCACCTCGTCCATGCGCTGGCGATAGCTGACATAACGCCCCAGCGCATCGCCGACCGCGCCGGTTTTTTCGCTGGACTGCACCAGCGCCACGTACAGCGGCGGAAAAACCCCCGACAACTGAGCCAACGCCTGGGAGAACGATTTGCCCTCGTACAGCAACCGCACCAGTTCAGTCAGGGTTTTGCGGGCAGCGGGGGCGGATTCTTTTTCTGCCAGGCTTTCCAGTGCATCGATCAACGGCAGGCCGGCGTTGAGCAGCGTGGTCAGCTCCTGACTGAACAGCACCAGGTTGAAAGTTTCACGCTTACTCAGTCGCAGCGACCGCCAGTGACGCTCGGCGTGCAGGCTGACCACGCGCAAACCCTGATCCTCGGCGATGCGTCGCGCTTCGCTGTGACCGGGCGCCTCGATGTTCAGCGACACCACGCCTGCCTTGCCCACTGCCTTCAGATGAAAACGCATGCCGTGTGCTCCGCTCATTGCCAGTTGGTGACTTCGGCGTTTTCGCCTTCGCCGCCGGGCTGGCCGTCCTTGCCCATCGAGAGCAAGTCGTACTCGGCGTTTTCGCCGGGATAGCGGTAGGTGTAATTACGGCCCCACGGGTCCTGCGGGAGCTTTTTCTGCAAGTACGGGCCGGTCCATTTCGCCTCGTCGCTCGGCGCGGTGACCAGCGCCTGCAAACCTTGTTCGGTGGACGGGTAGTGGCCGACTTCCAGCCGATACAAGTCCAGCGCCTTGCCCAGGCCTTCGATCTGCGCCTTGGCGACTTTCACTTCGGAGCGCCCCAGCTGGGCGAAATATTTGGGCGCGACGATCCCGGCCAACAGGCCGAGCACTACCAGCACCACGAGCAATTCGAGCAGGGTGAAACCCCGTTGGGCGCGCGGACGAACATGCAGCTTCATGATGACCTCCGGTGAGTGGCAGCCGAGTCGCCCCAGGGCTTATGCAATTGCCATGCTCAGCCCCCGATAAATCCTGCGTTCGGGTTGGAACCCTTGTATTACGGGCCTCTCGAGAGTCGGCACAGTGCTTGCGTACGGCTGAATCACGACAGGTCAGTGGGGCATTTCCCCCAATTTTCCGGGCCTGTCAGGGGAGGCCCAATGCTCAATCCAATCTGCGCAGGACTGCTTGGCTGCATGCTGCTGACCGGCATCGCCGAAGCTGATGTGTTTGTCTCCGTGGACACCCGGGGCGGTTATGTACTGTCCAACGTTCACCGTCCCGGACGCACCTACGAACGGGTGATTCATGAGGCGCAAATGCCCGTGGTCAGCCTCGATCAACAACCGCAGTTGATCGCCAACCAGCCTTACGCCGAGCTGGTGTCGGCTGCCGCTGCAGCCAATCACTTGCCCGAAGCACTGCTGCACGCGGTGATCAACGCCGAGTCGAACTACAACCCCGGCGCGACATCGCCCAAAGGGGCCGGCGGGTTGATGCAACTGATGCCCGACACCGCCCGGGAACTGGGGGTGACCGATGTCTACGACCCCCGGGCCAATATTCAGGGCGGGGCCCGGTATCTGAAGCGCCTGATGACCCTGTTCGACAACGACATCACTTTGGCCGTGGCGGCCTACAACGCCGGCCCCGACGCGGTGTTGAGCCGTGGGCGGGTGATCCCGCCGTTCGCTGAAACCCAGCGTTATGTGCCCAGCGTCCTGCGCCAGTACCGGCGTTTGCAGGGGCTGGCGGCGGACGCGCCGTTGTAAACCTTCAACCCGGTTTTCCCCACTTTCGGGGCAAATCCGCCGGGTCGGAAAAACGGGGAATCGGGTGGGGAAAATCCCCCGGACTCTCAAATGGTTTCTGTAACTGATTGATCCGTAATGCAAAATTTTGTGGCATGCGGATTGCTCCAGCGGGTTTGTCGAGAATCATTCCCTGTGAG
Organism: Pseudomonas sp. 58(2021); assembly: GCF_017491585.1. Taxonomy (NCBI): domain Bacteria; kingdom Pseudomonadati; phylum Pseudomonadota; class Gammaproteobacteria; order Pseudomonadales; family Pseudomonadaceae; genus Pseudomonas; species Pseudomonas sp. 58(2021). The sequence goes on from NZ_JAFGYZ010000040.1 coordinate 2,862, forward strand.
CACCCACTGCGAGGTTTCCGATCATGGTTGGCATTCACCACGCACCGTCTCTGTTGAACTGGCTGCTGTTGCTGGCGTCGATGCTCAGCGTCGAACTGGCCAGCGCCGCTGTACGCTGCGAGCGCAATCTGGTGGCCAATGTGGTCGCCTTCGATCAACCGCTGATGTTCAACCGCCTCGGTGCGCAGAACGTCAACGGGATGATGTTCGCGTTGCGCCGCGATGTGGTCGATGACCATGACGTCTCGCTGGCCTATGGCGGCAGCGCGGTGCCGGGCAAGGTGTCGCTGCGTGCGGACAAGCGTCCACGGCCACTGGTGCTGCGGGTGGCCGCCGGTGATTGCCTGACGATCAACCTGCAGAACCTGCTCGATTACCAGGCCAACCCGAACAAGCACTTCGAAGGGCCTGAAGGCGAGGAGGGCACCGTGAACCCCGGTGGCGCCGATGCCTTCAAGGTCGACGAGCAGGTCGCCGACCGCCATGTCGGTTTCCAGGTCAACGGCCTGCAAGCGGTGAACAGCATCGACGACATTTCCTCCTACACCGGGCGTAACGCCAACACCCTGGTGCCGCCGGGGGCGAGCCGTTCTTATGTTCTGTACGCCGAGCGGGAAGGGGCGTTCGCCGTCAGCAGCCGTGGCGCGACATTCGGCGGGGAGGGCGCGGCCGGCAACGTCGCCAATGGCCTGTTCGGCCAGGTCGTGGTGGTGCCGAAGTCGGGACGCACCTATCGCAACACCCTCACCGAAGAAGAAATGCGTCTGGCAACCACCGGCCGTACACCGGCTGGTCACCCCATCGTCGATTACCAGGCTCGCTATCCGCAGCGTGAACCGTGGCTGCGCGAAGGCAAGGCCGGTACACCGATCATCAGCATGGTCGACGGCAACGAAATCATCTCCAGCGAAAGCGATGCAATTGTCATGGGCAGCAACGCCGATGGCAGTTTTGCGCCCAGCACCTATCCGCTGGAATCGATGGGCAAACGCAACCCGGCGATCCCCAACCGCCTCGAGCCGTTTCGCGATTTCGCCTCGCAGTTCCAGGACGAAACCGCCGCCACCCAGGCCTTCCCCGCCTACTGGGCCGACCCGGTCATGGCCCATGTGCTGGAGCCGACCCGCGACTCGTTCATGATCAACTACGGTTCCGGCGGCATGGGCGCTGAAGTGGTCGCCAACCGCCTCGGCGTGGGGCCGATGCACGACTGTCTGTCGTGTGCCTACGAAGAATTCTTCCTCAGCTCGCACACCGTCGGTGACGTGGCGATGCTGGTGGACGTGCCGGCCAATACCGGGCTTGAGAACATCGCCCCCGGCCAGACCCCGAGTGCCGATCAGGTCGGCGTCAAGGCCACCATGGCCCTGTATCCGTCAGAGCCATCGAACGTCAACCACAGCTACATCGGTGACTTCGTCAAATTCCGCAACACCCACAACGGCCACGAGCAGCACATCTTCCACCTGCACGGCCATCAGTGGCTGTTCAACCCCAACGACGACAACTCCGACTACGTCGATGCCCAAGGCATCGGTCCAGGCGCCGGCTATACCTACGAAATCGCCAACGGTGGTTCCGGCAACCGCAATCGGGTAGCCGGCGATGCGATCTATCACTGCCACTTCTACCCGCATTTCGCCCAGGGCATGTGGTCCATGTGGCGGGTGCACGATGTGTTCGAAGAAGGCACTCGGTTGGAAGTCTCGCAACAGGGCGCCGATGGTTATCACAGCGAACCTTACGCTCTGCGCAGCGGTAAACCGGCTGCCGGTGCCCGCGCCTTGCCGGATGGCGAGATCATTGCCGGCACGCCGATTCCCGCCGTCGTGCCGCTGCCCGGCAAAGCCATGGCCCCGATGCCGGGCAAAGTGGTGGTGGTGCCGAAAATCGGTGAAACCCTGGTCGCCGGCCACGATGAGGAAGAAGAGGGCGATGACGACGGCGAACACCACGGCGGTAACGGTGGTTCGCAGGCCATTGGCTCACTGGCACTGGTCGATCGCAGCGAAGCCAACCGCAACGCCGACGGCAGCCTGAAAAACCCTGGCTATCCGTTCTGGATCGGCGGCATGGAAAGTTCGGTGGGGCAGCGTCCACCCACCCCACCGCTGGACATGCTCGACGCCGCCACCGCGCAATCGTTGAAAGCCAGCGGCAAAGCGCTGTGGGCCAACCTTGACCCGAATCAGTCCGGCGGCTGGGACGGCGGCTTGCAGCGTCACACCCTCGACGGGGTGTCGGCCGGAGGCGCGGCGCACACGGTGACCACCTCGCTGGACTTCTCCAAGGAAGTCACCCGCGCCAAACCGATCTACCTGCCCGAAGAGGGCACTGAAGTGGAACAGGCCGCGATGGCATTCCACGCGAAAAAGGATCACCCAAGCTTTGCCTTGCTGCCCGGCAACCAGATCGTGGCCAAGGCCTTTCGCACCAACGGCGCCTTGCCGATGGCCGGTGCGCCGTACTACGAACCGTGCATGGACGACCGGCAAAAACGCCTGACCAGCAGCGCCGGCAGCGGTGAATTCGCCAGCGGTGACCGGCTGGACGGCATGTCCTTCGTCGGCGCCTCGACCTTCACCGCCGACCGGCCACGGATCTACAAGGCCGCCAACATTCAGTTCGACGCGGTCTACAACAAGGTCGGCTATCACTTCCCGCAAGCCCGGATTCTGGCGCTGTGGGAAGATGCCTGGCCGGTGATCACCAAACAGCGTCCGCCAGAGCCGCTGGTGATGCGCATGAACACCTTCGACTGCGTGCAATACCAGCAAACCAACCTGGTGCCCGCCACCTACGAGATGGACGACTATCAGGTCCGCACGCCTACCGACGTGATCGGCCAGCACATTCACCTGCCGAAGTGGGACCTGACCTCCGCCGACGGTTCTTCCAACGGCTGGAACTACGAGGACGGCGTGCTCTCTCCGGGCGCCGTTCAGGAACGCATTCACGCGATCCGCGAATTCAACCAGTGCGAAGGCACCGACCCGCGCGACGGCACCCAGGCGTGCCCGAAAGCCAAGGCGCATCCATTCTTCGGCCAGTTCGGGCGCAGTGACTGGATGGGCGCGCGCACGGCCATGCAACGCTGGTTTGTCGACCCGGTGGTCAACGCCAAGGGCGTGGATCGTGGGCTGGGCACCATCTTCACCCACGACCACCTCGGCCCATCGACTCACCAGCAGATCGGCCTGTATGCCACGGTGCTGGCGGAACCGGCCGGTTCCACCTGGTTCCACGCCGAAACCGGCGAGCCTCTGTACAGCGGCGCACGCCAGGACGGCGGGCCGACTTCATGGCAGGCGGTGATCAACACCGGCGACCTCGACGGCGACGGCAAGAACGACAGCTTCCGTGAGTTCTTCCTCGAATACAGCGACTTCCAGCATGCCTATGAAGCCGGTGTGTACGTGGGCGCCGGCCCCAACGGCGTGCCGAATCCGCAAGCCTTCCCGGCCACCGCCGACAGCTTCCGCTACGCGATCAACCCGCCGGTGCGCAACAACGCCAGCACCCTGCTCGAAGGCGTGCTGGAAGTGCAGGGCGGTCAGGTGCCGGGCTGCCCGAGCCGGCCTTGCCCGCAAGCGATCTCCGTGGATGACCCCGGCATGTTCGTCGTCAACTATCGCAACGAGCCGTTGGCCCTGCGGGTCTACGACCCGAACAAGGTCGGCCCGGACGGCAAGCGCGGCATGCAGGCCGACGGCCTCGGCGGCGATCTGGCGTACGCCATGCAAAGCCGTACCGACCGGGCGATCCCGGCGATGAACCTGGCACCGAACCTGGTGACGGCAGCCACCGGTCCGACCGGCGGCACCACGCTGTTCCCGCCGCACATCAACAAGGGCGGCAGCGAGCCTGGCGATCCGTTCACCCCGATGCTGCGCACCTACACCGGCGACAACGTGCGTCTGCGGGTGCATGCCGGCGGCCACGAGGAAGAGCACAACGTCACCCTGCACGGCGTGAAATGGCTGCAGAGCGGTTCCGGTTTCGGCAACAGCTCCAACTCCGGCTGGCGCGCCTCGCAGATGATCGGCATCTCCGAACAGATGGGCTTCATCGCACCTGTGTCGATGCTGTCCAGCTCCGCCGCGACCACCGGTGACTATCTGTACTCGATGGACGCTTCGATCGAAGGCTACTGGAGCGGGATCTGGGGCGTGATGCGCAACTACACGGCCAAACGCAATGACCTGTTCGCCATCCCCAACAACCCGAGTCCGGCGGGCATGCGCAACACCGTGGCCTTCGAAGGCAGTTGCCCACGGATCAGCGCCAACCCCAACGGCATCGGCACCCGGCCGACGGTGCAGCGCAACTATGAAGTGGTCGCCGCGCTGGCCAACGACATCCTCGGCAATCCGCTGGGCCTGAGCATCGGCGATTCGGCCGGGCTCGGTCAGCATGTCGGCGGGCCGCTGAATCCGGCGGGCGGCACCCTGGTGCTGAACTCGCGCACGGTGAGCATCCCGCAAGTCACGGTGACTGATCCGGAGGACGGCGCGACCATCACCATCGGTGGCCAGAGCGGGCCGCTGCATGATCCGACGGCGATCCTGTACGTGCGCAAATCCGACCTCGATCCGGTCAGCGGCAAGCTCAAGCCCGGCATTGCGGTCGAACCGCTGGTGCTGCGCGCAGCGGCCGGGGACTGCATCAACATCACCCTGGAAAACCGTCTGCCGAGCGTGATGCCGGACCTGACCCAGACCGCAGTGATGCTAGGCATGGTCAAGCGCGACCGCAACAGCGGCCTGGGCTCGACCACCTTCAGCAACAACCTGATGCGGCCGTCCAGCCACGTGGGGCTGCACGCCCAGTTGCTGGCCTACGACATCACCAAATCCGACGGCACCAACGTCGGCGCCAACCCGACCCAGACCGTGCCGCCACGGGTTGGCAGCAGCGGCGCCTACCCGACCCGTACCTATCAGTACTACGCCGGGCACCTGGAGCGTGAAGGCAAACCGGTCACGCAACTGGGCCGCAGTGTCGACAACATCAACGCCACGGCCGTGGAGTTCGGTGGCCTGAACATCACTCCGGCAGATGTGATCAAGCAACCGCAAAAAGGCCTGGGTGGGGCGATGAGCATCCTGCCGATCGGGGCGACCTGGGTCGACGATGCGCGCAAGGTCAACGCCACGGTCACCGCACCGGGGCAGACGACTTACCGCGACTTCGCGATGGTCTGGCACAAGGCGCTGAACACCCGTTGGGCCAATGGCCGGCCGGTCGAAGGCATCGCTGCCGAGGGCTTCGGTGTGCCGACCGATCCGCAGGACAACTCAAGCATGGCGATCAACTACAAGACTGAACCTTTGTGGTACCGCTTCGGCCTCGCCCCGGATGCGCCGTTCGGCCATGCCGATGGCGCGGGTTACGGCGACATGACCAACGCGCACATGGCCTACAGCAATGCGCTGGTGGGGGGCGATCCGCAGACGCCGGTGCTGTATGCCAAACCGGGTCAGCCGTTGCGTACGCACATTCTGATGCCGAGCGGCGGCAGTCGCGGCACCACGTTCCAGCTCGACGGACACGTCTGGTCGCTCAACCCGTTCCAGGCCGAGAAGAGCGACACCGGCGGCTACCCGATGGGTGCGCCGGGCGTGGGTTCGGTGCGCTTCGGCTACAACCCGATGTCGATGTACATCGGCGCTCACGAAAGCATCCTGCCGGCGGCGCACTTCAGCTTCATGATCCCGAGCGCCGGGGGCAGCAACGCGATACCGGGGGACTACCTGTTCCGCGATTACGGCGCCTATGGCAACACCTCGGGGCTGTGGGGATTGCTGCGGGTGACCCATGAGCCGGAGCCGGCGCCGCCTGCTCAGTAGCTGGAATGCAGTTCCCTTGTGGGAGCCAGCCTGCTGGCGATTGGGATCGATGCGGTTTTGGATGGTGTAGCGCCGAACGCCATCGCGAGCAGGCTCGCTCCCACAGGGGCGGTGGTGTTTCGGACAACGTGTCAGGGGAGAGATGTATGAACAGGATCATCAACATCATCGGCGTCTGCCTGCTGGCAATGGCCGGCGCGCTGCTCACGCTGAGCGAGATTGCCCTGGCGCAAACCGGCGCCGGGCAGGTGCTGACCCGCGACGGCGTGTCGATCGCCTTCAACCTGAAGCCGCTGGCCAGCGACGGCCAGTTGCGTGAGGGGGAGTTCGCCGACGTGCAATTCCGCGTCACCGACGGCGCGTCCGGCCAGCCGTTGTCCGGCGTGGCGCCGGGGGCGTGGATTGATCCGCAAGCCCTTGCTGCTGATCAGGCCCAGGGCCGTGACCAGAGCTGCAAGTCGCGGGTCGGCACGTTCCTCAAATCCAATATCGGTGCGCGGCCGCTGCTCGACCTCAACAGCTATTTCCTGCTGGTGATGAACCGCGATGCCAGCGTTTCGGTGGTCGATCCGTCAGTCTCGGTCGGCGGTATCACCAGCACCCTGGCGCGGATCGAACTCAAGCAATCGCCGATGGACTGGGTCACGCCCAAGGACAACAAAAAGGTCTTCGTGTCGATGCCGACGGCGGGGGAAGTGGCGGTGATCGACAGCGAGCAATTCAAGGTCATCGACTCGGTGGCCGCCGGCAGCCAACCGGTGCGGGTCGCGCTGCAACCGGACGAGCGTCTGCTATGGGTCGGCAATAACGCGAGCAAGGCTGAAGAATCCGGGGTCACGGTGATCGACACCCAAAGCCTCAAACCGCTGAAACACCTGGTGACCGGGCGCGGCCACCACGAAATCACGTTCAGCAAGGACAGCCGTTTCGCCTTCGTCAGCAACCGCGACGACGGCACCCTCAGCGTCATCGACATCGCCAGCCTGAGCCTGCTGCAACAGGTCAAGACCGGCTCCAATCCGTTGTCGGTGGCGTACTCGCCGCTGTCCGGCGCGGTGTATGTGGCCGACGGCAAGGACGGTACCGTTACGGTGATCGACGCCAACAGCCGCGCCGTACGCCGGGTGATCCAGCTGCAACAGGGGCTCGGCCCGATGGGCTTCAGCGCCGATGGCCGTTTTGGCGTGGTGCTGAACACCGTGGAAAACCGCGCCACGGTGATCGATGCGGCCAACGATTCGGCGATCCATGACCTGGAGGTTTCAGCCGAACCCTATCAAGTGGTGTTCACCCAGGCCTATGCCTACGTGCGCGGACTGGCCTCGCCGAAGGTCACGATGATCAATCTGGCGTCGCTGGGCGAAGGGCGTCAGCCGATCAGCCAGGGTTTCGAGGCCGGGCCGCAGCCGCCACGGCTGGCCGGAGACCTGCCACTGGCGTCGAGCCTCGCGGTATCGCGCGATGACAACGCGGTGTTCGTGGTCAACCCGGTGGACAACACCACCTATTTCTACGCCGAAGGCATGAACGCGCCGATGTCCGGTTACCCCAACCGGGGGCAAATCGCCCGCGCCGCGCTGGTCATCGACCGCAGCCTGCGCGAAGTGTCGCCGGGGCTGTACAGCGCCCGGGTGAAACTGCCGGCGGCGGGGCGCTTCGACGTGGCGTTCCTGCTCAACCAGCCGAACATCATTCATTGCTTCAGCGCCCAGGTGGCGTCCGACGGCGCGCCGGAAAAACACCTGGGGGCGGCAAAAGTCGAGTTCCTGCTGGACAAGACCGCCGTGGCCCTCAACGACCCGTATGTGGTGCGTTTTCGCATCGTCCAGGGCAAACAGAAGATCCAGCGCAGCGGCGTGACCGACGTGCAGTTGCGCTACTTCCTCGCGCCGACCTCACGGCCCCGTGAAGTGGCCGCACGGGAAGTCGCCGACGGCGTGTACGAAGCGCCGGTGACCCTCGACCGCAGCGGCGCCTGGTACCTGCACGTGCGCGCGGCCTCGCTGGGCGCCGGTTTCGACGACAAGACCTTTGCCAGTGTCCGGGTGCTGCCCGGCCAGACTCAGTGACGAGGAAACGACCATGAACCGATTTGCATCCCGTGGCTTGCTGACCCTGTGCCTGTTGGCCGTCGGTATCCAGCAGGCCAGCGCCCACTCGGCGGACGAGCATGCCGGCCACACCGCCCCGGCCGCCAACAGCCAGGAGCACGCCCAGGTCAAATTCGCCGACGTGCCGCTGCTCGACCAGAACGGCAAGACCGTGCACCTGGAACAGGATCTGGTGCACAACAAGATCGTCGTCATGAGTTTCATCTACACCAGTTGCACCACGGTCTGCCCGGTGGTCTCGTCGATCATGGGCAAGGTACAGAAACAGCTGGGCTCGCGGGTCGGGGGTGAAGTGCAGCTGGTGTCGATCAGTATCGACCCGCAGCGCGACGACCCGAAACGCTTGCAGGATTACGCCCGCACTTTCCAGAAAGGCCCGGGCTGGAGCTGGCTCACCGGTTCGCCGCAATCGATCACCGCCACCCTCAAGGGTCTCGGCAGTTTCAGCGGCGACTTCAAGAATCACCAGCCGCTGATCCTCGTCGGTGACGGCAACAGTCGCCACTGGATGCGCTACTACGGCTTCACCGACCCGGCACTGCTGGCCAAGGAAGTCGAGAAACTCAGCGGCCTGCGCACCCACGCCAAACACACCGCGATTGCCATGGAGCAACAGCCATGAGAATGCTCGACTGGATCTCCCTGACGATCTGTTTCCTGATTCTCGGCAACGTGGCGTTTGCCCACGAAGGCCATGCGCCCGAGCCCCCGGCGATGGTTGCTGCCGCGCCGGCCAAAGGCACTCATGACGCGAAAACCTGGTTCACCGATACGCCGTTGCTCGACCAGCACGGCGACGTCCAGCGTTTCTACAGCGATGCGCTGCACAACCGCGTGGTGCTGCTCAACGTGATCTTCACCAGTTGCAACGACGCCTGCCCGCTGATCACCCGCAAGCTCAAGGAAGTCCGCGAGCTGCTGGGCGACAAGGCCGATGGCATCACCTTCATTTCCCTTACCAGTGATCCGCTGCGCGACACGCCGGCGGTCCTCAAGGCTTACACCTTGAAGCAGGGCGCCGATGACCCTCACTGGCTTTTCCTTACTGGCGACAAGGCGCAGATGGATCTGGTGCTCGGTCGCATCGGCCAGATCGTGCCGACGCCGGAGCAGCACTCGACCCAGTTGATCGTCGGCGACGTCGCCAACAAACGCTGGAGCAAGATCCGTCCCGATGCCCCGGCCGCCGCCATTGCCCAGCGCTTGCAGCTGCTGACAATGCCCGTGGCCGGCCGCTGAGTCCGCGCCATGAACCTCGGCCGTGTCCTCGCCCTGATCCTGCTCGCTGGCGTCAGCTTCGGCGCAGCCGCGTTGCCGCTGACCGATGAAGAAAGCGCCGGCAAGCGCCTGTACCGCGAAGGCCTGTCGTCCAGCGGCGAGCCGATCATGGCGCGGGTCGGCGCGGCGGACGTTTTGCTGCCGGCCACCAGCCTGCCGTGTGCCAACTGTCACGGCACCGACGGCCTGGGCAGGCCCGAAGGCGGGGTGCGGCCGCCAGAACTGAACTGGTCGCGACTGACCAGTGTTCATGGTCAGCAGCGGGTCAACGGACGTAGCTACCCGGCGTACACCGACAGCAGCCTGGCGCAGGTGATCCAGCAGGGCCGCGACCCCGGCAACAACCGGCTCGACCCGAGCATGCCGCGATTCCTGTTGTCGATGAAGGATCAGCGCAACCTCACTGCCTATCTCAAACGCCTGGCCGATGATCGCGATCCCGGGCTCGATGACCAGACCTTGCACCTGGGCACTTTGCTGCCGAGCCAGGGACCGCTGGCCGAGGAGGGCGCCACGGTGGCGGCGGTGCTCAACGGCAGCGTGGCGCGGATCAATCAGGCGGGCGGCATTCATGGCCGGCAACTGCGCCTGACAGTGGTCGATCCCGGCCCGGATCGCACCAGCGCCGAGCAGGCTTTGCAACGGCTGATTGACGAGGAAAAGGTCTTTGCGCTGATCGCGCCGCTGGCCCCGGCGCTGGACAGTGAACTGGCGCCACGTCTGGAGCAGGCCGGGCTGCCGCTGATCGGGCCGTTGTCCTTGATGGGGTCGGTGCAGGCCAGTGCGCAGATCTTTGAACCGCTGCCGGGATTGCGCGAGCAGTTGATCGCCCTGGCCGATTACGCCACCGCCAGCCTGAAAGTGCTGCAAGGGCCGACCTTGATCGCCTATCCCGACGATCCGACTCAAGTGCAGGCCGCACAGGGGTTGGGGCAGTACTTGCAGGATCACGGCTGGCAAAAGGTCCGGCTACAGGCCTACGACCCGGCAGCGGACAGCTTGCCGCTGGGCTCGCGTTCAGTCTTCTACCTGGGCAGCGGCAGCGGTTTCAGTCAACTGGCGGCGGGGCTGCAGCATGCCGGGCAGCTGCCGTACCTTTTCGCGACATCAGGCCAGGTGGCGGGCGACCTGCTGCAAGTGCCCGAGGGCTTTTCCCGGCGCGTCTTCCTGGCCTATCCCTTCGTGCCCAGCGACTGGACCCAGACCGGGCGCATGGCCATGACTTTACTGCGCGAACATCAGGGCCTCGGCGCGCAACATGCGGTGCTGCAAGTCGGCGCTTACGCTTCGATGCTGCTTTTGAGCGAAGCCATGAAACAGGCCGGGCGCGACGCCAGCCGCGAAAAGATGGTGGCGGCCCTCGAAGGTCTGCACGACTTCGATACCGGCCTGACCCCGCGCCTCAACTTCGGCCCCGGACGACGATCGGGCTTGAGTGGGGCGCATGTGGTCACCGTCGATTTACCCGATCAGCGCTTCTATCTGGTCGCGCCTTACAAATCGATTCTCGCGAGCCCCTGAACGGAGGCGCTGATCATGAAGCTCAAAAACCTGTGGTGGCTGCTGGCGTGCTGGTTGCCAATGGCGTTTGCCAATACCGAACCGGTGGCGGCGCGGGTCAATGGCGAGGTGATTTCCGAGCTTCGCCTGGAGCGGTTTTTCGTTGAATACCTGGAAGACCGGGGCCGCGCCGTGGCGAGCATCCGCAGTCCCAAGGCTTACAGACAGTTGCGCCAGGCGGCTCTGGATGTGCTGATCGACAAGGAACTGCTGTGGCAGGAGGCGCAAAAACGTGGCTTGAAGGTTGACGATCAAGCGGTGCAGCGACAGGTCGAGCAGATTCGTGTCGCCATCGGCGGTAGCGAAAGGTTCGTGCGGCGTTTGCAGGACGCGGGCTTCGACGAGGTCTCGTTCACCGAATACACCCGTCGTGAACTGGCAGCGCAGCAGATGTTCGCCGCGTTGATCCGGGCCAACACCTTGCAGGCGCGGCATCTGCTGGTTCGGGTGGCGCCGGATGCGGATGCCGCCACAGACGCGGCGGCACGTCTACGCTTGATGCAGATGCGCGCCGCGGTGGTCGACGGCGCATCGTTCGCCAGCGATGCCGTTCGCTCGCCATTCGGCTGGCATTTGATTTACTTGCCGAACCACTTGGAGGCGGTCGATGTCCCAGGTTTGCAGGGATCTGGAACGGTTCGGGTGCAGCGTGCCCGACAGCAACAGGCCCAGGCTCGTCGCCAGGTGCTCGCGCAATTGCGGGCGCAGAACAGGATCGAACGAATTGACGACGATTGAAGGTTCCCCCCCAATAGTGGGGAATGGCTTCGATGCCCATTCAGGTGCTTCCCCGTTTCTGGGGAACGGGGTGCCGGGACGAGCGGGCATTGTCATCAAATTCAAGGACATGAAGACATAAATTTACCGGCACTCGGCCTGGCATGAAGTGTGCGTTACCTCTTGTGAGGCGCACTCCAGCAGGTTCGGGCAGTTGATGTGAAGAGGCCGGATTTGTAGCTGCAAGGAGTTCACCTTGGTTAACAAAGTACTGGTTGTCGAAGACGAACTGCTGCTTGCACAGAACCTTCAGGATTATCTGTCGGCGCAAGGGCTGGACGTCCGGATTGCACATGACGGCGCAGACGGGATCGGCCAGGCCGCAACCTCTGCTCCCGATGTGGTGGTGTTCGATTACCGCTTGCCCGATATGGAAGGCTTTGAGGTGCTCGACGCTATCCGCCAGAACAGGACGTGTCATTTCGTGCTGATAACGGGTCACCCGACCGCCGAAGTCTGTGAGCGGGCGCGGCAACTGGGGGTCAGTCACATCCTGTTCAAACCGTTTCCACTGGCGGAACTGGCCCGAGCTGTCTGCGACCTTCTGGGGATCCAGCGCGAAGCGAAACCCGGTGCGAGCCCATCCGAAGGCTTCGTCGAACGACGCCAGAGCAGGACCGAGAGCTTCCCGTTGCAGTTGTACGATGGCAGTTGGGTGCTGGCGGATCGCCGACGAAACAGGTCGGAGGCCATGGCACCGGACGACGATCAAATGCTCACCGGGGAGTAATGGCGCGATAGACGTTCCGGCACTCGCCGCAATGGCCTCCCGCGCCGTCAGGGCCCCAGGCCCCGGTGGGAGAGCAAGCCATGGAACGTTTGTCCGTTGTCGTCGAAGCGTTGCAGCCTGCGTGTGCTCCGGCACGCTTTTCCAGTGAACAACTGGCCCAGGCCCGGGCTCGGGCCGGCACCTGCGGAGAACGCGTCCTCGACGCTCTTTGTGTGCTCTGCGAACTGGCGCCGATGCCGTTCATTGCCAGCCTCGGCGCTACCCTGCATTACCCGGTGCTCGACACCGATGCCCTGTTCCAGGCGACGCCGGTGTTCGATCGGGTCACCTTGGCGCAATGCCTCAAACGTGAATTCATCCTGCTGCGACACAACGACGAAGTCATCGGTGTGTTCGCCGACCCCTTCGACACCGCGCGCCTGGCCTGGATCGATGAATGCCTGCATGGCGCACCGCTGTATCTGGTGCATGCCGACGACCTCAAGGCTTATCTGGCCCGCCACGAAGAAAGTTTCCACGCCGTCGAATCGCTCAACGCCCAGGCTGACGCCGGCAGCGAAACCGACACCCTGCAAAGCCTGTCGCTGACCAGCATCAGCGAAGACTCGAGCGTGGTGGTGAAACTGGTCAACTCGACCCTGTACGACGCGCTGAAAATGCACGCCAGCGACATCCACCTCGGCACCACCGGCAACGGTCTGGTGATCAAGTACCGGATCGACGGCGTGCTCAACAACATCAGCAAGATCCAGGGCAGCGAGTTCGCCGAGCAGGTGATTTCCCGGGTCAAGGTCATGGCCGAACTGGACATCGGCGAAAAACGCGTGCCCCAGGACGGACGCTTCAAGATCGGCATCAGCGGCCGACAGATCGACTTCCGGGTGTCGATCATGCCGAGCATTTTCGGCGAAGACGCGGTGCTGCGGGTGCTCGACAAACAGGACCTGGCCGACAAGGTCTGCGGCGTGCAGCTGCAAGCACTGGGCTTTGAAGACGAAACCCTGCGCCAGCTGCGGCGTCTGGCCGCTGAACCCTACGGCATGGTGCTGGTAACCGGCCCCACCGGCAGCGGCAAGACCACCACGCTGTACGCGATGATCACCGAGATCAACCACGGCGTGGACAAGATCATCACCATCGAAGACCCGGTGGAATATCAGTTGCCCGGCGTGCTGCAGATCCCGGTCAACGAGAAAAAAGGCCTGACCTTCGCCCGCGGCTTGCGCTCGATCCTGCGCCACGACCCGGACAAGATCATGGTCGGCGAGATCCGCGACCCGGACACCGCACAGATCGCCGTGCAATCGGCGCTCACCGGGCACCTGGTGTTCACCACCATCCACGCCAACAACGTGTTCGACGTGATCGGTCGTTTCACTCAAATGGAAATCGACCCCTACAGCCTGGTCTCGGCACTCAACGCGATTCTCGCCCAACGCCTGATCCGGCTGGTGTGCAGCAGTTGCAGCACACCGGCCACCCCGAGCGACGAGGAACTGCGCGCCTCCGGCCTCGACCCGCACAAGGTCGGCCATTACCACTTTGTCCACGGCAAGGGCTGCGGCCACTGCCGGGGCAGCGGCTATCGCGGACGCACAGCGATTGCCGAGCTGCTGCACCTGGACGACGAACTGCGGCAGATGATCGTCGAGCGTCAACCCATCACCCGGATCAAAGCCCTGGCCTGCGCCCGTGGTTTGCGCCTGTTGCGCGAATCGGCGCTGGAGCTGGTGGAGCACGGTCGGACCACGCTGGAGGAGATCAATCGTGTCACTTTTATCGCGTGATCACTTTATCGCCGTGCTTGGCGCCAGCGGTGTCGGCCTCGGCCAGCGCCGGGGCAGCGACACCCTGTGGCTGGGCAGCGTCGGCTACATCGACGAAGGCTTCCACAGTTACGCGGTGGCGCTGGACACCCTCGATCGCTTGCTCGGCGAACACGCCCGCGCCGGTGCCGAGCTGAGCGTGGTGATCTCCGGGCACTTCAGCCGCTTCTGCCTGGTGCCGTGGAGCGAGCAGATCAGCACGCCAGAGGAACTGCGCGGCTTCGCTCAACTGTGCTTCGAAGACCTGTTCGGCGCGCCGACCCAACCCTGGACGCTGGTGCTGTCCGTGGAGCCTGCGGGGCATGACCGGATTGCCAGTGCCTTGCCGCAGGATTTGCTGGAACGCCTGCGCACGCAGGTCACGGGTCGCGGCCTGCGCCTGCGCTCGGTACAGCCGTACCTGATGACCGCGTTCAACCGCTTCGACAAAAGCCTCGATGGCGGCGACTTCCTGTTCGTGGTCGCCGAGCCACAACGCAGCGTGCTGTTGCTGGCAAGGGAAGGGCGCTGGTCGTCGGTGCGTTCGGTGGGCGGCAGCGACAGTGACGCGGCACTCAGCGCGCTGATCGGTCGCGAACGGCAACTGCAAGCCTCCACCAGCGAACGGGCCTTCAACGTTTATCTGCACGCCCCGGCGCGCCTCGATGCGCAACCGGAGGTGGCGGGGGTGCACCTGCGCACTCTCGAAGACAACTCGATGACCGTGCGTGACGCCTTGTACGTCATGTCCCGGGCGGTGGCCTGACATGCGCGCCCTGAACCTGGACTTCCAGCCCCGCCCGCGTTCCGGCCCGTTGGGCTGGAGCCTGCTCGGCGGCGGTGTGTTGCTTGCGCTGGTGTGCTTCGGCCTGCAGCAGCACCTCGGCGATCAGGCCGAACAACAGCAGGGTCACTTGCAACACACCCAGCGTCAGCTCACCGGCGACAGCGGCAGCAAGACAACGCTGAGCCCGGCGGAAACCCGCGAGCAGGCGCAGAACCTCGCGGAAATGCGCAAGGTCTCGCAGCAACTGCGCCGGCCCTGGGAACGCCTGTTCGCCATGCTCGAAGCCATGCCGCGCGATGACATCGCCTTGCTGACCCTGACCCCGGATGCGCGCAAGGGCCAGGTGCGGATCAGCGCCGAAGCGCGGGATCTGCAAGCGATGCTGGATTTCCACAAACGGCTGGAGGCCAGTGACGAGCTGTCCGACGTGTCGCTGCTGAGCCACGAAATCGTCGTCAAATCGCCGGAGCAACCGGTGCAATTCAACCTGTCGGCGACCTGGGAGATGGGCGATGCGAATCCCTAGACTGATCGTTCACGAATACCTGCAAGGCCTCGGCGTTCCGGGCCTGGCCGGTCTGGCGCTGCTGCTGGTCACGGTTGCCTGGGCACTCGGCGGATTGCTGCCGGGCTGGCAGTCGCTGCAACAGCTCAGCCAGCAAACCCAGGAAGCCAGCGAATACCTGGCCAAGGTTGAGGACGGCAGCATCGCGCCGCCGGTGGTGCCGCAGCGTCAGCTCGATGATTTTCGCAACAAGCTGCCGGCCCAGCCGCAGGCCACCGTCGCCATCGACCGCATCTACGCCCTGGCCGCGCAGGAGCACATCACCCTGGCACGCGGCGAATACGCCCTCGGCGTCGATCCCAAGACCCATTTGGCGCGCTACCAGATTCTGTTGCCGGTGCGCGGCAGCTACCCGCAACTGCGCCGCTTCCTGCACGCCTTGCTCGGCCAGTTGCCGGCGGTGGTGGTGGAAGACGTCGAGTTCCAGCGCAAGAAGATCGCCGACACCGACCTCAGCGGCCGGATCCGTATGACCCTTTACCTGTCGAGGTCGTGATGAACACCAAGCGCATAACAGGGTGGGTGGCGTTCTTCGGCGTGGCGGCGGCGCTGGCCTGGTTACCGGAATATTTCTCGCCGAGCGACGAAGCGGATTCGACCGAGGTCGCGGTGACCCGCCCGGCAAAAGCCACCGCCCGTGGCGCCTTGCCCGCCAGCAGCGCCAAGGCGAATGCAGCGCCGATCAAGGACCTGAGCCCGGCCGGCGACCTGTTTGCGAGCAAATCCTGGAAGGCCGCACCGACCCTGGCGACGGTCACCGAACAAGCGATCAACCCGACCCCGATGGTGCAAGCCCCGAGCCTGCCACCGGTGCCGTTCCAGTTCGTCGGCCGCCTGCATGACCGCAGCGACCTGCAGGTGTTTTTGCAGGACGGCGAAAAAATCTACGTCGTGCGCAACGGGGATGTGATCGACGACACCTGGAAGATTGCGGCGATTTCCGACGCGGAACTGAGCCTGGTCTACCTGCCTCTGCATTTGTCGCAGACCTTGTCTGTGGGGAGTACGCAATGAACAGATCCCGTTTGCTGATGAGCCTTGGCCTGTGCGCCGGGCTGGCCGCGTGCAGCTCCGCGCAGGTCGCCAACAAAGAGGCCGCCGACCTGATCGAGCAGGGGCAGTACGAGGCGGGCCTGGCCCGGATCGAGGAAGGCTTGCGGGAAAATCCGCGGGACACCGAGCTGCACCTGCTGCTCAACAGTGGCCGCGCCAAGGCGATCACCGCGCTGCTGACCTCCGGTGACACCGACCGCGCCCGCCGCGATTTCGCCTCGGCCCGCACCGCCTACAGCCGGGTGCTGACCATCGAGCCGAACAACCGCCGCGCCCAGGATGCCCTGCGCCAGCTCGACTACCTGCGCAGCATGGACGAGAAACTGGAGCTGGCCCGTGGCGACCTGCGCCGGGGCGACATCTACGGCGCCGACCGTCAGGTCAAACAGATCCTCGAACTCGACCCGAAAAACGACGGCGCACTGGAGCTGCAAGGCAACATCCGTCTGGTGCAGAGCCGCAACGTGATCCAGTACCCGCAACTGCGCACCCGGCTCGATCGCCCGGTGACTCTGGAATTTCGCGACGCCAATCTCAAGACCATTTTCGAAGTGCTGTCGCAGGTCGCCGGCCTGAATTTCATCTTCGACAAGGACCTGCGCCCGGACATGAAAGCCACGATCTTCGTGCGAGACGTACGCATCGAAGACGCCGTGCAACTGCTGCTGCAACAGAACCAGCTGCACCAGAAAGTGGTGAACGAAAACACCTTGCTGATCTTTCCGGACTCGCCGCAGAAGTTGAAGGACTATCAGGAGCTGGTGATGCGCACCTTCTACCTGACCAGCATCGACGCCAACACCGCGCTGAACATGATCAAGACCATGCTCAAGACCCGCGACGTGTTCGTCGACGAACGCCTGAACACCCTGACCATGCGCGACACCGAAGACGCCGTGCGCATGGCCGAGAAACTCCTGCAATCGCAAGACCAGTCCAACCCCGAAGTAGTGCTGGAAGTGGAAGTGATGGAAGTCGCCACCCAGCGCATTCTCGACCTCGGTCTGCAATGGCCGAACACCTTCGGTGTGGTCAACAGCGACGGTTCGGCGGTGAGCATCCTCGATCAACTGAAGGGCATCAACTCCAGCCGGATTTCGATCTCGCCGTCGCCGCAAGCCAAGATCAATGCGC
This sequence comes from Pseudomonas sp. 58(2021), assembly GCF_017491585.1. Taxonomy (NCBI): domain Bacteria; kingdom Pseudomonadati; phylum Pseudomonadota; class Gammaproteobacteria; order Pseudomonadales; family Pseudomonadaceae; genus Pseudomonas; species Pseudomonas sp. 58(2021). The sequence goes on from NZ_JAFGYZ010000040.1 coordinate 20,511, forward strand.
AGGACAACGACATCAACACCCTGGCCAGCCCGGTGATCCGCGTCAGCAACCGCGAACAGGCGCGCATCCACATCGGTCAGCGGGTGCCGATCATCAGCGCCACCTCAGTGCCGTCGACTCAAGGCCCGGTGATCACCGAAAGCGTCACTTATCTCGACGTCGGTCTGAAGCTCGAAGTGCAACCGACCGTGCACCTGAACAACGAAGTGGCGATCAAGATCGCCCTGGAAGTGAGTAACGCCACGCCGCTGGAACCGACCCGCCAGGGGACGATTCCGGTGCAGGTCGATACCCGCAACGCCCAGACCTCGCTGCGTCTGCATGACGGCGAAACCCAGATCCTCGCCGGCCTGATGCGCAACGACCACGGCGCCACCGGCAACAAGATTCCGGGCCTCGGCGACATTCCAGGACTGGGCCGTTTGTTCGGCAGCAACAAGGACACCATCGGCAAATCGGAACTGGTGCTGTCGATCACCCCACGGATCGTGCGCAACCTGCCGTACCAGAGCCCGTCGGACATGGAATTCCCCACCGGCACCGAAACCAGCATGCACATCCAGGCGCCGGACCGTTCGCAGAACTACACCATGCCAGCGCCTGCCGCGCAGCCTCGTGCAGTCGGTGAAGCGGCCGTGGCCACCACCCGTGTAACCGTCGAGAAGCCTTGATCATGAACGCCTCCCAACGCGGTTTTACCTTGATCGAAGTCGTGGTGACGCTGGCCCTGATCGGCCTGCTGGCCGGCATGGCCGCGCCGCTGACCGAGACCCTGGTACGGCGTGGCAAGGAGCAGGAACTGCGCACCGCGCTGTATCAGATTCGCGATGGCATCGACGCCTACAAGCGGGCCTTCGATGCCGGCTACATCGAGAAGTCGCTGAACAGCAGCGGTTACCCGCCGAACCTGAAAGTGCTGGTCGAAGGCGTGCGCGACGTGCGCAGCGCCAAGGGTGCGAAGTTCTACTTTCTGCGCCGGATACCGCGGGATCCGCTGGTGCCGGCCAAACGTGACGACAACGGCGGTTGGGGCCTGCGGGCCTACGACAGTTCGGCCCAGAACCCCCGCGATGGCGAGGACGTGTTCGACGTCTACTCCCACGCCCGGGGTAAAGGCCTCAACGGCATCGCGTACCGCGAGTGGTGATTCTCATGCGCCGGCAAAAGGGTTTTACCTTGCTCGAGCTGATGGTGGTGATGGCGATCATCGCGACCCTGATGACCATCGCCTTGCCGCGCTACTTCAACAGCCTCGAGGCCTCGAAAGAGACCACGTTGCACCAGAGCCTGTCGGCCATGCGCGAGGCGCTGGACCACTACTACGGCGACACCGGGCGCTATCCCGACTCCATCGAGCAACTGGTGGAAACCCGCTACCTGCGCCATGCGCCGCTGGACCCGATCACCGAACGCAATGACCAATGGGTGCTGATCGCGCCGCCGGACGGCGTGGCGGGCGGCGTCGCCGACATCAAGAGCGGAGCTACCGGGAGGGCGCGTGATGGCAGCCAGTATTCCGAGTGGTAAGCACGCGCAGCAGGGCGGGTTCACCTACCTGGGCGTGCTGTTCCTGATCGTGATCATGGGCATGGGCCTGGCCAGTGCCGGCGAGTTGTGGTCGACCGTGTCGCGCCGCGATCGCGAGAAGCAACTGCTGTGGGTCGGCACCCAGTACGCCCAGGCGCTGCGCAGCTACTACCGCAGTTCGCCGGGGCTGGCGCAGTACCCGAAAGACCTGGCTGACCTGCTGCAGGACGAACGTTTTCCGGAGCCCCGACATCACCTGCGCCAGCTCTATCCCGATCCGATCGGCGGCGGGGAATGGGCGTTGCAACGGGGCTTCGACGGACGCATCACCGGGATCAACAGTCCGTCCACCGAGGTGCCGTTGAAGCAGGCGGACTTCCCGTCGCAGTGGTCGGATTTCGAAGGCATGCAGCGTTATTCGGACTGGCAGTTCGTGGCCGAGAAAGCCTTTCTCGATGGCGCCGGCTCTGGCAACGGAGGCCCTGCCAAAGGCCAGTCAGCCCTGCCGCAGGCATTGCAGCCATGAGCCGGAAATGGTGGTGCGCGTTGATCCTCGCCGCCGTGGCGTCTTTCGCCAGCGCCGGCGAAGAAGACGAAATGATGGGCTTCATCGTCGACGACACGATCTCGCACATCGGGCACGACTTTTACTACTCGTTCAGCGAACGCCTGCGCGACACCAGCCGCATGGATTTCAACCTGGTGGTGCGCGAGCGCCCCGACGCACGCTGGGGGAGCCTTGTGACCGTCGAGTATCAACAACGCCTGGTGTATCGGCGCTTCCTGCCGCCGAACACCGTGGAACTGAAGGACGAGGCCTACGAGGCCGCCGACTCGGTTCGACTGGAAGTGGTCCGGCGCAAGCTGGAAGCCTTGTTGCAGGACACCACCGACCTTGAGAAGGACGAACTATGAACACGACAACGTTCTCACGGCGCAGCGGATTCTGGATCTCGGGGTTGTTGATCGGGCTTGCCAGCGCCGCTGCCGTCCAGGCCACCGAACTGGTCTACACGCCGGTCAACCCGTCGTTCGGCGGCAACCCGCTCAACGGCACCTGGCTGCTCAACAACGCCCAGGCGCAAAACGACCACGACGATCCGGACCTCAAGAAGCGTTCGACGGTGGCCGGCACTTCGGCCCTCGAACGTTTCACCAGTCAATTGCAGTCACGGTTGCTGGGGCAGCTGCTGGACAACATCTCCACCGGCAACACGGGGAGCCTGTCCACCGACGCCTTCATCGTCAACGTGGTCGACGACTCGGGGGCACTGACGATTGAAGTGACCGACCGAGCGAGTGGCGAAGTTTCCGAAATTCAGGTGAACGGCCTCAACCCATGACGGGATGACGGTTCCGGGGAGTGATGGACATGAAAAAAATAATAGCGCTAGGGCTGATGTTGGCAGCATTACAAGGGTGCAGTCTGCGCGAGCCGATGCCGGCCGAGCAGGACACCGATACCCCGACCCTGACCCCCAGGGCCTCGACCTATTACGACTTGCTGAAAATGCCGCGACCCAAGGGCCGGCTGATGGCGGTGGTGTACGGCTTCCGTGACCAGACCGGGCAGTACAAACCGACGCCGGCCAGTTCGTTTTCCACCAGCGTCACCCAGGGCGCAGCGTCGATGTTGATGGACGCGATGCAGGCCAGCGGCTGGTTTGTGGTGCTTGAGCGGGAAGGGCTGCAGAACCTGCTGACTGAACGCAAGATCATTCGCGCGTCGCAGAAGAAACCGAATACGCCGGTGAACATTCAGGGCGAGCTGCCACCGTTGCAGGCGGCGAACATGATGCTCGAGGGCGGGATCATCGCTTACGACACCAACGTGCGCAGCGGTGGGGAAGGGGCGCGGTATCTGGGGATCGATCTGTCCCGTGAGTACCGGGTGGATCAGGTGACTGTGAATTTGCGCGCGGTGGATGTGCGTAGCGGGCAGGTGTTGGCGAACGTGATGACCAGCAAGACGATTTATTCGGTGGCGCGCAGTGCGGGGATTTTCAAGTTTATCGAGTTCAAGAAGTTGCTTGAGGCTGAGGTCGGGTATACGACGAATGAGCCGGCGCAGTTGTGTGTGTTGTCGGCGATTGAGGCGGCGGTGGGGCATATGGTGGCGCAGGGGATTGAGCGGCATCTTTGGCAGGTGGCGGGGGATGCTTCTACCCCGGGTCAGGATGATGTTTTGAATCGGTACCTGACTCAGAACAAGGTGGATCCGGAGGCTGAGTGAACGTGGCGGCCTTTGGGCCGACCAGGTTCTCTGGGTGGTCTGGGTGAATATCCGTTTCTTCGGGTGTTGCGGCTGGCGGTTTCGCCCTTACGGCGAGTCCCTTTTGCAAACGCCCAAAAGGAACCAAAACGCTGGGCCCCGGCGTTCGGCCCCTCGCTGGGGCTCGGGGTTCCTTCGCTCCGGGATTCATCCGGGGGCATCGCCTCCGGTTTGCTTCGCTGCACCTCCTCTCGATGTGTTCGACTTCGTCGAACGGTCGCTGCGCTCCCACCCCCGGATAAATCCCTCCACTCAGCCTTCCGAAGGGGCCGGCACGTCAAAAGCTTTACTCGAGCTAACGCTCATTGTGTTGAGTGGGGCGGCTGCGCCGCGTGTTGTGGTAGGTGGATGGTGGTAGTTGCTGTTGCTGTTGCTGTTGCTGTTGCTGTTGCTGTTGCTGTTGCTGTTGGTGGTTGCAATGGCAATGGCAGATTCACTTGTTCTTAAAACCTGAGCGCAACTCGGTATTTCACGTCGGCGTACCTCTCCCAAACAACTCGATCGGCTCCCTCTCCCTCCGGGAGAGGGCTGGGGTGAGGGCCAGCGTCCTAAAGTCTGTTTAAAAACGTGTCTGAATACGCCGAACCTTCCCACAAAGTTTTCAGGTTGTCCGTCGGAAGTGCGGGCTCTAGCCTGTTTCGGTCGCTGCCAATTCAGCGATCGGGTCTGGAAACCCGGATGTGTGAGAAAGCGAAATCGCTATTCATAACGTATGCTTGCGCACCTTCATTGTGTGCACGCTGTTATGGCGGCTGTGCGCGGGAGACATTTATGTCTGCCGGGTCGCGTTCTCCCCGGATTTCCAGCCCGCGTACAGCTGCCACCCATTCTTCCTGGAAGTCGATTGGGCCGGCTGCAAC
>NZ_JAFGYZ010000041.1:0-17905 GCF_017491585.1 Pseudomonas sp. 58(2021)
GACACCTCTTCCCAAGACACAGGCCATCTCCTTCGCGATGAGCAATGTGTCTATTTAAAAGTGTCCACCATGTCTCCGAACACCTGTCCACCATGTCTCCGGTACATACACTCCCGGAGGGAGAGGGGACTGACCGCGTTGTTTGGGAGAGGTACGCCGACGTGAAAAACCGAGGTGAACTCGGGTTTGAAACACATGCAACTCGACTCGTGCTTCCTCTGCCTCCTTTGCTTCCTCCCCTTCTTCTGCTCCTGCTCCTGCTCCTGCTTCAACTTCCGCTTCTGCTTTCGCTCCCCACCACTCAACACGATGAGCGTTAGCTCGAGTAAAGCTTTTGACGTGCCGGCCCCATCGGCAGGCTGAGTGGAGGGATTTATCCGGGGGTGGGAGCGCAGCGACCGTGCGGCGAAGCCGCATGCATCGAGAGGAGGTGCAGCGAAGCAAACCGTAGGCGATGCCCCCGGATGAATCCCGGAACGAAGGAACACCGAGCCAAAGCGAGGTGCCGAACGCAGGGGCAAGCCTTTTTGGTTACTTTTGAGGCGTTTGTCAAAAGTGACCCGCCGTAAGGGCGGAACCATAAGCCGCAACACCCGAAGAAACGGATATTCACCCAAGCCCAAAAACCAAAAAACCCGCTGAAATCACTCTCAGCGGGTTTTCCATTTCAGCAGCCAAGGAAGATCAAAAATCCTCCAGCCGCCAAACCTCATAAGCCGGCGTCTCGTAAGGATGGCTAGCCTTCAAAGCCGCCACCACCCCACGAATCAACTCATCGCCAACGACAAGCTCGACCTTCCACTCCTCGACCCGCTCAACCTGCCCAGCCTGACCAATGAACGGCTGACTCCCGTCCAGAGGCCGAAACTGGCCCGTACCAAGCACCTGCCACGCACAGTGGTCATAGTCACCTATCCGCCCACCACCGGCAGCGAATACAGCGTCCTTGACCACCTCGACATGGCTGTCGGGAACAAAAAAGGCGAGCTTGTACACAGCCCTTAGTTCACCCACACACGAGCATTACGGAACATGCGCATCCAAGGAGCGTCTTCGTTCCAGTCTTCCGAACGCCACGAGTTCTGCACGGCACGGAAAACACGCTCCGGGTGCGGCATCATGATTGTCACGCGACCGTCGCGGCTGGTGAGGCCGGTGATCCCGCGCGGCGAACCGTTCGGGTTGGCCGGGTAGGCTTCGGTGACCTTGCCGTGGTTGTCGACGAAACGCATCGCCACGCAACCGGACAGATCGGCTTCGAGCAGTGCCTCTTCGCTTTCGAATTCGGCATGGCCTTCACCGTGAGCGATGGCGATCGGCATGCGCGAACCGGCCATGCCCTGCAGGAAGATCGAGTTCGACTCCTGGATCTGCACCATCGCCACGCGCGCCTCGAACTGCTCGGAGCGGTTGCGCACGAAGTGCGGCCAGAACTCGCTGCCCGGGATCAGCTCGTGCAGGTTGGACATCATCTGGCAACCGTTGCACACGCCGAGGGTGAAGCTGTCGTTACGCTCGAAGAAGCCCTGGAACGCATCGCGGGCACGGCTGTTGAACAGTGCGGACTTGGCCCAGCCTTCACCAGCGCCGAGAACGTCGCCGTAGGAGAAACCACCGCAGGCCACCAGACCTTTGAACTCGTTCAGGTCGACACGGCCGGCCAGAATGTCGCTCATGTGCACGTCGATCGCATTGAAACCGGCGCGGTCGAATGCGGCCGCCATCTCCACCTGACCGTTGACGCCCTGCTCACGCAGCACGGCAACCTGTGGCCGGATGCCTTTCTTGATGTAAGGCGCGGCGATGTCCTGATTGACGTCGTAGCTCAGCTTGACGCTCAGGCCCGGGTTGTCTTCCTCCAGCAGCGCATCGAACTCTTGCTCGGCGCAGTCGGCGTTGTCGCGCAGACGCTGGATCTGGTAGCTGGTCTCGGCCCACTGGCGTTGCAGCAGACGACGCTGGCCTTCGAACACGGTGTCACCATTGAAGGTGATGTTGATCTGGCCATTGTTGATCGGCTGACCGATCACGGAAACGCAGTCGCCCAGACCGGCCGCGCTGAATTGCGCGAGGATGTCCGGGGTGGCGTCCTGGCGAACCTGGATCACCGCACCCAGTTCTTCGTTGAACAGGATGGCAGCGATTTCAGCGGAGCTTTCGGCAACGCTGTCCAGGTTCAGGCTCAGACCACAGTGGCCGGCGAAGGCCATTTCCACCACGGAGGTCAGCAGACCACCGTCGGAACGGTCGTGGTACGCCAGCAGGTGACCGTCGGCGTTGAGGCCTTGGATCACCGCGAAGAACGCTTTCAGGTCTTCGGCGTCGTCGACGTCCGGCGCCTGCTTGCCGAGCTTGCCGTGAACCTGGGCCAGGATCGAGGCGCCCATGCGGTTCTGGCCGCGACCGAGGTCGATCAGGATCAGATCGGTGGTGCCCTTGTCCATGCGCAGTTCCGGGGTCAGGGTCTGACGGATGTCAGCCACTGGCGCGAAACCGGTCACGATCAGGGACATCGGCGAGGTGACGGTCTTGTCTTCGCCGTTGTCGTTCCAGCGGGTGGCCATGGACATGGAGTCCTTGCCCACCGGAATGGTCAGGCCCAGCTCGGGGCACAGTTCCATGCCGACCGCTTTCACGGTGTCGTACAGACGCGCGTCTTCACCCGGGTGGCCGGCAGCGGACATCCAGTTCGCCGACAGTTTGATGTCGGAGAGCTTGTTGATGCGCGAGGCGGCAATGTTGGTCAGGGTTTCGCCGATGGCCATGCGGCCCGACGCCGGAGCGTCCAGCAGCGCCAGCGGAGTGCGCTCGCCCATCGCCATCGCTTCACCGGTGTAGACGTCGAAGCTGGTGGCGGTGACGGCCACGTCGGCCACCGGAACCTGCCAAGGGCCGACCATCTGGTCACGGGCCACGAGGCCGGTGATGGTGCGGTCGCCGATGGTGATCAGGAAGCTTTTGCTTGCCACGGCCGGGTGGTGCAGAACGCGTTCGATGCTTTCGCCGATGTCGAGGTTCGACGGATCGAAGTCATCGCCCAGCTCGGCTTCGCGAACCACCGAACGGTGCATGCGCGGCGCCTTGCCCAGCAACACTTCCAGTGGCATGTCCACCGGGTTGTTGCCGAAGTGGCTGTCGGTCACGGTCAGTTGTGGTTCGGCAGTGGCTTCACCGACAACGGCGAACGGGCAACGCTCACGTTCGCAGATCGCCTTGAAGCGCTCGAAGTCGGCCGGGCCGACGGCCAGAACGTAACGCTCCTGGGATTCGTTGGACCAGATTTCGTGCGGGGCCATGCCCGGCTCGTCGTTTGGAATGTTGCGCAGTTCGAAACGGCCACCGCGGTCGCCGTCGTTGACCAGTTCCGGGAAGGCGTTGGACAGACCGCCCGCCCCCACGTCGTGGATGAAGCTGATCGGGTTCTTGTCGCCCAGCTGCCAGCAACGGTCGATGACTTCCTGGCAGCGACGCTCCATTTCAGGGTTTTCACGCTGAACCGATGCGAAGTCCAGATCCGCCGAGCTGGTGCCGGTAGCCATGGAGGAAGCAGCGCCGCCGCCCAGACCGATCAGCATCGCCGGGCCGCCGAGCACGATCAGCTTGGAGCCGACGACGATCTCGCCTTTCTTGACGTGTTCTTCACGGATGTTGCCCATGCCGCCAGCGAGCATGATCGGCTTGTGGTAACCACGAACTTCATCACCGTGCGGGGTGCTGATCGATTGTTCGAAGGTACGGAAGTAACCGGTCAGGGCCGGACGACCGAATTCGTTGTTGAACGCGGCGCCGCCCAGCGGGCCTTCGATCATGATGTCCAGCGCGGTGACGATGCGCTCAGGCTTGCCGTACGGCACTTCCCAAGGCTGTTCGAAGCCAGGGATCTGCAGGTTCGACACGGTGAAACCGGTCAGGCCGGCTTTCGGTTTGGCGCCACGGCCGGTTGCGCCTTCGTCGCGGATCTCGCCACCTGAACCGGTGGACGCGCCCGGGAACGGAGCGATCGCCGTCGGGTGGTTGTGGGTTTCGACCTTCATCAGGATGTGCACCGGTTCCTGCACCGCGCCGTACTGGCGGGTTTCCGGATCCGGGAAGAAGCGGCCGGCGACGTTGCCGACGATCACCGAAGCGTTGTCCTTGTAAGCGGACAGCACGCCTTCGCTGTGCATCTGATAGGTGTTCTTGATCATGCCGAACAGGCTTTTTTCCTGGCTCTCGCCGTCAATATCCCAACTGGCGTTGAAGATCTTGTGGCGGCAGTGCTCGGAGTTGGCCTGGGCGAACATCATCAGTTCGATGTCGTGCGGGTTGCGCTTGAGACCGTTGAAGGCGTTGACCAGATAGTCGATCTCGTCTTCGGCCAGGGCCAGGCCCAGCTCGACGTTGGCCTTCTCCAGCGCGGCGCGACCACCGCCGAGGATGTCGATGGCGGTCAGCGGCTTCGGCTCGGCGTGGCTGAACAGACCGGCAGCCTGTTCGAGGTTGCCCAGAACGATCTGGGTCATGCGGTCATGCAGTACGTCGGCGATCTGCTGTGCTTCGGTTTCGCTGAACTGACCGGCCACATAAAACGCGATGCCGCGCTCCAGACGCTGGATCTTGCTCAGGCCGCAGTTGCGGGCGATGTCGCTGGCCTTGCTCGACCATGGCGAGATGGTGCCGAAACGTGGCAACACCAGGAACAGACGACCGCTCGGCTCTTGAACCGGAACGCTTGGACCGTACTTCAGAAGGCGCGCAAGCACCTGCTGTTCGTCGCCGGTCAGGACGCCGGTGACTTCGGCGAAGTGAGCGAATTCAGCATACAGGCCACTGACAGCTGGAACCTTCTGGCTCAGTTGCTCAAGGAGTTTGCTGTGGCGAAAGGCAGAAAGGGCAGGAGCGCCGCGCAGGATCAACATCTTCGGGACAGCCTCGGGAAGGGGTGTGCTTTGAGGCCGTGCATTCTAGCCTAAACCGACCTCAACATCACCCGAAACGCTACGCACGGTTGCACTCGGACCTCAATCTGTGTTTCTGCCTCTGAAGTCAGATTTCGAGCTTGCGCAAAGGCAGCTTATTTTTTCTGTCACAAAACGCTCTGCGGCCCCGTTCCTGTGGGGTTGCGGGTGCTTTTTCGATCGCTAGCAGACAACCCCTCCACTGTCGAGATATGGCGCCCGTTGCGCTTTGCGTATACTGCGCACATGTTTTCCCCAACGGCTTTGCGTCCGCGGTACGCCAAATGGCTGATCGCTACCGGACTCTTCCTGATGCTCAGTGGCTGTGTTGATAAACCCAACACCCTCGAGCGCGTAAAGGAGGATGGTGTGCTGCGGGTGATCACCCGTAACAGCCCCGCCACCTACTTTCAGGATCGCAGCGGCGAGACCGGCTTCGAATACGAGCTGGTGAAGCGCTTCGCCGACGATTTGGGGGTGGAACTCAAAATCGAGACCGCCGACAACCTCGACGACCTGTTCGATCAGATCGGCAAGCCCAACGGCCCGGTGCTGGCCGCCGCTGGCCTGGTCAGCAGCGAACAGCGCAAGAAACAGGTACGGTTCTCCCATTCCTACCTCGAAGTCACCCCGCAGATCATCTATCGCAACGGCCAGTCGCGGCCGACCGACGCCAGTGAGCTGGTCGGCAAGAAAATCATGGTGCTCAAGGGCAGCACCCACGCCGAACAGCTCGCCGAGCTGAAACAGAAATATCCCGGGATTGAATACGAAGAGTCCGACGCCGTTGAAGTGGTCGACCTGCTGCGCATGGTCGATGAGGGCCAGATCGACCTGACTCTGGTCGATTCCAACGAAGTGGCGATGAACCAGGTTTACTTCACCAACATCCGCGTCGCCTTCGACCTTGGCGATGCGCGCAGCCAGAGCTGGGCGGTGGCCTCTGGCGAAGACAACAGCCTGCTCAACGAGATCAACAGTTATCTGGACAAGGTGCAGAAAAACGGCACCCTGCAACGCCTGAAAGACCGCTACTACGGCCACGTCGACGTCCTCGGCTACATGGGCGCCACGACCTTCGCCCAACATTTGCAGCAGCGCCTGCCCAAGTACGAACAGCACTTCAAGACCTACGCCAAGAAAGAGAAAGTCGACTGGCGCCTGCTCGCGGCCATCGGTTATCAGGAATCGCTGTGGCAACCGGCCGTCACTTCGAAGACCGGCGTGCGCGGCCTGATGATGCTGACCCAGAACACTGCACAGGCCATGGGCGTGTCCAACCGCCTCGATCCGAAGCAGAGCATCATGGGCGGCGCCAAGTACCTGGCCTACATGAAGGATCAACTGGATGACTCGATCCAGGAACCGGATCGTACGTGGTTTGCACTGGCTGCCTACAACGTGGGCAGCGGTCACCTGGATGACGCGCGCAAACTGGCGTCCCGGGAAGGCCTGAATCCGGACAAGTGGCTGGATGTGAAGAAAATGCTGCCGCGCCTGTCGCAGAAGCAGTGGTACAGCAAGACCCGCTACGGCTACGCCCGGGGCGGCGAACCGGTGCATTTCGTGGCGAACATCCGCCGCTACTACGACATCCTGACCTGGGTGACCCAGCCGCAGCTTGAGGGCGATCAGGTCGCCGAAGGCAATCTGCATGTGCCGGGGATCGACAAATCCAAACCGGCGCAGGAAAACCCGCCGCTGTAGTCCACCCCCGCCCACATTATTTTGTGTAGATGTTCAGGCCTTTGCCGCCGCCAGGATCAACGCCTTCATCTCCGACACTGCCGACTTGAAGCCGACGAACAACGCATGCGCCACCAGCGCGTGACCGATGTTCAGTTCGTTGATGCCCTTGATCGCCGCCACGGCTTCAACGTTGTGATAGTGCAGACCGTGACCGGCATTGACGATCAGGCCCTGGGCCAGACCGAATGCCACGCCATCCGCCACGCGCTTCAGCTCCTGGGCCACTTCGGTCGGCGTCTCGGCATCGGCATAACGCCCGGTGTGCAGCTCGATGGCCGGCGCACCCACACGTTTAGAGGCAGCGATCTGCCGCTCGTCAGCATCGATGAACAGCGATACTTCGCTGCCGATCTTCGACAGACGCTCCACCGCTGCCTTGATCCGCTCCTCCTGCCCCGCCACGTCCAGACCGCCTTCGGTGGTCAGTTCCTGACGCGTCTCCGGCACCAGACAGATATGGGCCGGACGAATACGCTCGGCAAACACCATCATTTCTTCGGTGACGCCCATTTCGAAGTTCATGCGGGTTTGCAGCACATCCTTGAGCAGCAGCACATCGCGCTCCTGAATGTGGCGACGGTCCTCACGCAGGTGCACGGTGATGCCGTCGGCGCCCGCCTCTTCCGCGTCCAGCGCAGCCTTGACCGGATCCGGGTAGCGCGTGCCACGGGCCTGACGCAGGGTGGCGACGTGGTCGATGTTCACGCCAAGAAGAATGCGATTGCTGGTGGTCACGGATGCGCTCCTGAAGGGAAAGATTCGGCGCACAGCATACGGTGAGATCAGGGCTTGCGAAACAGCTCGCGACTGACAAGGGGACGACCGCCCAAATGCACGGCCAGCGCTTGTCGCATCAGACGCTTGGCGGCAGACAGTGCGCCCGGGGCCGACCAGTCCGCTTCAGCCATGGCCAGCAGCTCGGTGCCGTTGAACAGGCCGGGTTGCAGCAGGTAGACCCGCTCGAGTCCGGCATCCACCTGCAAGCGATAGAGACCGTCCGCAGCAAGGGGCTCGTCGTTGATGTCGGTGTTCAGGGAGAAGCCATAACCGAGGTCGTCGAGCAGACGCCATTCGAAGGAACGCAGCAGAGGCTCCAGTGGCCGGCCTTCAGCCAAAGCCAGCAAGGTGGCAGCGTAATGATCGAATACCGCAGGATGCGGGTCTTCGGCTGGCAGCAGGCGTATCAGCAACTCGTTGAGATAGAGACCGCTGAACAATGCCTCGCCGACCATCCACGTCGCGTTACCAAAACTCTCCATGCGCCCGACATTCTTCAACTCACCTTTGCCGCGCAATTCCACTTCCAGCGGCACGAATGGCCGCGCCAGTGTCCCGGCCTTGCCCCGCGCGCTGCGCAACACCGCCCGCAGCCGACCTTGCGGCGTGAGGAAATCCACCAAGGCGCTGGTTTCGCGATAGGCGCGGGAGTGCAGGACGTAGGCGGGTTGGGCGGGAGGCGGGGTTTGCGACATTGAGTTCTCGATGAAGAAACGCAGTTTTGTAAACAACCCAAAACCAAATGTGGGAGCGGGCTTGCTCGCGAATGCGGTGAATCAGTCAAAGTATAGGCCGACTGACACTGCGCATTCGCGAGCAAGCCCGCTCCCACAGGGGTTTTCTGGCGTATCAGAAAACCGAGATTTTTACAGGTCGCCGTAACCCAGCGAACGCAGCGCACGCTCGTCGTCGGACCAGCCGCCCTTCACCTTGACCCACAGGTTGAGCATGATCTTGGAGTCGAACAGCAGCTCCATGTCCTTGCGCGCCTCGGTGCCGATGCGCTTGATGCGCTCGCCCTTGTCGCCAATGATGATTTTCTTCTGGCCGTCACGCTCGACGAGGATCAGCGCATGGATGTGCAGCGTCGCACCCTGCTGCTTGAATTCTTCGATTTCCACGGTGATCTGATACGGCAGCTCGGCGCCGAGCTGGCGCATGATCTTCTCGCGTACCAGTTCGGCGGCGAGGAAGCGGCTGCTGCGGTCGGTGATCTGGTCTTCCGGGAAGAAGTGATCGTTCTCCGGCAAGTGATCGGCGATGACTTTTTCCAGCGCGTCGAGGTTGTGACCTTGTTGCGCCGAGATCGGAATGATCTGCGCATTCGGCAGCTGTTCCTGCAACCAGGACAGGTGCGGCATCAGCTCGGCCTTGTCCTCGATGCGATCGGTCTTGTTCAGCGCGACGATCAGCGGACCGGTCACGTACTGCACGCGCTCCAGGACCATCTGGTCTTCTTCGGTCCACTTGGTGCGGTCGACCACGAAGATCACCACGTCAACGTCTTTCAACGCCGCCGAAGCCGTCTTGTTCATGTAGCGGTTCAGGGCCTTTTCGCCGCCCTTGTGCATGCCGGGGGTGTCGACGTAGATCGCTTGCACGTCGCCCTCGGTCTTGATCCCGAGCATGTTGTGACGGGTGGTCTGCGGCTTGCGCGAGGTGATCGCGAGCTTCTGGCCGAGGATGTGGTTCAGCAGCGTGGACTTGCCCACGTTCGGACGGCCGACGATGGCAACGTAGCCACAGCGAGTTGCGTTTGTATCAGTCATTGCCATTCTCCACACCCAGGGCAATCAGTGCTGCGGCGGCCGCTACCTGTTCGGCAATGCGACGGCTCACACCCTGACCCCGGCTTTTTTCATTCAAAAGGACAACTTCGCACTCGACGAAGAAGGTACGGCAGTGCGGTTCGCCCTGGATATCCACGACTTCGTAGCGTGGCAGCTCACAACCGCGCGATTGCAGGAATTCCTGCAGTCGGGTCTTCGGATCCTTGTTGGTATCGACCAGCGTCAGGCCTTCGAACTCGCCAGCCAGCCAGGCCAGGACGCGCTCGCGGGCGACTTCCATACCGGCATCGAGGTAGATCGCGCCGATCAGTGCTTCCAGGGCATCGGCCAGAATCGATTCGCGACGGAAACCGCCGCTTTTCAACTCACCCGAGCCCAGGCGCAGGTATTCGCCCAAATCGAAACCACGGGCCAGCACGGCCAAAGTCTCGCCTTTCACCAGACGCGCACGCAAACGCGACAACTGACCTTCACGGGCCAGCGGGAAGCGGTCGAACAGGGCTTCACCGGCAACGAAGTTGAGGATCGCATCGCCGAGAAACTCCAGACGCTCGTTGTTGCGTCCGGCAAAGCTGCGGTGCGTGAGGGCCAGGACCATCAGTTCCTGGTCCTTGAAGGTGTAACCGAGCTGGCGCTCGAGACGGCTTAAAGAAACGCTCACGGTTTACCCACGCTGAGTTCGTGGCTGGATTCCACTGCCATCGCCGGGATGCGGCGCAGGCCTGGGACAATTAACGCTGTGTTCAAAAATGACGTCCTGAATATCGTGGCTTCATGCCCTGGATCGATTGTGCCGACACCAGAAATGCATTCGGCGCTGTGGTCAACAGCGCCGTGATTGTTTACTTGATCAGGCCGACCCGCGAGAAATTCGGCAGGTGGCTGAGTTTCGGTTCCGGCCAGCTCATCCAGACCGCAAAGGCCTTGCCGACGATGTTCTGGTCGGGGACCATGCCCAGCAGATCCTTGGGAATGTTCGGATCATCCCAGTAGCGACTGTCGTTCGAGTTGTCGCGGTTGTCGCCCATCATGAAGTAGTGCCCGGCCGGCACAGTCCAGGTGTGGTCCGGCGTGGCACGGTAGCGGCTCATTTCCTTGCGGATCAGGTGCTCGGCGGCGCCGAGTTTTTCCTTGTAGAGTTCCGCACTGCCGAGAGTGCCCGGCTCGGAGCCGACCAGTTGCTCGGCAATCGACTCGCCATTGACGAACAGACGCTTGTCGGCGGTGTAACGCACCGTGTCGCCCGGCAGGCCGACCACGCGCTTGATGTAGTTGACGTTCGGGTCGCTCGGGTAGCGGAACACCATCACATCGCCGCGTTGCGGATCACCGACTTCGATGATTTTCCTGTCGATCACCGGCAGACGGATCCCGTAAGAAAACTTGTTCACCAGAATGAAGTCGCCGACGTCCAGGGTCGGTTTCATCGAGCCGGATGGAATCTGGAACGGTTCCACCAGGAACGAACGCAGCACCAGCACAATGAACAGCACCGGAAAGAACGACTTGCCGTATTCGACCAGCAGCGGTTCCTTGTTCAGCTTCTCCACCACCAGCACATCCGGCTGGCTGACGCTGCCCTGATAGGAAGCGATGGCGGCGCGCCGACGCGGTGCCAGGATCAACAGATCGAGCAACGCCAACAGGCCGCAGACGAACACGGCGATAACCAGCAACAGCGGGAAATTTAGTGACATAGGACCTGACTATTCCAACCTGAGCACAGCAAGGAAGGCTTCTTGTGGAATTTCCACGTTGCCGACCTGCTTCATGCGTTTCTTACCGGCCTTTTGCTTCTCGAGCAGTTTCTTCTTACGACTGACGTCACCGCCGTAGCATTTGGCCAATACGTTCTTTCTGAGCGCCTTGACGGTTGTCCGGGCAACGATCTGACCGCCAATGGCAGCCTGGATCGCCACGTCGAACATCTGACGAGGAATCAGTTCTTTCATCTTCTCGGTCAGCTGGCGACCTTTGAAGTGCGAGTTGTCACGGTGCACGATCAACGCCAGGGCATCGACCTTGTCGCCGTTGATCAGCACGTCCAGTTTCACCAGATTAGCCGATTGGTAACGATCGAAATGGTAGTCCAGCGAAGCATAGCCGCGGCTGGTGGATTTCAGACGGTCGAAGAAGTCCAGGACCACTTCGTTCATCGGCAGGTCATAGGTCACCTGGACCTGGTTGCCAAGGAACAGCATGTCGACCTGAACACCGCGTTTTTCGATGCACAGGGTGATGACGTTACCCAGGTGCTCCTGCGGTACCAGGATGTTGGCACGCACGATTGGCTCGCGCATGTCTTCGATCGCGGACACGTCCGGAAGCTTCGACGGGTTGTCGACGTAAATCGTTTCACCGGTTTTCAGCACCAGTTCGAAGATTACGGTCGGCGCCGTGGTGATCAGGTCCAGGTCGTATTCACGCTCCAGGCGCTCCTGGATGATCTCCATGTGCAGCATGCCGAGGAAGCCGCAACGGAAGCCGAAGCCCAGTGCGTCGGAGCTTTCCGGGGTGTATTGCAGCGACGAGTCGTTCAGGGTCAGTTTCTGCAGTGCTTCGCGAAAATCCTCGAAGTCGTCGGAGCTGACCGGGAACAGGCCGGCATAAACCTGTGGCTGAATGCGTTTGAAACCTGGCAGCACCGGGACATCCGGGGTGGAGCTCAGGGTCAGGGTGTCACCGACCGGCGCACCGTGAATATCCTTGATGCTGGCGATGATGAAGCCCACTTCGCCGGCCTTCAGGTCCGCGGTGGCGGTGTGTTTCGGGTTGAACACGCCGACGCTGTCGACCAGGTGCACCTTGCCGGTGGACTTCACCAGGATCTTGTCGCCCTTTTTCACGCGGCCATGACGCACGCGCACCAGAGAGACAACGCCCAGGTAGTTGTCGAACCAGGAGTCGATGATCAACGCTTGCAGCGGATCTTCGATGTTGCCGGTTGGCGCAGGAATGGTGGCGACCAGACGCTCGAGCACTTCGTCGACACCCAGGCCGGTCTTGGCGCTGCAGGTGACGGCGTCGGTGGCATCGATGCCGATGATCTTCTCGATCTCGTCCTTGACGCGGTCAGGCTCGGCCTGCGGCAGGTCGATCTTGTTCAGGACCGGCATGACCTCCAGGCCCTGCTCGATGGCGGTGTAGCAGTTGGCCACGGACTGGGCTTCTACGCCCTGACCGGCGTCAACCACCAGCAAGGCACCTTCACACGCGGCCAGGGAACGGCTGACTTCATAGGTAAAGTCGACGTGACCCGGGGTGTCAATGAAGTTCAGCTGGTAGGTAACGCCGTCTTTGGCTTTGTAATAGAGGGTAACGCTGTGGGCCTTGATGGTGATCCCGCGTTCGCGCTCCAGATCCATGGAATCCAGTACCTGGGCTTCCATTTCACGCTCGGCCAGGCCACCGCACATCTGGATGAAACGGTCAGCCAGCGTCGACTTGCCATGGTCAATGTGGGCGATGATGGAGAAATTGCGGATATGACTCAAATCACTCACGGATCAACACTCAAAAAGGCTGCAGGCTTGGCCCGCCGAAAAATAGCCGGGAATTGTACCTGATACACGGAGCAAGCGTCACGTTCGCCTGTCACCCGGATTGCATGCAAAAACGCCCCGGTCTGGCGACCGGGGCGTTTTCAAAGCTAAAGCGTGGGTGAAACCTTGTTCATCAACCGGCTCGACGCAGCAACCAGACACCCGCCAGGGCACAGACGCCTGCCGGCACCAGCACCGCGAACAGTGGCGAGAAGCCGAACACCAGGCTGGATGGACCGAGCAGATCCTGGACGATGCGGAAGGTGAACCCCACCAGCACACCGGTGAACACTCGCTGACCGAGGGTCACCGAACGCAGCGGCCCGAAAATGAAGGAGATCGCCATCAGCACCAGAGCGGCGGTCACCAGCGGCTGCAACACCTTGACCCAAAAAGCCAGCCAGTAACGGCCATTGCTCAGTCCCTGATCCGCCAGGTAGTGGATGTACCCCCACAGACCGGTGATCGATAGCGCCTCCGGCGCCATGACCACGGTATTGAGCAGTTGCGGACTGATGGAAACATCCCAGTCCTCGGTCGGCGTGTTGACGACTTCGGTGCTGCGCTCATGGAACAGCGTGGTGGTGACATCGGTAAGCTGCCAGCGGGTGCCATCGAATTCGGCGCGCTTGGCAAAGCTCGAACTCAGCAGATGACGCTCCTTGTCGAAGTGATAGCGGGTCACGCCATACAACAGCCCATCGGGTTGAACGGCGTTGATGTGGATGAACTCGTCGCCCTGACGGTGCCACATACCGTGTTTGGCGCTCTGCGCGTCGCCGCTGCCCTGGGCAAGCGAGCGATTGGCCTGCGCCATGCTCTCGGTGGCCGGCGCAACATATTCGCCGATCAGTACGCCGGCCAGCATCAGTACCAGCATCGGCTTCATGACCGCCCAGACGATACGCCCGATGGACACACCGGCGGCGCGCATCACGGTCAGTTCGCTGCTGCTTGCCAGACTGCCGAGACCGATCAGACAGCCGATCAGCGCCGCCATCGGCAGCATGTCGTAGAGCCGGCGCGGCGCGGTCAGCAGTACGAAGCTCAGCACGTCGACCAGCGTGTAGGTTTCGCTGACGTCACTCATCTCGTCGATAAAGGCAAACAGGGTGGCCAGGCCAAGAATGATCGCCAGTACCGCGATGATCGCGATGAATACGCTGCTGCCGATATAGCGGTCGAGTTTAACCACGGGCCACCTCCAGCGCAGCGCTGCGACGACTGGCCAGCTTCAGGCGCAGCGGCTCCCAGTACAGCAGGCCGATACCGATGGCCAGGAAGATCGCATGCACCCACCACAGACCCAGGCTCGCCGGGATCTTGCCTTTTTCGAGGGCGCCGCGAGCGGCAATCAGGATGGTCAGGTAAGCCATATAAAGAAGAATCGCCGGCAACAACTTGAGGAAGCGCCCCTGGCGCGGATTGACCCGCGACAGCGGCACCGCCATCAGGGTCACGATAAATACCAGCAGCGGCAGCGACAGACGCCATTGCAGTTCGGTTTTTGCGCGGATGTCGTCGCTGGCCATCAGGGCCGACGTCGGCATGGCGTCACGGTCGGTGACTTCCTCGCTGACATCCGGCTTGGGCAGCAGTACGCCATAGGTTTCGTAATGGATGGCGCGATAGTTGGCCAGTCCCGGGCTGCCGTCATAACGGTAGCCGTTGTGCAGGATCAGGTAGCGGTTGCCGTCGGGGCGGATTTCCTGCCGGCCCTTTTCAGCCACCAGCACGGAAATCCCGCGATCGGCCTGATTGGCACCGAGGTTTTTCTGCGAGATGAACACGCTGCCCAGGTTGACCCGGTCGTCGCTCAAGGTTTCGGTGTAGGTCACCCGGGTACCATCGCGCAATGCCTGGAAGCGGCCCGGCTCCAGGGTATCGAACTCGGTCAGCGCATCCTGCTTGTTCAGCAGCAGCTGGAACTGGTTGGCACCTTGCGGGGCCAGGCTCAGGCTCAGCCATGCCACCACCAGCGCCACCAGGGTGGCGGGAAACAGGGTCATGCGGAACAGGCGCTGCTGGCTCATGCCAGTGGCCGACAGCACGGTCATTTCGCTTTCCAGGTACAAACGGCCGTACGCCAGAAGGATCCCGAGGAACAGGCCCAATGGCAGGATCAACTGCATGAAGCCCGGCAGACGGTAGCCCATGATCAGGAACAGCGATCCCGGATCGAGCTGGCCCGCGGCGGCCTGGGCAAGGTATTTGATGAAGCGACCGCTCATGATGATGACCAGCAGCACGGCACTTACCGCACTCAGGGTCAACAGGACTTCGCGGGACAGATAACGGAAGACGATCAAACCAGACACTCCAGGGTTGTCAGGCTAAGGCGGCCAAACAAGCAAACGTCTCGACGGGCCCGCAGGGCAGAGCCGTCGAAAAAAGATGCGGCATTATCCTGTGATTGAGGGCGCCTGTCACTGCGCACACTCACCCAAGCGTGCAATCCGTTGAAGATCGTACAACCGAGGGTTGTCAGGCGCAGGGAGCGAGGTTCAAACTGCGGCCCTTGTCGCAGGCGCTGGCCTGCGCCTCTTCTCTCTATATAAGCAGGCGACGGCGGACACGTCGAACGCCTGCGTGTTGACCATTCATTCAGGGATCCGGACATGGAACTGGTTGTAAAAAGCGTTAGCCCAGAAACGTTGAAAACCGCCACCCTGGTGGTTGCCGTCGGCGAAGGCCGCAAACTCGGCGTCGCCGCCAAACAGGTCGACGAACTGAGCGGCGGCGCCATCAGCGCGGTGCTCAAGCGTGGCGACCTGGCCGGCAAGGTCGGCCAGAGCCTGTTGCTGCACAGCCTGCCGAACCTGAAAGCCGAACGCGTGCTGCTGGTCGGCGTGGGCAAGGATGAAGAGTTGGGCGACCGCCCGTTCCGCAAGATCGTCGCCGGCATCCTCAACACCCTTAAAGGCCTGGGCGGCAGTGACGCCGTACTGGCACTCGATGAAATCATCGTCAAGAACCGCGACAGCTACGGCAAGACCCGCCTGCTGGCCGAAACCCTGGTCGACGGCGAATACACCTTCGACCAGTTCAAGAGCCAGAAAGCCGAACCGCGTGCCCTGAAGAAAATCACCCTGCTGACCATCAAGGCCGCTCAGGCCGAAGTGCAACGCGCCGTGAACCACGCCACCGCGATCGCTAACGGCATGGCATTCACCCGCAACCTGGGCAACCTGCCGCCGAACATTTGCCACCCGACGTTCCTCGGCGAGCAAGCCAAGAACCTCGGCAAAGAGTTCAAGGATCTGAAAGTCGAAGTCCTCGACGAGAAGAAGATCAAATCCCTGGGCATGGGTTCGTTCTACGCCGTCGGCCAGGGCAGCGCCCAGCCGCCACGCCTGATCGTCATGCAGTACAACGGCGGCAAGAAATCCGAAAAGCCGTACGCGCTGGTCGGTAAAGGCATCACCTTCGACACCGGCGGCATCAGCCTGAAGCCGGGCGCCGGCATGGACGAGATGAAGTACGACATGGGTGGCGCCGCCAGCGTATTCGGCACCCTGCGCGCCGTGCTGGAACTGAAGCTGCCGATCAACCTGGTGTGCATCCTGGCCTGCGCCGAGAACATGCCGAGCGGCACCGCTTCGCGTCCGGGCGACATCGTGACCACCATGAGCGGCCAGACCGTGGAAATCCTCAACACCGACGCCGAAGGCCGCCTGGTGCTGTGCGATGCACTGACCTACTCCGAGCGCTTCAAGCCGCAAGCGGTGATCGACATCGCCACCCTGACCGGTGCCTGTGTCGTAGCCCTGGGTGCTCACACCTCCGGCCTGCTGGGCAACAACGACGAACTGATCGAGCAACTGCTGAGCGCCGGCAAGGCTGCCGACGACCGCGCCTGGCAACTGCCGCTGTTCGATGAGTATCAAGAGCAGCTGGACAGCCCGTTCGCCGACATCGCCAACATTGGCGGGCCGAAGGCCGGCACCATCACTGCTGCGTGCTTCCTGTCGCGCTTCACCAAGAACCTGAACTGGGCGCACCTGGACATCGCGGGCACCGCGTGGACCAGCGGCGGCAAGGACAAGGGCGCCACCGGCCGTCCGGTTCCCCTGCTGACCCAGTACCTGCTGGATCGCGCCAAGGCCTGAAACCGATGACTGCGAGCGGCGCCTCTTTAGAGGGGCGCCGCTTTCAGCTCAGGAACCGCAATGACCAAAGTCGACTTTTATATCCTGCCCAGTGCCGATCCCTCGGCGCGTCTGGATTTTGCCTGCAAGCTCACAGAGAAGGCCTGGCGGATGGGCCACCGCATCTACCTGCACTGCAGCGATGCGGCCCAGCGTGATGACCTCGATGCGCGACTGTGGTCCTTCAAGGGCGAAACCTTTGTGCCCCACGGCCCTGCCGAAAATGAACCGGATGGTTTGATCGTGCTTGGACTGGGTGAGGACTGCGGCCAGCATCAGGATTTGCTCGTCAACCTGGACCTGAAAGTCCCGGCCTTCGCCGACAAGTTCGCCCGGGTGGCGGAAGTGGTGGTGGAAGATCCGGCGATCCGTTCGGCGGCGCGGGAGAGTTTCCGTTTCTACCGGGAACAGGGCTATCCTCTGCAAGACCACCGTTTACAGCGACTCTGAGTACGCCGATGGACACTCCAAAACCGCTGCAAAAACCCGCGCACCTGCTGGATGACCTTGAGTCGATCCGCCAGCTGCTGGGTGATGACAATCTGCAACCGCCGCTGCTGACCGACACGGTCGATGAGGGCGAGCAGGAACAGATTCCGATGCTGTTCGACACGATCGACAACGCACCACAAGCTGTCGAACCGACTCCCGCCCCTGTCGCGAAGCCCGCCACTGCGCCCGCCGCGCCTGCGGATAAAGGCCCCGACGCCCTGCTGCACCTGGACAGCGAACTGCGCGCCGCCGCACAACTGATCATGCAGGACGTGATCGACGACTTCGCACCGCACATCGAAACCGAAATCAAACGTCGCCTCGAGGCGCGGATGGAACGGCTTCTAGCCCAGTACGAATAATTCCCCGGCCTCCTGCAGGAGCTGGCCTGCCAGCGATAGCATCACCGCGCCTTTCCTGAAAAACCGCGGAGCGTGCATCGCCGGCAGGCCGGCTCCCACATTTAAGTC
>NZ_JAFGYZ010000042.1:0-17715 GCF_017491585.1 Pseudomonas sp. 58(2021)
CAACTTCAACCACTTGCGCTTCCGATCTCTCGTCAGCGGGAGGCGAATTCTACAGCGTTACACGCTGCTGTCAACACCTCTTTTTCTCCGCTTTCGACCGAGAAGATCGAACCGTTGAAAGCGCCAGAAGAACCGGCATTTTCAACTCCCTCCAGGCTTCGATGATCTGAAGCAAACCGCTATCGAAAACCGTGTAACTCATTGAATCTCAAGGAGTTTTCCGTTTCGACTGCGCCGGAAGTGGGGCGAATTATAGACCTCCAGAATCTGCCGTCAACCCCTAATTTCACAAATCTGTCATATCAGTCAAAAAAGCCCGAAAACGAGAAGGCCGACCTTAAAAGGTCGGCCTTCTTTGCGTTGCCCTTCTACTTACAAGCTAGGGAATGCGAACTGCGAAGCTTCATGACTCGCACGCTGTGGCCAGCGCTGGGTGATCGCCTTGCGACGCGTGTAGAAACGCACACCATCGGGGCCATAGGCATGCAGGTCGCCGAACAGCGAACGCTTCCAGCCACCGAAGCTGTGGTAAGCCACCGGTACCGGCAATGGAACGTTGACGCCGACCATGCCGACTTCAATCTCGTCGCAGAACAGACGCGCCGCTTCACCATCACGGGTGAAGATGCAGGTGCCGTTGCCGTATTCGTGATCGTTGATCAGTTGCATCGCCTCTTCCAGGCTGTTCACCCGAACGACGCACAACACCGGTCCGAAGATCTCTTCTTTATAGATGCGCATCTCAGGGGTGACGTTGTCGAACAGGCAGCCACCCAGGAAGAAGCCTTCTTCATGACCGGCAACGCTCAGACCACGACCATCGACCACCAGGGTCGCGCCCGCCGCCACGCCGTCTTCGACATAACCGCTGACTTTGTCGCGGGCCTGACCGGTAACCAGCGGCCCCATGTCCAGACCGCAAGAAGTACCGGCACCGATCTTCAGCGCCTTGATCTGTGGAACCAGTTTGGCGACCAGTGCGTCCGCTACCTGGTCGCCCACACACACGGCCACCGAAATCGCCATGCAGCGCTCGCCGCAGGAGCCGTAAGCCGCCCCCATCAGTGCGCTGACCGCGTTGTCCAGATCCGCATCCGGCATCAGCACCGCGTGGTTCTTCGCGCCACCCAGTGCCTGAACGCGTTTGCCACGCTTGGTACCTTCGGCATAGATGTATTCAGCAATCGGCGTCGAGCCAACAAAACTCAGCGCTTTGACTTCCGGCGCTTCGATCAGCGCGTCCACCGCAGTCTTATCACCGTGCACTACACTCAGCACGCCTTTCGGCAGACCAGCTTCCAGCAACAGTTGTGCGATCAGCAGCGTCGAGCTTGGATCACGCTCGGACGGTTTGAGGATGAAGCAGTTACCGCAGACAATCGCCAGCGGATACATCCACAGCGGCACCATGGCCGGGAAGTTGAACGGAGTGATACCGGCCACAACGCCCAGCGGCTGGAAATCCGACCACGCATCGATGTTCGGGCCGACGTTGCGGCTGTATTCACCCTTGAGGATTTCCGGGGCTGCGCAAGCGAACTCGACGTTCTCGATACCGCGCTTCAGCTCACCGGCGGCATCTTCCAGGGTCTTGCCATGTTCTTCACTGATCAACTGTGCGATGCGCGCTTCGTTCTGCTCCAGCAGTTGCTTGAAACGGAACATCACCTGGGCACGTTTGGCCGGTGGCGTATTGCGCCAGGCCGGGAACGCAGCCTTGGCGGCATCAATGGCTTTCTGGATGGTTTCCTGGCTGGCCAGCGGCAGCTTGTGGATAGCCTGACCGGTGGACGGGTTGAACACATCGACCGCGCGGCCGTTCTCGGTCACCAGTTCGCCATTGATCAAATGCGGGATAACGCTCATCGAAAACTCCTGAATTCTTGTGCGCAGGCGCCCGCAAGGGCACCTGCTATTGGCGTATCTATATAGAAGGAAAAATCAGTCGAGCTTGTTCAGCACTTCGCCGACCGCGTCGAACAGACGATCAAGGTCTTGCGGCTTGCTGTTGAAGGTTGGGCCGAACTGCAGGGTGTCGCCGCCGAAGCGCACGTAGAACCCTGCTTTCCACAACGCCATGCCGGCTTCGAACGGACGCACGATGGCGTCGCCGTCACGGCCCGCGATCTGGATCGCACCGGCCAGACCGAAGTTACGAATGTCGATGACGTTCTTCGCACCTTTCAGACCATGCAAAGCGTTTTCGAAATGCGGTGCGACTTCGGCCACGCTCTGTACCAGGTTTTCCTTCTGCAGCAGATCGAGGGCTGCCAGACCTGCGGCGCAAGCCACCGGGTGCGCCGAGTAGGTGTAGCCGTGCGGGAATTCCACGGCGTATTCCGGGGTCGGCTGGTTCATGAAGGTCTGGTAGATCTCGGAGCTGGCAATCACCGCGCCCATCGGGATCGCGCCGTTGGTGACTTGCTTGGCGATGCACATCAGGTCCGGGGTCACCCCGAAAGTAGTGGCGCCGAACATGGTGCCGGTACGGCCGAAACCGGTGATCACTTCGTCGAACACCAGCAGGATGTTGTGCTGATCGCAGATTTCACGCAGGCGCTTGAGGTAACCCTGTGGCGGAACCAGCACGCCAGCGGAACCGGCCATCGGCTCAACGAACACCGCTGCGATGTTCGAAGCATCGTGCAGCTCGATCAGCTTCAGCAGTTCATCGGCCAGTGCGATACCGCCCTGCTCCGGCATGCCACGGGAGAAGGCATTGCTCGCCAGCAGAGTGTGCGGCAGGTGATCGACATCCATCATCGCCTGACCGAACAGTTTGCGGTTGCCATTGACACCACCAAGGCTGGTGCCGGCGATGTTCACACCGTGGTAGCCACGTGCACGGCCGATCATTTTGGTCTTGGTCGACTGGCCTTTCAGGCGCCAGTAAGCGCGGACCATTTTCACTGCGGTGTCGGCGCACTCGGAACCGGAGTCGGTGAAGAACACGTGATTCAGGTTGCCCGGCGTCAGGTCGGTGATTTTCTCCGCCAGCTGGAACGACAGCGGGTGGCCGTACTGGAAGCCCGGCGAGTAATCGAGGGTGCCCAACTGCTTGGCCACCGCTTCCTGGATTTCCTTGCGGGTATGCCCGGCGCCGCAGGTCCACAGACCGGACAGCGAGTCGTACACCTTGCGGCCCTTGTCGTCGATCAGCCAACTGCCTTCAGCACCGACGATCAAACGCGGGTCGCGCTGGAAGTTACGGTTGGCGGTGTACGGCATCCAGTGCGCGTCCAGCTTCAGTTGGCTGGCCAGTGGCGACGACGCGTTTTCAGGCATGTTCATCGGGCAAAACCTCGCAGGGCAATAAGCTTCAGGGAGATAGAAAGCGTTGTTGCAGCTAAATTGCCACGGGGATAAAGTCGGTGAAATCCAACTCTTCTAACCTCCAGTTAGAACTCTGCTAAACAATGAGAACAACAGCATGAGCAGTCGTCGCCCCGATCCACTGGCCCAGGTCAGTGACTTTGACATTCGCCTGTTGCGGATTTTTCGCAGCGTGGTGGAGTGCGGCGGCTTCTCGGCAGCAGAAACCGTGCTCGGCATCGGACGCTCTGCGATCAGCCAGCAGATGAGCGATCTGGAGCAACGCCTCGGCCTGCGTCT
Source organism: Pseudomonas sp. 58(2021) (assembly GCF_017491585.1). NCBI lineage: Bacteria > Pseudomonadati > Pseudomonadota > Gammaproteobacteria > Pseudomonadales > Pseudomonadaceae > Pseudomonas > Pseudomonas sp. 58(2021). The sequence continues at coordinate 3,613 of NZ_JAFGYZ010000042.1, forward strand.
TTGCCAGCGCGGGCGTGCCGGTTTCTCCCTGACCGAAGAGGGCCGCGAGGTTTATCAGTCGGCGTTGCAGCTGTTGAGTGCACTGGAAAGTTTCCGCACCGAGGTCAACGGCCTGCATCAGCACCTGCGCGGCGAGTTGATCATCGGCCTGACCGATAACCTCGTCACCCTCCCCCACATGCGTATCACCCATGCACTGGCGCAGTTGAAGGAGCGCGGGCCGGACGTGCAGATCCAGATCCGCATGATTGCCCCCAATGAAGTGGAACAAGGCGTGCTCGATGGCCGTCTGCATGTCGGTGTGGTGCCGCAGGCCAGTGCGCTGTCGGGACTGGAGTATCAGCCGCTGTACAGCGAACGTTCGCTGCTTTATTGCGCGGTCGGCCATCCGCTGTTTTACGTCGATGACAAACAACTGGATGACGAACGCTTGAACAGCCAGGACGCCATCGCCCCGACCTTCCGTTTGCCGGCGGAGATCCAGGCGCACTATCAGGCGCTCAATTGCACCGCCAGCGCTTCCGACCGAGAAGGCATGGCATTCCTGATTCTGACCGGGCGTTACATCGGTTATCTGCCGGATCACTACGCCAGTCTCTGGGTGCAACAGGGACGGCTGCGTGCGCTCAAGGCCAGCACGCGGTTCTATGATTTGAGCCTGGCCTCGGTCACCCGCAAGGGCCGGCGTCCGCATCTGGTGCTGGAAAGTTTTCTCGAAAGCCTGGCCGCGACCCGCTGATGAGCGGCGTTTTATTGCCCGGGGCTTGTCGCAGGCCGATGGTTGCGCTATCAACGCAACTGGTTGCACCCCACAGACAAACCCGGAAGTGCCTATGACCTTTGAAGTCCCTGCCCACGGCGGTAAACCTGCCAGCCGCATTCGTCAGAAGAATGAAGAGACCATCATCAAAGCCGCCGAAGACGAATTCGCCCGTCACGGTTACAAAGGCACCAGCATGAATACCATCGCCACCAAGGCCGGGCTGCCCAAGGCGAACCTGCATTACTACTTCACCAACAAGCTCGGGTTGTACGTGGCGGTACTGAGCAACATCCTTGAGCTGTGGGACAGCACCTTCAACTCCCTCACGGCCGAGGACGATCCGGCCGAAGCGCTGACCCGCTACATCCGCGCGAAAATGGAGTTTTCCCGTCGCCAGCCACAAGCGTCGCGGATCTTCGCGATGGAGGTGATCAGCGGCGGCGAATGCCTGACCGAGTATTTCAACCAGGACTATCGCACCTGGTTCCAGGGCCGGGCCGCCGTATTCCAGGCGTGGATCGACGCCGGCAAGATGGACCCGGTGGATCCGGTGCACCTGATCTTCCTGCTGTGGGGCAGCACCCAGCACTACGCCGACTTCGCCAACCAGATCTGCCGGGTGACCGGTCGCAGCAAGTTGACCAAACAGGACATGGAAGACGCCGGCAACAACCTGATCCGCATCATCCTCAAAGGCTGCGGCCTCACTTCTTCTATATAAGTCGTTTTATGCCATTCACCCTCAGCGGCTTTTGCGAATTCCGCGAAGAGATTCGCAAAAGCCGTTTCATCACCTTCGCCGCGCCGATCGGCAGCCCTGCCGAGGCGCAAGCCTTCATCGAGCAGCACAGCGACTTGAACGCTTCGCACAATTGCTGGGCGTGGAAACTCGGCGATCAATACCGCAGCAACGACGACGGCGAACCCGGTGGCACTGCCGGGCGGCCGATTCTCGCGGCCATCGAAGCGCAGGATTGCGATCAGGTCGCGGTGCTGGTGATCCGCTGGTATGGCGGCATTCAACTGGGCACCGGTGGCCTGGCCCGGGCCTATGGCGGCGGTGCAAACAAGTGCCTGCAGGCAGCGCCGAAGATCGAGTTGATCAGTCGCGTGCCCGTGCGTTGCGCCTGCGCTTTCAGCGAACTGGCACTGGTGAAGTTGCGGGTGGCGGATCTCGGCGGTCTGGTGTTGGAGGAAAACTTCACCGCCAATGGTGTCGAGCTGCAACTGGCCGTGGGCGAAGCGCACATCGAGCTGTTGCAGAATCAGTTGGCCGACCTGAGCCGTGGGCGAATCCTGCTGCAGCGTTGAACCCTCGCCACGATTTAGGGCACAAGCCGATTGGCTCATACCCGGGACTTGCCCACATCCGCTGTGCACCCGGCTGTGGATAACCTGAGCACAGGAGGCTGTAACCCTTCTGTCACGTGGCTTTGCGGGATTTGTTCACTTTTCGTCCAATCGCCTGACACAACGAACAATTTCACATAAAAACAATCGCTTAGCGTTGTTTATCGCCTTTAGAAGAAAGCCCGGCAGTGCTTATGCCCGGGATTTTGTCTTGCGCACAAATACTGTGGAGCAACCTGTGGATAAGCCGTTCATGGCTGGCGCAGTCGCAGGTTCTGCATGGCTCCGGCGGGACTGGTCGTTTTTTGATCAGCCAGTTGCGGGCAAAACTGGAGCCTGATCAAAGGCTTTGCCCTCAAGTGGTGCCTCGCAAAACGTCGAAATCATTTCACAGGCTCTACGCCACAGGCTGGCAAACAGCGGCCTTCCGCGTTCCTGACTCAATGGCCAGGAAATTGCTTTATCCACAGGCACAACTCCAAGCGACCCGAGCCTGTCATGCCAAACCCCACGTCTACACCGCGCCTGCAACTGCGCCACATCAGCAAACGTTATCCCGGTTGCCTCGCCAATGACGCCATCGACCTGAGCATCGCCCCCGGTGAAATCCACGCGCTGCTCGGTGAAAACGGCGCAGGTAAAAGCACGTTGATGAAGATCATCTACGGCGTCATCCAGGCCGATTCGGGCGAGATGCTGTGGCAGGGGCAACCGGTGATCATGCGCAATCCGGCCCAGGCGCGGCAGTTGGGCATCGGCATGGTGTTCCAGCATTTCTCGCTGTTCGAGACCTTGAGCGTGGCGCAGAACATCGCACTGGCGATGGGCCCGGCGGCCGGTTCGCCGAAACGACTTGAGGCGAAAATCCGTGACGTGTCCCGCCGATATGGCATGGCGCTGGAACCCCAGCGACTTGTCCACAGCCTGTCGATCGGCGAGCGGCAACGGGTCGAGATTGTTCGTTGCCTGATGCAAGACATTCGCCTGCTGATTCTCGATGAGCCGACCTCGGTGCTCACGCCGCAGGAAGCCGACGAGTTGTTCATCACCCTGCGCCGGCTCGCGGCCGAGGGCTGCAGCATTCTGTTCATCAGCCACAAACTCGGCGAGGTACGCGCCTTGTGTCACAGCGCCACGGTATTGCGCGGTGGTCGGGTGGCCGGGCATTGCGTACCGGCGCAATGCACCGACCAACAACTGGCGCAGTTGATGGTCGGCGAGTCGGCGGCGCTGAGCGGCGAGTACCCGAAAGTCAGGGGCGGCGCAGCATTCCTGCAAGTCAGCGGATTGAACTGGCACAACCCCGATCCGTTCGGCTGCTCGTTGACCGACATCGACTTGCAGGTGCGCAGCGGTGAAATCGTCGGCATCGCGGGAGTGGCCGGCAACGGTCAGGACGAGTTGCTGGCATTGCTCAGCGGCGAGCAGACACTGCCCCGCGAATCAGCGGCAACCATCCATCTTCGAGAACACGCCGTCGCCGATCGGCGCCCGGATGCGCGACGCAGACTCGGCCTGGCGTTCGTCCCCGCCGAACGCCTCGGGCATGGCGCGGTGCCGGACATGAGCCTGGCGGACAACGCCCTGCTCACCGCCTTTCAACAAGGCCTGGTCAGCCACGGCTTGATCGAGCGCGGCAAGGTCGAAGCCCTCGCCCAAACGATCATCCAGCGCTTCGGCGTGAAAACCCCGGACACCCAGACCGCCGCCCGCAGCCTGTCGGGCGGCAACCTGCAGAAATTCATCCTCGGCCGGGAAATCCTCCAGCAACCGAAACTGCTGATCGCCGCGCACCCCACCTGGGGCGTGGACGTCGGCGCGGCAGCGGTGATTCATCGCGCCCTGATTGCCTTGCGCGATGCCGGTGCGGCGATCCTGGTGATTTCCGAAGACCTCGACGAACTGTTCCGGATCAGCGACCGCCTCGGCGCGCTCTGCGGTGGGCGACTTTCGGCGTTGCAGGACACGGCGTTGACCCGCCTCAGCGACGTCGGCGGCTGGATGGCCGGTCAGTTCGACACCCCTCAATCACAACCGGCCACGGTTTAACGGAGTTTTCCCATGTTGCTTTCCCTCGAACCCCGTGGTCGCCAATCGCGCCTGATGTTGTGGTGCTCGCCGGTGCTGGCGGCGGTGCTGACGCTGGTCTGCGGATCGTTGCTGTTCGTCGCCCTCGGCCATGATCCGCTGAAAACTTTGCATACCTTGCTGATCGCCCCGGTCAGCGACCTGTATGGCGTCTCCGAGCTGCTGGTCAAAACCTTGCCGATCCTCTTGTGTGCGCTGGGGCTGGCGGTGGCCTATCAGGCGCGGATCTGGAACATCGGCGCCGAAGGTCAACTGTTGCTCGGTGCGTTGGCCGGCAGTGCGCTGGCGGTGAACATCATCGATCTGCAAAGCCGCTGGGCGCTGGTACTGATCCTGCTCACCGGCACCCTCGCCGGCGCCGCGTGGGCCGGGCTCACCGCCTGGTTGCGCACGCGCTTCAACGCCAACGAAATCCTCACCAGCATCATGCTCAATTACATCGCGCTGAACCTGTTGCTGTTCTGCGTACACGGGCCGCTGAAGGATCCGGCCGGATTCAATTTTCCCGAGTCAGCAATGTTCAGCGATGCCAGCCGCCTGCCGCTGTTGATGGAGGACGGTCGGGCACACATCGGTGTGTATTTCGCCTTGCTTGCGCTGGTCGCAGTGTGGGTGTTGCTGCAGAAAAGCTTCGTCGGTTTCCAGATAAAAGTGTTGGGTCTGGACAAGCGCGCAGCGGGATTTGCCGGTTTTCGCGAGAAGCGGCTGATCTGGCTCGCGCTGTTGATCAGCGGCGCACTGGCCGGGCTGGCCGGTGTCTGCGAAGTCACCGGCCCGATCGGCCAACTGGTGCCGCAGGTCTCGCCGGGCTACGGCTATGCGGCGATCACCGTGGCGTTTCTCGGGCGGCTTCACCCCATCGGCATTCTGTTTTCAAGCCTGTTGATGGCGCTGCTGTACATCGGTGGCGAGAGCGCACAGATGACGCTGAATCTGCCCCAGGCGATCACCCAGTTGTTTCAAGGAATGATGCTGTTTTTCCTGCTGGCCTGTGACGTGCTGATCCTCTACCGACCACGCCTGAACCTGCGCTGGGTGCGGCGCACTTCAACCACCGCCGTAACCGCCGGAGCGCTGTGATGGATATCGATCTGCTGAGCAATATTTTCTACGCCATGGTGCGTTGCGGCACGCCACTGCTGCTGGTGGCGCTGGGCGAACTGATCTGCGAAAAGAGCGGCGTACTCAACCTCGGGCAGGAAGGCATGATGCTGTTTGGCGCGGTGATCGGTTTCATCGTCGCGTTCAACAGCGGCAACCTGTGGTTGGGCGTGGTGCTGGCGATGCTCGCCGGGATGCTGTTGTCGTCGCTCTTTGCGCTGGTGGCGCTGGTGTTCAACGCCAATCAGGTGGCGACCGGGCTGGCATTGACGATTTTTGGCGTCGGCCTGTCGACCTTTGTCGGCGCGGCGTGGGTCGGCAAACCGCTGGCCGGTTTCGAGCCGCTGGCCATTCCCTACCTGAGCGAAATCCCGCTGATCGGTCGCATGCTGTTTGCCCAGGATCTGCTGGTGTACCTGTCGTTCGCGCTGTTTGCGCTGGTGGCGTGGGTGATCGTGAAAAGTCGTGTCGGGCTGATCATTCAAGCGGTCGGCGAGAACCCGGACGCGGCCAGTGCCATGGGCTTGCCGGTGTTGATCGTGCGCACACTGGCGGTGCTGTTTGGCGGCGCCATGGCCGGGTTGGCCGGCGCATATCTGTCACTGGCGTATACGCCGATGTGGGCCGAGAACATGACCGCCGGCCGCGGCTGGATCGCGCTGGCGCTGGTGGTGTTCGCCAGTTGGCGGGTGTGGCGACTATTGCTCGGGGCGTATCTGTTCGGACTCGCCAGCATCCTGCACCTGGTGGCGCAGGGGTTGGGGCTGGCGATTCCTTCGAGCTTGCTGGCGATGCTGCCGTATGTCGCGACCATTCTGATGCTGGTGGTGTTGTCGCGAGATGCGCTGCGTACACGGTTGTATGCGCCGGTATCACTGGGGCAGCCGTGGCAGGCCGGTCATTAAGCCGTGACGGCTCGCGACAGCGGCCGAACCGGCAATGCCTGAGCAATGCCCCACGCCACTTCGAGAACCAGGAAACCCACCACCAACGAACTGGCGCCGTGGGCCAGGGCATACGTCATCCACGCGGCGAACAGAAACCGGGTCACCGCGTCGTAGCGCCCATAAACCGGCTGCGGATCACGAATCCGCAGCACCGCCCACATGCACACCACCGAACCGAACAGATTCGCCATCAACAAATGCGCAGGTTCGAACGGCGGCAGCTCGCCGGGCAGCTCCAGTGCCTGACTCAGCGTCGTCAACAACCCATGCAACACAGCAAAACTCCACGGCGTGACAAACGCCGCCGTCACGATCAGGTCATACCAGGCACTGCCGCGCACCAACTGCCGATACTGCGTTGAAGTCCACATCATCCTTGCTCCGAAAATTCAGGGAGCAACCACGGTAAAGCCTGGAGTATGCTCCAGGGTCAAACACTTTCGAGACCTGCAAGATGCGCATCGGTGAGTTGGCCCAGGCCTGCGATGTCAGCCGTGACACGCTGCGATTTTACGAGGAGCGCGGATTGATCGCGGCGCAACGCAGCGCCAACGGTTATCGCAACTATCCGCCGGAGATGGTGCAACTGGTGCTGTACATCAAGACGGCGCAGCGTCTGGGCTTTACCCTTGGCGAGATCGGCAGCAGCGTTGGCGCGCTGTGGCAATCGCCAAACCCCGACACCACCGTCACGCAACTGCTGCAAGACAAGCTCAAGCTGGTCGAAACCCGCATGGCCGAACTCGGCGAGCTGCGCCACGAATTGCAGCATCGGCTCGGTCAACGCTGTCCATTGAACCCGTGATCTTTCAACTTTCAAGGAAAGCCCATCATGTCCGCACTGAATCCTGCCAAGCACGCACTGATCATTGGCGCCTCCCGGGGCCTGGGTCTGGGCCTGGTGAAAACCCTGCTGGCCGACGGCTGGCAAGTCACCGCCACGGTTCGCAACCCTTCGAATGCCGAGGCGCTGAAAGCACTGGGCAACGTGCAGATCGAAAAACTCGACATGGACGACCAGCAAGCGGTGATCGCTCTGAGCCAGAAGCTCAAGGGCGAGACGTTTGACCTGCTGTTCGTCAACGCCGGGGTCAAAGGCCCTGAGGTGCAGACCCCGGGCGGCGCAACGCTGGCCGAAGTCGGTCAACTGTTCTTCACCAACGCCGTGGCTCCGATCAACCTGGCCCAGCGCTTCGTCGGGCAGATCCGCGATGGCAGCGGCGTGCTGGCGTTCATGAGTTCGGTGCTCGGCAGCGTGACCATGCCCGACGCGCCGGAACTGGCGCTGTACAAGGCCAGCAAGGCAGCACTGAACTCGATGACCAACAGCTTCGTCACTCAGTTGGGCGAGCAGAAACTCACCGTGCTGTCGCTGCATCCGGGATGGGTGAAAACCGATATGGGCGGCGAAGGTGCCGACATCGACGTGGAGACCAGCACCCGTGGCCTGGTGGATCAGGTGGACGCGTTTGCCGGCAAGGGCGGCCATCACTTTGTGAACTACAAAGGTGAAACCATTCCCTGGTAATCAACAGATTCCCAATGTGGGAGCGAGCCTGCTCGCGATGGCGGTGGATCAGTCAGGAGATATGTCCACTGACACTCCGCATCGCGAGCAGGCTCACTCCTACAAAGGGATTGTGGTGTCTGGTCGGGTTGAGCTTGCCCGTCGCAACATTTTGTTCGAAACTCCGCACCTCGCCCTTCGCGGCGACCCTGGATCAGCAGACAGGGCAACACTGAGCTGGCAACCCTGAACCCCACTTTCAGAGGAGCCGGCCACAATGCCTGCGACCCGTATCTGGTTAAAAAATCCCCTCGCCATTTTCACGGCCAACGGTCTCGATGCCCGTGGCGGTCTGGTGCTGCAAGACGGTGTGATCACCGAAGTGCTCGGCGCCGGCCTGCAACCGTCGACACCGTGCAATGAAGTGTTCGACGCCCGTGAACACGTGATCCTGCCGGGCCTGATCAACACCCATCACCACTTCTACCAGACCCTGACCCGCGCCTGGGCGCCGGTGGTCAATCAGCCGTTGTTCCCGTGGCTGAAAACCCTGTACCCGGTCTGGGCGCGCCTGACGCCTGAAAAACTCGCCCTCGCCAGCAAAGTCGCGCTGGCCGAGTTGCTGCTGTCGGGTTGCACCACCGCCGCCGATCACCATTACCTGTTCCCGGATGGCCTGGAAAACGCCATCGACGTGCAAGTCGAAACCGTGCGCGAACTGGGCATGCGCGCCATGCTCACCCGGGGTTCGATGAGCCTCGGCGAGAAGGACGGCGGCCTGCCTCCGCAGCAGACCGTGCAGGAAGGTCAGGTGATTCTCGACGACAGCCAGCGCCTGATTCACGAGTACCACGAACGTGGCGACGGCGCGCAAATCCAGATCGCCCTGGCGCCGTGCTCGCCGTTCTCGGTGACCCCGGAAATCATGTCCGCCAGCGCCGAACTGGCGAACAAGCTTGATGTGCGCCTGCACACTCACCTGGCCGAAACCCTCGACGAAGAAGACTTCTGCCTGCAACGCTTCGGCCTTCGCACCGTGGATTATCTGGACAGCGTCGGCTGGCTCGGCCCGCGCACCTGGCTGGCCCACGGCATCCATTTCAACCCCGACGAAATCGCCCGCCTCGGCGCGGCCGGCACCGGCATCTGCCATTGCCCGAGTTCGAACATGCGTCTGGCCTCCGGCATCTGCCCGAGCATCGAACTGACCGATGCCGGCGCACTGTTCGGTCTCGGTGTGGATGGTTCGGCGTCCAACGATGCGTCGAACATGATCCTCGAAGCGCGTCAGGCTCTGTACATCCAGCGCCTGCGTTACGGCGCCGAGAAGATTACCCCGGAACGCGTGCTGGGCTGGGCGACCAAAGGATCGGCGAGTCTGTTGGGCCGTACCGACATCGGCGAACTGGCGGTGGGCAAACAGGCGGATCTGGCGTTGTTCAAACTGGATGAACTGCGCTTCTCCGGCAGTCATGACCCGATTTCCGCATTGCTGCTATGCGGTGCGGACCGAGCGGATAGAGTGATGATCGGCGGCAAGTGGCGCGTGATTGACGGGCAGGTTGAAGGGCTGGATCTCAAAGGCCTGATTGCCGATCACAGTCAGGCGGCTCGGCAGTTGATCGCCGGCACCTGATCCAAGCGGAAGTCTGAATGTGGGAGCGGGCTTGCTCCCACATTTGGTTTTGTGATCGGCTCAGAGGCCCAGCAGCGACAACATGATGAACGTCGCAAACAGCACGAAGTGGGTCATGCCCTCGATGGCATTGGTCTCACCGTCATTGAGGTTGATCGCGCTGACGATCAGCGTGATGAAGATCATCACCGTCTGCACCGGCGTCATCGCCATCTGAAACGGCTGCCCCGTATAGAGCGCCATCGCCTCCATCACCGGTACCGTCAGAATCACCGTCGACAGAGAAGCCCCCATCGCAATGTTGACCACCGACTGCATACGGTTGGCCAACGCCGCACGCAACGCGGTCAGAATCTCCGGCGCTGCCGAGATCGCTGCCACCAGAATCGCCGTGATCACCGGCGGAGCACCCGTCCCTTCCAGGCCCAGGTCGAGGGTCTTGGACATCACCTCGGCCAGTGCGCCAATCACCACTACACCGAACACCAGAATACCGATCGACAGCGCCAGGCTGGCCGGTTTCGGCTCCTGCTCCACGGGCTCTTTCCTGCGGCGTTTGTCCGGGTAGCTATAGCTGAAAAAATAACTGTGCGGCCCGACCTGCATCCGCAGGAACAACGCGTAAAGCAGCACCATCGCGCCGATGGTGAACGCCGAATAAATTTTCCAGTTGGCCTCGGGAATGAACTCCGGCACCACCATCGACACGCCCATGGCGGTGAGGATCATCACGCTGTAACTGCGGGCCGAATCGTCGTTGTAGGACTGCTCGCCATGTTTGATCCCGCCCATCAGCGCGGCGAGGCCGAGGATGCCATTGATGTCGAGCATCACCGCCGAGTAGATCGTGTCGCGCACCAGCGTGGCCGAGGCTTCGTTGCGCATCATGATCGCCAGGATCACCACTTCCACCAGCACGGCGGCGAGCGTCAGGATCATCGTGCCGTAAGGGTCGCCGACTTTTTCCGCGAGCAGTTCGGCCTGATGGGCGACGCGCATCGAGGCGGCAACGATGAAGGCGATCAACACCAGCCCTGCTGTCAGGGCGACGACCTGGCCGCTGTGCAGCAACCAGTGCTCCATCGGATACGCGACGAGGGCGGCGATCAGGGCCAGCAGCAGAAAGCTTTCTTGCTTGAGGATCGTGAGCATGGCGAGCCTTTTGGCGCAGGGGTTCGAATGAACTACTGACTGCGGGGCGGCGCTAATGGTTCGTTACACCTTAGCGCACCAGTCGATGGCGTCCTTGTACGGACATGCACTTTTATTGGCCTTTACGGCCTCTTCGCGAGCAAGCCCGCTCCCACAGGGATCGCGGCGTTTTTGTGGGAGCGGGCTTGCCCGCGATGGGCGCGCCTCGGTTTCAAGCCAGATTGTTGTCCGCTTGGTCAGCCTTTTGCATTGCTCTCCCCACACACAACAAAAGGGAGTTCGCGTTCATGCAAAAACGTCCACTGCAAACACTGCTGTGCATCGCCATGGGCCTTGGCCTCAGCCTGAGCGCCAGTGCCGCCGATCCACTGAAAGTCGGCTTCGTCTACATCGGCCCCATCGGCGACCACGGCTGGACGTATCAGCATGAACAGGGGCGCAAGGCGCTGGCGGAAAAACTCGGCACACAGATCACCACCAACTACGTGGAAAACGTCGCCGAAGGCGCCGACGCCGAGCGGGTGATCCGCAACATGGCCAAGGACAATTACGACCTGATCTTCACCACCTCTTTCGGCTACATGAACCCGACGGTGAAAGTCGCCAAGCAGTTTCCCAAGGTGACCTTCGAGCACGCCACCGGCTACAAGCAGGACAAGAACCTCGGCACCTATCTCGCGCGTACCTACGAGGGCCGTTACGTCGGTGGTTTCCTCGCGGCGAAGATGACCAAGAGCAAAAAGATCGGCTACGTCGCCTCGTTCCCGATCCCGGAAGTGATCCGCGACATCAACGCCATTCAACTGGCCCTGAACAAGTACAACCCCGGCACGGAAATCAAAGTGGTGTGGGTCAACTCGTGGTTCGATCCGGGCAAGGAAGCCGACGCCGCCAACGCGCTGATCGACCAGGGCGTGGACGTGGTGTTCCAGCACACCGACAGCCCGGCACCGATCCAGGCCGCCGAACGGCGAGGTGTTTACGCCGTGGGCTACGCTTCGGACATGGCGCACTTCGGTCCGAAAGCGGTGCTGACTTCGATCGTCAACGACTGGGCGCCGCACTACATTCAGGCGACCCAGAGCGTGATCGACCACAACTGGAAATCCCAGGATTACTGGGGCGGGTTGAAAGAAGGTACGGTCGAACTGCCGATCAGTGATCTGGTGCCGGCACCGGTGAAGGCCGAAGCCGAGCAGATCATCGCCGACATCAAGAGCGGTGCCCTGCAGCCATTCACCGGGCCGATCAAGGATCAGGCCGGGGTCGAGAAAATCCCGGCGGGGGTCAGCGCCACCAACGCGGAACTGGCGTCGATGAATTACTACGTCGAAGGCATGAAGGCCGAGATGCCGAAGTAATTTTTTGTCAGCCACCCAAAACCCTGTGGGAGCGGGCTTGCTCCCACATTGGTTGTTCAGCGTATTCAAGGATTGTGTATGGATCAGCTTCCGATCATCGACATCTCTGCGCTCTACTCCGACGACCAGAACGCCTGGCCCGCCGTCGCCGAACAGATCGACCACGCCTGCCGCGAATGGGGCTTCTTCTATATCAAGGGCCATCCGATTTCTGCGCAGCGCATCGCCGCCCTGCTCGATCACGCGCAGCGCTTTTTTGCACAACCGGCCGAAGAAAAACTCAGGATCGACATCACCCAGACCCGCCATCACCGCGGCTACGGCGCCATCGCCACCGAACAGCTCGACCCGGACAAACCCAGCGATCTCAAGGAAACCTTCGACATGGGCCTGCACCTGCCGGCCGATCATCCCGAGGTGCTGGCGGAAAAACCCTTGCGCGGCCCCAATCGTCACCCGGCCATTCCCGGCTGGGAAGCGCTGATGGAACAGCACTACCGCGACATGCAGGCCCTGGCGCAAACCCTGTTGCGGGCCATGACCCTGGCACTGGGCATCGAGCGCGATTTCTTCGATACACGCTTCAACGAGCCGGTCAGCGTGCTGCGGATGATTCATTACCCGCCGCGCCACACCGCCAGTTCCGCCGAACAGCAAGGCGCCGGCGCGCACACCGATTACGGCTGCATCACGTTGTTGTATCAGGACACCGCCGGCGGTTTGCAGGTGAAAAACGTCAAAGGCCAGTGGATCGACGCACCGCCCATCGACGGTACCTTCGTGGTCAACCTCGGCGACATGATGGCGCGCTGGAGCAATGACCGTTATCGCTCGACCCCGCACCGGGTCATCAGCCCGCTGGGCGTGGATCGCTATTCGATGCCGTTTTTCGCCGAGCCGCACCCGGACACACGCATCGAGTGCCTGCCCGGTTGCCAGGACGCACAGCATCCGGCGAAATATCCGACCACCACCTGCGCCGAATTCCTGCTGTCGCGCTTTGCCGATACCTACGCCTATCGACGGGAACAGGAAGCGGTGTGATGGATCGGTTGGTCAGGTTTTGCCAATTGTTTCGGCGCGCATCTGTAGAATGCCGCCATTGCACCTGATGAGAAAAGAATATGTACGACTGGCTCAACGCCCTGCCCAAGGCTGAACTGCACCTGCATCTGGAAGGCTCGCTGGAGCCCGAGCTGCTGTTTGCCCTGGCCGAACGCAACAAGATCGCCCTGCCGTGGAGCGATGTCGAAACCCTGCGCAAGGCTTACGCTTTCAACAACCTGCAGGAATTCCTCGACCTGTATTACCAGGGCGCCGACGTGCTGCGCACCTCCCAGGACTTCTACGACCTGACCTGGGCCTATCTGCTGCGCTGCAAAGAGCAGAACGTGATTCACACCGAGCCGTTCTTCGACCCGCAGACTCACACTGACCGTGGTATCCCGTTCGAAGTGGTGCTCAACGGCATCGCCGCCGCGCTGAAGGATGGCGAACAGCAACTGGGCATCACCAGCGGTTTGATCCTGAGCTTCCTGCGCCACCTCAGCGAAGACGAAGCGCAGAAAACCCTCGACCAGGCGCTGCCGTTCCGTGATGCATTTGTCGCCGTGGGTCTGGACAGCTCAGAGATGGGTCACCCGCCGAGCAAGTTCCAGCGCGTGTTCGATCGTGCCCGTCACGAAGGTTTCCTGACCGTCGCTCACGCCGGTGAAGAAGGCCCGCCGGAGTACATCTGGGAAGCCATCGACCTGCTGAAAATCCAGCGCATCGACCATGGCGTGCGCGCCATCGAAGACGAGCGCCTGATGCAGCGGATCATCGATGAGCAGATCCCGCTGACCGTGTGCCCGCTGTCGAACACCAAACTCTGCGTGTTCGATCACATGTCGCAGCACAACATCCTCGACATGCTCGAGCGCGGCGTGAAGGTCACGGTGAACTCCGATGACCCGGCGTACTTCGGCGGTTATGTCACCGAGAACTTCCATGCGCTGCACACTCACCTGGGCATGACTCAGGATCAGGCCAAGCGCCTGGCGCAGAACAGCCTGGATGCACGGTTGGTGAAACCGTAACAGCACAAAGCCGTTCGAACACGCCCGTGTTCGAACGGCTTTTCAGGTGTCAGCGCACAACCGCTTCGGTCAACTCTTCCAGCGTCTTGCCCCGGGTTTCCATCCCGAACAGCCACACCA
>NZ_JAFGYZ010000043.1:0-15005 GCF_017491585.1 Pseudomonas sp. 58(2021)
ACCTGGCGAAGTTGCTGGATGCGGCGGGGCAGGGGCGGGGGTTGATTTCGATTTGTGCGGCTGGTGGCCAGGGTGTGACGGCGATCATCGAGCGCTAGAGGAGCAAAAGCTTGCCCTCACCCTAACCCTCTCCCGGAGGGAGAGGGGACTGATTGGGGGATATTGGAGAGGTTCACCGACGTGAGAGATTGGCTGTGAATCCATAATCGACACTTTTTTTCAGGTCGATGTATGACGCAAGACAACTCGGTCGGCTCCCTCTCCCCCCGGGAGAGGGCTGGGGTGAGGGGGCTTTTCAGGGCCCCCCCAATCTCAAGTCCGGAACCTGCGCACCAACCCATCCAGCTCATTCGACAAACCCGCCAGACTCTGCGAATCCAGCCGCGCCGAATTGGCCAGCTCGGCCACCAGTTGCGCATCACCATGAATCTGGCTGATGTGCCGATTGATGTCCTCGGCCACCTGATGCTGCTCTTCCGCCGCCGTCGCGATCTGCGTGTTCATGTCACGAATCACATCCACCGATTCCCGAATCTGCCCAAAGCTTTCCCGCGCCTCGCCAATGCGTGCCACCGATTGCTGCGACACGTCGAGGCTGGCCCGCATCTGCTGGGTCACCGCGCTGGTGCGTTTGGCCAGGTTGCCCAGCAGGCCGTCGATTTCCGCCGTCGAATCCGCCGTGCGTTTGGCCAGTGCGCGAACCTCGTCGGCCACCACCGCAAAACCACGCCCCTGCTCACCGGCCCGCGCCGCCTCGATGGCGGCGTTGAGCGCCAGCAGGTTGGTCTGTTCGGCAATGGAACGAATGGTGCCGAGGATCGACTGGATGTCATTGCTGTCACGCTCCAGTTGCTGCATCGACTGTGCCGACTGTTCCAGCTCCTGGCTCAGTTGATCGACGCTGTGCACCGCCGCATCGATCTGTTGCTGACCTTCGCGGGCCTGGCGCTGACCGCTGTCGGCCGACTCCGCCGCCTGGCTGCACGAGCGGGCGACTTCGTTGGCGGTGGCGACCATTTCGTGAAACGCAGTCGACACCATGTCCACCGCTTCGCGCTGACGGCCGGCGGCTTCAGCCATGTCGCCGGAGACCCGGGTCGAGCTCTGCGAAGTGGCAAGGATTTTCCCGGCCGCGCCGCCGATGTGCTGGATCAGGCTGCGAATCGCGGTGAGGAACTGGTTGAACCAGTTGGCCAGTTGCGCGGTTTCGTCGCTGCCACGGATGTCGAGGTTCTTGGTCAGGTCGCCTTCGCCCTGGGCGATGCCTTCCAGACCATTGGCCACGCTGCGGATCGGCCGCACGATCAGGCTGGCGAAACTGGCGCCGACCACGGCGAAGAACACCGCCAGCACCGCGGCTATGATTGCGATCAGCCAGGTCAGGCGGGTCGCCGAGCTCATCACTTCGTTCTGTTTGATCAGGCCGATGAAGGTCCAGCCCAGTTGCTCCGATGGCCAGACATTGGCCATGTAGCGCTCGCCGTTGAGCTCGATGTCAACCAGGCCTTTGCCGGCCTTGGCCAGTTGCGCGTAGCCGTCGCCGAGGCTGTCGAGTCGCTTGAAGTTGTGCTCCGGTTGCTTCGGATCGACCAGCACCGTGCCGGTGTTTTCCATCAGCATCAGGTAACCGCTTTCACCGAGCTTGATCTGTTTGACGATCTCAGTCAGTTGCTTGAGCGACACGTCAATGTTGACCACGCCACCCTGGGCGCCCAACTGGTTGGCGACCGCGCGCACGGTGCTGACCAGTACCGCGTCATCGCCGGCCCAGTAGTAGGCTTCGGTGCGCAGGGTCTTGCCCGGGTTGGCCATGGCGGTCTTGTACCACGGGCGGGTGCGCGGGTCGTAGTTGGCCATCTTCGGATCGCCCGGCCAGAAGGCATAGCCGCCGCTGTTCAATCCATAAGAAACGTAGGAGTAGGCAGGGTGGGCTTTGGCCAGCCCCTCGAACAGTGCAAACAGTTGTTTGTCGATCTCGCCATCCGAGGTGTCGGAAGCGTTGGCGCTCATGCGGCTGCGCACGCTGCCGTCGGCGTTTTTGACCAATGGTTGCGCCGCCAGGTAATCGACGTTCTGGCTGATGCCGTCGAAAAAAAGCTGCATGGCATTGCTGACCTGACGGATCTCGCGCCCGCTGCTGTCGACAAAATCGTCCCGGGCATCGCTGCGCAGGTTCAGTACCACCAGCGTGGCGACCAGCACCACGGGCAAGCAGGCGATGATTGCAAACGCCCAGGTCAACTTCTGTTTGATGTTCATCCGCGCTCCAGATTTTCTTGTAGGCCCACGCAGTGCAGATGACTCGCGGTTATTGGCAGCCGAAAAACCTATTTCTCACCCGTTTCCTTGGATGCGACATCGACATTTTTTTGGGAACGATTGTCGGACAAATTCCTCTGTCACAGAGGAATTCGGCCGCACGAGAGGGAAATTGAGGCCGGAAGAGAAAATTCTTACGAGCTGTGTGCGGCGGGATGTCAGATTCTGTCGCAAATGCCCTCAAGTCCTTGCGACAACAAGTTCGGTGGGCTCGGCTATGATTCGCAGCGGTCGATACAAGGGCGATGGATTGACGTATTTGATCCGGCACAGTGTGTGCATCCACAGGTTCACAGGTCGGCAACCCCTCCCCGTGATGCGAGGATTGCCGTATAACGAGTGACATTCGCGTGTTTGGTAATAAAGGACCCACAATAAAAGCTGATGAAGACTCCAAAACGCATTGAACCCCTGATCGAGGACGGTCTGGTCGACGAAGTGCTGCGTCCACTCATGAGTGGCAAAGAAGCAGCTGTTTATGTGGTGCGCTGCGGCAATCAGTTACGTTGCGCAAAGGTCTACAAGGAGGCGAACAAACGCAGTTTCCGCCAGGCGGCCGAGTATCAGGAAGGCCGCAAGGTTCGTAACAGCCGACAGGCCCGGGCGATGGCCAAGGGGTCCAAGTTCGGGCGCAAGGAAGCCGAAGATGCCTGGCAGAACGCCGAAGTCGCGGCGCTGTTCCGCCTGGCCAATGCCGGGGTGCGAGTGCCCAAGCCGTACGACTTCCTTGAAGGCGTGCTGCTGATGGAGTTGGTGGCCGACGAATACGGCGATGCCGCGCCGCGTCTGAACGACGTGGTGCTGGAACCGGATCAGGCCCGCGAATACCACGCGTTCCTGATTTCGCAGATCGTGCTGATGTTGTGTACCGGTCTGGTGCACGGTGACCTCTCGGAGTTCAACGTGCTGCTGACACCGACCGGCCCGGTCATCATCGACCTGCCGCAGGCGGTGGACGCCGCCGGCAACAATCACGCGTTCAGCATGCTGGAGCGTGACGTGGGCAACATGGCGTCGTACTTCGGCCGCTTCGCCCCGGAGTTGAAGAAAACCAAATACGCCAAGGAAATGTGGGCGTTGTACGAAGCGGGGACATTGCACCCGGCCAGCGTGCTGACCGGCGAGTTCGACGATCCCGAAGACCTGGCCGATGTCGGCGGGGTACTGCGCGAGATCGAAGCGGCGCGTCTGGATGAGGAGCGCAAGCAAGCCATCCGCGCGGCGGACGACGAGCCCAAGGGCAAGTCTGACGAACCGCCTCCGCCACCCTGGATGCAGTGAGCATCTGAAAAAGAAAACCCGGCTTCGGCCGGGTTTTACACATTCAAGGATTGATTGTGAGCACCACGTCCCGCAATGCCCGGCTGATCATCACGGCCCGGCTGATTTCCGATTTCGGCGCGTTCCTCAACATGGTGGCGCTGGCCACTTATGTCTATCTGCTGAGCAACAGCGCGATGAGCGTGGGGATTTTTCTCGCCAGTCGCGTGGGCGGCGGGATTTTCGCCAGCCTGATCGGCACCGCGTTCTATCGCCGATGCAGCGGCCGCTTGCCGTTGATTGCCTTCGATCTGCTGCGCGCCGCTGTGCTCGGGCTGTTGCTGATCGTTCCGGTCAGTCAGCAGGCGTTGTTGCTGCCGCTGATTGCGTTCGGTCTGGGCTTCGGTAATTCGATGTTCGCCATCGGTCTCAACAGTCAGTTGCCGCGATTGATCGAGTCGGCGCAGTTGCTCAAGACCAATGCCTGGATCACGTCCGCCTCGTCCATGGCGATGGTCGGCGGCAGTCTGGTGTCCGGGTTGCTGGTCGCGGGATTTGGTTTTGAAACGGTGTTCGCGCTGAATGCGCTGACCTATTTGTTGGCGGCGGCGTTGATCGTGCCGCTGCGGTTCAGTGCACCTGAGCCAGTGGTTGAATCCAGTGTTAAACAAGGTGAATGGTCGGCGTTGTTGCAAGGCCTGCGCAGCGCTCCGGTGGTGGCGGCGATGTTGGCGGTGACCATGGCCGACACCCTTGGCAGCGCTGCGCACAACGTCGGCTTCCCGATCATTTCCAGACTGCTCACGCCGGATTCAGCCAGCACCACGCTGGGCCTGATGCTCGCGGTGTGGGCCGCCGGCAAACTGCTCGGCGCGCGCATCGCCAGTCGCCTGAACGGCTCGGAAAACATCCATCTCGAGCGCCGCTATTTCGGCGGCGTGCTGCTGATGTCTTGCGGGTTCATCCTGATGTTCCAGCAGCACAGCGTCGTCGGTCTGTTGCTGTTTTCGCTGCCGGCCGGATTGGGTGACGGGTTCTCGGAAGTCGGCCTGATGTCGCGCTTGCAACGGGAGCCGGAGCCCCTGCGCCTGCCGATTTTCAGTTTCCTGACGCTGTTGCAGATGACCGGGTTCGGCGTCGGCATGCTGATCGCCGCACCGTTCTATGCGTGGTGGGCGCCGGGTGCCGTGGTGCTGTTGTTCCACGGCATTCCCCTCGCCACAGTGCTGTCGATGAAACTCCTGCTGCTCAGGCGCGAGCGGGTTGCGCGCAGCAGCCCGACGCCAGTTCCTTGAGGATCGGGCAGTCCGGGCGGTGGTCGCCGTGGCAGTGTTCGACCAGATCCTGCAGGGTGTCGCGCAGTTCGCCGAGTTCGCGGATCTTCTGATTCAGCTCGTCGATGTGCTGGCGGGCCAAAGCCTTCACATCGGCGCTGGCGCGCTGGCGGTCCTGCCAGAGGGTCAGCAGCTTGCCGACTTCCTCCAGCGAGAAACCCAGGTCCCGCGAGCGCTTGATGAACGCCAGCGTATGCAGGTCGTCATCGCCGTAGACGCGATAGCCGCTGTTGGTGCGATGGGCGGCCTTGAGCAGGCCGATCGACTCGTAGTAACGGATCATCTTCGCGCTCAGGCCGCTGTGGCGGGCCGCTTGGCCGATGTTCATCGGTTGTCCTCCAGATCCTCGGGTTTCCAGGTTTTCAACAGTAGCGCATTGCTCACCACGCTGACGCTCGACAGGGCCATCGCCGCACCGGCCAGCACCGGATTGAGGAAGCCGAACGCCGCCAGCGGAATGCCGATCAGGTTGTAGACGAAGGCCCAGAACAGGTTCTGGCGGATCTTCGCGTAGGTTTTGCGGCTGATCTCCAGCGCGGCCGGTACCAGCCGTGGATCACCGCGCATCAGGGTGATGCCGGCGGCGTGCATGGCCACGTCGGTGCCGCCGCCCATGGCGATGCCGATGTCGGCAGCGGCCAGTGCCGGAGCGTCGTTGATGCCGTCGCCGACCATGGCCACGACCCCGGTTTTTTTCAGTTCGGCGACGGTGGCGGCTTTGTCTGCCGGCAGCACTTCGGCGTGGACGTTTTCGATGCCCAGCGCTTCGGCGACGACGCGAGCGCTGCCTCGGTTGTCGCCGGTCAGCAGGTGGCTGTGGATATTTCGCGCCGCCAGTTGTTGCACCGCGTGCAGCGCGCCGGGCTTGAGGGTGTCGCCGAAGGCGAACAGGCCGAGTACGCGGGGCGCCGGACTTTGCTCGATCAACCACGACAGCGTGCGGCCTTCGTTTTCCCAGGCCTTGGCGGATTCGCTCAGGTTTCCGGCGTCCAGACCGGTTTCGTCCAGCAGCCGACGATTGCCCAGCGCCAGACGTCGACCGTCGAGATGGCCGGCGATGCCTCGGCCGGTCAGGGACTGACTGTCGCTGACATCCGGCACGCTCAGATGGCGTTCGGTACAGGCGTCCAGCACCGCTTTGGCCAGCGGATGTTCGCTGCCGCGTTGCAGCGCGCCGGCCGCTGTCAGCAGGGCGTTTTCGTCACCATCGATCGCACTGAAATGAGCGATGCGCGGGGTGCCGGAGGTCAGGGTGCCGGTCTTGTCGAACACCACACTGCTGACTTCATGGGCGCGCTCCAGTGCTTCGGCATCCTTGATCAGAATCCCGTGCCGCGCCGCCACGCCGGTGCCGGCCATGATCGCAGTGGGTGTTGCCAGGCCGAGGGCACAGGGGCAGGCGATCACCAGTACCGCGACGGCGTTGATCAACGCGGTTTCCAGTGGCGCGCCGTACAGCCACCAGCCGATCAGCGTGGCCAGGGCCAGCAGCAACACGGTCGGCACGAACACCTGACTGACTTTATCCACCAGTTTCTGGATCGGTGCCTTCGCCGCCTGTGCGTCTTCCACCAGACGGATGATCCGCGCCAGCACGCTTTCCGCGCCGAGCGCCGTGGTGCTTACCAGCAAGCGGCCTTCGCCGTTGATCGCACCGCCGGTGACCTTGTCGCCCGGTTGTTTGGGCACCGGCAGGCTCTCGCCGCTGATCAGTGCTTCGTCGGCGTGGCTCTGACCTTCCAGCACCTCGCCATCCACCGGGAAGCGCTCACCGGGTTTGACCAGTACAAGATCGCCGAGGCGCAGAGCACTGATGGCAACGTCCTGTTCGCGGCCATCGATGACTTGAATCGCCCGCTCCGGCCGCAACGCCTCCAGGGCGCGGATGGCGCTGGCGGTCTGGCGTTTGGCGCGGCTTTCCAGATATTTGCCGAGCAGCACCAGCGCGATGACCACCGCCGAGGCCTCGAAATACAGATGCGGCATGCGCCCGGCGGCGGTCGCCCATTCATAGAGACTCAGGCCGTAACCGGCGCTGGTGCCCAGCGCTACCAGCAAGTCCATGTTGCCGGCCCCGGCGCGTACGGCTTTCCACGCGGCCACATAAAACCGTGCGCCGAAAATGAATTGCACCGGAGTGGCGAGGGCAAATTGCACCCAGGCCGGCAGCATCCAGTGAATACCGAATGGTTGCAGCAGCATCGGCAGCACCAGCGGCAAGGCGAGGGCGATGGCGCAGATCAACGCCCAACGCTCGTGGTTGAGGCGTTGCTGATGATTGTCGGTCTGGTGTTCAAGTTCGAAGAGGCTGGCCGAATAGCCGGCCTTGCTCACGGCGGCGATCAGGGTTTGCGGGTCGACCGCGCCAAGCAGCTCAAGATGAGCGCGTTCATTGGCGAGGTTGACGCTGACACTTTTTACTCCCGGGACTTTGTTCAGCGCGCGTTCGACACGACCGACGCAGGAGGCGCAGGTCATGCCGTCGATGTTCAATTCCACGGTGTGCTGCGGCACGCTGTAACCGGCGCGTTCGACCGCCTCCATCAGTGCCGGCAGGCTGTCGCCGGGTGCCAGTACGCGGGCCTGTTCGGTGGCGAGGTTGACGCTGACGGCGCTGGCGCCGCTGACTTTGCTCAAGGCGCGCTCGACGCGGCCGGCGCAACTGGCGCAGGTCATGCCGCTGATGGGCAGATCGAACGTGGTGGAATCGGACATCGGTCGTACTCCCTGTAGTGGATGCCTACAGGATCAACCTTGCCATGCTGGCAAGGTCAAGTGCCAAAAAAAATGGGGGGAGCAAACCTGCTCCCCCCATTTTCGAAACGCTCAGTATTCGAGAGCGGCCGGCCGCAGGTACAACCCTTTGGCGTTTGCCGCGATCCGGTACTTCACCACATCCCCGGCCTTGAGCGAGATTTCCTGCGCCGGCGGTGCCAGCATGCCCGGCTGGCAACCCGGCACCTGGCTCGGTTCCAGCTTCAGACGAAGGGAGAACGTGCCGTGGGGCAGGTTGAACGAGGTGGACTGCTCCTGAAGGAGTCGCCCGGCGAACTGATCCTGGATGTACACGCCGATCTCGCAGGAGGTCGGCACTTCCAGACGCTCGCGGGAGATGATCAGAACGGCGTAATCCTCGCCGGTTGCGTTGGCCTGGGGCAGGCAGGCAAAAAGGCTGAGTACGCCAAACAGGCTGAAAGCTGACCAGCGCATGGCTGAATCTCCTGAATTCATGTCATTGATGCACGCAGCTTGGCCGAGCGCGGCGCCGATTGCCAGCCCGGCAGTTGTTTGCAGAACTTGACCTTGCCATCGTGGCAAGCTCGACACTGCCGGCAACCTCACTCAAAGGAGTCATTCCATGCAAGTGTTCACTGTTGAAGGCATGTCCTGCGGTCACTGTGTCAAAGCCGTCACCCAGGCGGTGCAGAGCAAAGATCCGGCGGCCAGCGTGCGGGTCGATCTGGCCGCGAAGGAAGTCGGTGTCGAAAGTGCGCTGAGTGCCGAGCAGGTCATCGAAGCGATCAGCGAAGAAGGATATGCGATCAAACTCGCCTGATCTTTTTAATAGTTAGCGAGCTACCGGAATGTTCAAGGCGTCCTCGCGCGGCTAGACTGTCGGGCTGCACACTCAACCCGATTGTCTGCCCGACCTGGACGCCTGATGAACTTCCGTACCCTTCTGATTCTCGGTGCCCTGACCGCTTTCGGTCCGTTGGCGATCGACTTCTATCTACCCGCTTTTCCCACCATGGCGCTGGCGTTCGGTACCGACGAGAAAGACGTTCAGCTGACGCTGTCGGCTTACTTCTTCGGCCTGTCCATCGGCCAACTGGCTTACGGCCCGGTGGCGGATCGCTTCGGCCGGCGGATTCCGTTGCTCATCGGTCTGACACTGTTCACGCTGGCGTCAGTGGCCTGCGCCTATGCACCGAATCTGGAGTGGCTGATCGGAGCGCGGCTCGTGCAGGCGCTGGGTGGTTGTGCGGGGATGGTGATTGCCCGGGCGGTGGTCAGCGACAAGTGCGACGCGGTGGGTTCGGCGAAAGTCTTCTCGCAGCTGATGCTGGTGATGGGGCTGGCACCGATTCTGGCGCCGATGCTCGGCGGTCTGCTGGTCAACACCACGGGCTGGCAGTCGATCTTCCTGGTGCTGACGGCGTTCAGTGCCCTCGCCGGACTGGCGGTGGCGCTCGGCCTGCCGGAAAGTCTGCCGGCGCATGTTCCGCGTCAGCCGTTGTCCGGTGCCCTGCGTCAGTACGGTCGATTGCTGACCGACCCGGTCTACATGGGCCATGCCCTGACTGGCGGTATCGCCATCGCCGGGATGTTTGCCTACATTGCCGGCTCGCCTTTCATTTTCATCAAGTTGTATGGCGTACCGGCCGAGCATTTCGGCTGGCTGTTCGGCACCAACGCGGCCGGGTTCATTCTGGTGGCCCAGGTCAATGCGCGACTGTTGGCCAAACGTGGTCCGGCCTTCCTGCTGTCGCGGGCGGTCTGGGTTTACCTGGGCGCCGGGCTGACGCTGCTCGCGGTCAGCGCCTTGCACACCGAAGCCCTGTGGCCACTGCTGATTCCGTTGTTCGTCTGCGTGGCCAGCCTTGGTTGCATCAGCCCCAATGCGGCGGCGTGTGCGATGAACGGGCAGGGCGGTCGCGCCGGCAGTGCTTCCGCCTTGCTCGGCAGCATGCAATTCAGCGTCGCCGCCGGGGCTTCGGCGCTGGTGGGAATTCTGCACGATGGCACCGCCGTGCCGATGGCCATGGTCATCAGCCTGTGCGGTCTGTTGGTCGTCTGCGCGGCGACGCTCACCCGACGCATGCAGAATGCCCGGGCGCTGGCAAAGGCGCAGGCTGAAATCCAGTAACGAAAGCCTCAGCCGACAGCGCGTTGCTGGCCGGGATCGGGAATCTGATGGGGCGCGTGCAGACGCGCTTCGAGGGTGCGAGTGAAGGCGCGAGCTTCGGCCTCACTGCGGAAGGTCACGGCGTGCTGGTCAAGGCGAACTTGCCATTGGGACTTTGCCACTTCTTTTATCAGGATCTTCATTGCTGACCTCCCGTACGTAAAAGATTGCCTCGCAGAGGTTTCGATTGTAGACCTGAATACGATCGCAATTGTGACAAGGCTCAAGCATCTGACTGACGGCAAAAAAACACCGCAGCCCCGAGCCAGCCACATCCGGCGCTGACGAAGACTGCGGTTTTTCGAGTTTTAGAAACCTTCTAAAACAATTTTTCCCTTGGCTTTGCCACTTTCGAGCAGTTCATGGGCGCGGCGCAGGTTGCTCGCGTTAATCGTGCCGAAATGCTCGCCAACGGTGGTTTTCAGCGTTCCGCTGTCGATCAGCGCGGCCACGCGGTTGAGCAGTTTGTGCTGCTCGATCATGTCCGCGGTTTCGAACAGAGAGCGGGTGTACATGAACTCCCAGTGCAGCGACAGGCTCTTGCGCTTGAGCTTGGTCACGTCCAGCGCTTTCGGATCGTCGATCAAAGCCAGTTTGCCTTGCGGCGCCAGGACCTCGACCAGTTGGTCCAGATGCTGGTCGGTCTGGGTCAGGCTGGCGACGTGAGTCACGTGGTCGATGCCGGTGCGCTTCAGTTCTTCGCTCAACGGCTGGCTGTGATCGATCACCCGGTCGGCGCCGAGCGCGGTCACCCAGTCGCGGGTTTGTGGGCGAGAAGCGGTGCCGATCACGTTGAGCCCGGTCAGTTGGCTGGCCAGTTGAGTGAGGATCGAACCCACGCCGCCGGCCGCGCCGACGATCAGCAGACTCTGACCTTCGTCGGTATTGCCTTCACGGATCTGCAGGCGCTCGAACAACAGCTCCCACGCGGTGATAGCGGTCAGCGGCAGGGCGGCGGCTTCGGCGAAGCCGAGGGTTTTCGGCATGTGGCCGACGATCCGCTCATCCACCACGTGCAGTTCACTGTTGCCACCGGCCCGGGCGATGGAGCCGGCGTAAAAAACCTTGTCGCCGGCCTTGAACAGCGTCACTTCACTTCCGACCGACTTCACCACGCCGGCCACGTCCCAGCCCAACACCTTGGCCGAGCCACCTTCAGGTGCGACGTTCTGGCGAACCTTGGTGTCGACCGGGTTGACCGAAATGGCTTTGACTTCCACCAACAGATCGCGCGGGCCGGCAACCGGCTCCGGCAGTTCGATGTCTTGCAGGGCTTTTTCGTCGCTGATCGGCAGGGACGCGTAATAGGCGATGGCTTTCATGGAGAACTCCGAAAGTGAATGTCAGGAAGGATTCAGGCGATGGCGCGCAGACGCTTGAGTTCGAAATGCTCGAGGAACCCGGCGGCCTGCGCCCGGAAATGCTGGATATGCGCGCTGGTGTCATGGGCCTGGAGGGCTTCGTCGCTGGCCCATTGTTCGATCATGTAAAAAGCCAGCGGGTTGGCCAGATCCTGGTGCAGGTCATATTGGCCGCAACCGGCTTCCGCGCGGGTCGGTTCGATCAGTGCGCGCAGGTGCTGCTCTAGAGCGTCCTGCTGACCCGGTCTGGCGATCAGGGTGGCGATGGCGGTGAAGGGTTGGGACATGGTCGGCTCCGAAAGGGGATGAATTCGATGGGAGGCATGATTGGCTATTTCTGTACGAGATAAAACCGGCTAAAAGAGCAGTCTCTTTCAATATTTTTTTGATAATCGAGGCTGATGATGTTGCGGTTCGATGACTTGCAGTTATTTGTCCGGGCGGCGGACCTGGGCAGTCTGTCGGCGGCGGCACGGGTGATGGACATGTCCGCCGCCGTGGCCAGCGCGGCGCTCAAGCGCATCGAGCAACAGCTCGGTGCACGATTGCTGGCGCGCTCGACCCGCAGTCTGCGGTTGACCTCCGAGGGCGAGGGCTTTCTCGAATATGCTCGGGCGGCGTTGAGCAATCTGGATGAAGGACGCCGCTTGTTGGCCAGCGGGCAGGATCAGGTGAGCGGGATCCTGCAACTGTCGGCGCCCTCGGATTTCGGCCGCAACCTGCTGCTGCCGTGGCTCGACGAGTTTCAGCGTGAACATCCGAGGCTGACGGTGCGTCTGTTGCTGGGCGACCGCATTGCTGACCTGTTTCGTCAGCCCGTGGACATCGCCCTTCGTTATGGCGAACCGGAAGATTCCAGTCTGGTGGCGCTGCCCATTGCGGCAAACAACCGGCGAGTTCTGTGCGCCTCCCCTGGCTACCTGGCGAAACACGGTGAACCGACGCAACTGGAACAGCTCGCGCAGCACAATTGCCTGCTGTACATGCTGGGCAGCCGGGTGCATGACCATTGGAGCTTTCACGATGGCAAGCGCGAAGTCGGCCTGACCGTCAGTGGTGATCGTTTCAGCGATGACGCCGACGTGGTGCGTCTGTGGGCGGTTGCGGGGGCGGGCATTGCCTACAAGTCGTGGCTGGATGTGGCCGACGATGTGCTCGCCGGACGCTTGAAAGTGCTGTTGCCAGGTTTGCTCTGCGAACGGGCTCCGCTGAATCTGCTGTGCGCCCATCGCGCTCAATTGAGTAAGCCGGTGAACCTGTTGAGGGAGATGCTCGCCAGTCGTTGCGCCGAATTGAGTAGCCGATTTCCCGTTTTTCCGCAGGTTGATCATTAGTCGCAGGTAAATAGCGAAATTTCTGTCAGGAACAATCACCAGCCGCACCCGCTCCAGCGCAGGACGCCGCTATCAACCCGCTTATACTAGCGTCCGCCTGAAGCCTGCACCGGCGCGCTGGCACAGGCACGATCAGATCGTCACTGACCGGTGGCGGTGGTGGCTGCGCCAAATGCAGCGAATGCCGGTGGCCGGGGTTGTTGCCTTGCCTTTTGCTCAGGGCATTTTGCGCGGTTTGGCCGACGACTGATTACGGGTCAAGATGTCTGCGGGCAGTAGACGATACGATTCAACAGGGAGTGAATACATGGAACATGCACCTTGCATCAGCCAGATCGCCACGTTGCTGGCCGATCCCAAACGCAGCGCAATGATGTGGGCGCTGATGGATGGCTCGGCCCGGCAGACCGAGGAACTGGCGCTGCTGGCGGGGCTTTCGCCGTCGTCGGCCAGCGCACATCTGGGGCGCTTGTCCGCTGGCGGTCTGTTGAAGGTCGAGGTCCGTGGGCGCAAACGTTTCTTCCGCCTCGCCGCTCCCGAAGTCGGCGCGGCGATCGAGGCACTGGCCAGTGCCTCGATCGCCAGCGCTCCGCAGAAAATTCCCGACGTGTTCAAGCGCTCGACACCGATTGCCAGACCACAGGCCGCCCCGTCTTCCCTGCTGCGTGCGCGTTTTTGTGATGATCATCTGGGCGGTACGCTGGCGGCCGACCTGTATCAACGCCTGCTCGATGCCGGATGGATCGAACAGCTTGAACACCGTGTGGTCGTCACCCACAAGGGGGCGACGCAACTGGCCAGTCGCGGGGTCTTCATCCAGGCACTGGCTCATCGCAATGTCCAGGTGGCCTGCGCTTGCCCGGACTGGAGCGAGCGTCGGCCGCACATGGGCGGCTCGCTGGGCGCGGCGTTGCTGCAGCTGTTCATGCAATCCGGCTGGTTGATGCTGCCCAACGATTCCCGCGCCTTGCAGTTGACGGCGGCGGGGCAGCGGGAGATTCACCGGTTTGCCCGGGAAACCGAGCTGGAAATGGCGTTGTAGAGCACTCGTTGTCATTGTCCTGATGACTGGCGTCGCCCACGACTGCGATCAGGTCGCATCTGGCACAAACGCCTGACGTCTATCGCGCACACTCGATCTGCGGACATTTCGGATAGAGGAGGTGGCATGGACACGGCAAGCTACAGCGCGGCCGATCGACTGGAACGGCTGCCGGTGAGCGGTTATCACCGGATCATTTTCATCATCATCGCCCTGGCGTTTTTCTTCGACTCCATGGATCTGGCGATGATGACCTTCCTGCTTGGCTCGATCAAAACCGAGTTCGGCCTGAGCAGCGCCGAAGCCGGGTTGCTCGCCAGTTCGAGCTTTTTCGGCATGGTACTGGGGGCGTCGCTCTCCGGGCTGCTGGCCGATCGTTTCGGGCGCAAACCGGTGTTTCAGTGGAGCATTGTGTTGTGGGGGCTGGCCAGTTACCTGTGTTCCACGGCGCAAACGGTCGAGAGTCTGACGCTGTTCCGCATCTTGCTGGGAGTCGGCATGGGCATGGAGTTTCCGATCGCCCAGTCGATGCTGTCGGAGCTGATCCCCGCGCAACGTCGCGGGCGATACATCGCTTTGATGGACGGTTTCTGGCCGCTGGGCTTTGTCGCTGCCGGGGTGCTGTCGTACTTCCTGCTGCCACTGATTGGCTGGCGCGACATCTTTCTGGTGCTGGCGGTGCCGGCGGTGTTTGTGCTGGCGATCCGCTTTTTCATTCCCGAGTCGCCACGCTGGCTGGAGCAGGCGGGCAAGCACGAAGCGGCGGACAAGGTGTTGTGCGCTATCGAGGACCGGGTACGGAAGTCGCTGGGCGGGGTCGCGTTGCCGGAGCCGGTTCGCCTGCCTCGGATGATCACGCCTCCGGGCAACTTCCTGTCGGCCCTTGGGCAGATCTGGTCGCCGCTGTACCGACAGCGCACCATGATGATCTGGAGCCTGTGGTTCTTCGCGCTGCTCGGGTTCTACGGCCTGACCTCCTGGCTCAGCGCGTTGCTGCAACAGTCGGGGTTCGCGGTCACCCAGTCGGTGTATTACACGGTGCTGATTTCCCTCGGCGGGATTCCCGGATTCCTGATGGCGGCCTGGCTGGTGGAGCGCTGGGGACGCAAGCCGGTGTGCATCGTCACGTTGCTCGGCGGCGGGGTGATGGCGTTTCTGTACGGCCAGAGCGCGGTGTTTGGCGGCAGCGTGGCGCTGCTGATCGGCACGGGGCTGTTGATGCAGTTTTTCCTGTTCGGCATGTGGGCGGTGCTCTACACCTACACGCCGGAGTTGTACCCGACATCGGCGCGGGCGACGGGCTCGGGGTTCGCCTCGGCCATCGGGCGTGTGGGCTCGCTGCTTGGGCCGTTGGTTACCGGTCTGGTGTTTCCGATCACCGGGCAGGGCGGCGTATTTGCGTTGGGGGCGTTGTGCTTTGCGGTGGCGGCGGGGGTGGTGTGGCTGTTC
>NZ_JAFGYZ010000044.1:0-11839 GCF_017491585.1 Pseudomonas sp. 58(2021)
GACACCTCTTCCCAAGACACAGGCCATCTCCTTCGCGATGAGCAATGTGTCTATTTAAAAGTGTCCACCATGTCTCCGAACACCTGTCCACCATGTCTCCGGTACATACACTCCCGGAGGGAGAGGGCTAGGGTGAGGGGATGGGATCTAAGGCCGGTCACGCAACCTGCGGCCAATCACATCCAAGACATCACAGCCATCACGCAACGGAATCACGCAGAGCTGGGCGAAGTCGCTGAGGATGACCGAGTCGCACTCGACTGAGCCGCGCATGCACATGTTTTCCAGGACCTGGATCACGGCGCGGATGCGGTAGTTGGCGGCGTCCATCAGGATGTCGAGCGGGGCGTGGGTGTCGATGAACAGGGTGGGCATGTCGTTGCAGTTGCTGGTCAGCGCCATGAGGCGGTTGTCGGGGTGGGGGATGAAGGGCTCGTAGGGTGGATCGGGTTTCAATGTTGGCACTGGAATGACTCCTAACGTATTGGGTGGAGCCGCCAACTCTCACTTCCACGCATTAGGTGGCGGCTGTACGCAGGTGTGGAAGACCGGGACGTTAGGCACCCGGCGCACTCGAAAGCGCCCCGCGCACAGCCACCAAAAACTCAAACGACAAAAACGTCTGACTGGTGCAGCTTGACGCGCCTAACGATAAAAGGGCTTCCACGCCCTGTCACCGATTTTGCGGTGACAACCAAAGACTATCCCCGCACCACCGCGCCCACCAGTTCACGCAAACCGCCGCAACTCGCAGGAAACGTCCGAAGCCTTTGCCCGGAAATTTCACTCTGACTCGTCCCGCAAGTAGTCCAGCAAAGCCGAAGCCGACGACTCGTCCGACGCCGAAACCGCAAAAAACCTGACAACCTTGCAACGCAAAACGTCGGCGGGAAACGCCTCGAACAACGCCGGCTGCTCCTCGCTCAACCACTGCAAGGTGTTGTTGATCCGGGCATCACCGCCGAATTGCGCCAGCTGTTTTTCCGGCACCGACCACCAGGGAAACTCTCGACCCGAGACCTGCGCCCTACCCCCGATCTCGACGGCCTGACCGTTGATCAAGCCTCGCGTGAGAACCGGCAGCAATTGCCCGGCATCCACCTCGGACGACTCAAGGATCGGCAACAAAAACCGCCCATCCCAGAACCGGAAAAACACCGCTTTCCCGTCCGGCATCAGCACCTGAGTCAAACTGCGAAAGTGCTCGGCCACCACCTCAAGCCCCGCCGAAGAAACCGCCAGCCAACCCCAGTCGCGAGACTCCGTGGTCGCCACCCAATCCAGAAACTCACTGTCCGCGTCGACGATTCCCACGTAGGGCATCACCGCATCCCACTCGGCGTAGATCGTTTCCGCCCAGACCGGTTTCGGCATCTGCGCTTTCAGCGGCCAGGCCTTCAGCGGCTCTGCCGCACTGGCGCTACTGAAAATCGCAAACAACTGCTCCGACGGTTTCAGCGGCTCATCCTTCAACCATTGATCAGGCTGCACAGACACCGTCCTTGCAGCGCTCGCATTCTTCGCAGAACGGCGCGTCTCCTTTAAGGCTCATGATTTGCGCGGCAGTCAGAATCGCAGCCGGTGCCGCCACCAG
This sequence comes from Pseudomonas sp. 58(2021), assembly GCF_017491585.1. Taxonomy (NCBI): domain Bacteria; kingdom Pseudomonadati; phylum Pseudomonadota; class Gammaproteobacteria; order Pseudomonadales; family Pseudomonadaceae; genus Pseudomonas; species Pseudomonas sp. 58(2021). Next base: position 1,595 of record NZ_JAFGYZ010000044.1, read on the forward strand.
TGTTTCCGGCAACCCCGGCACTGTCGGCGCTGCGCTCATCGCCGCCATCGGCGCACCACCCACCACAATCGGCACGCTGCTGAAGATCCCGCCGGGGCCGATGTTGATCCACTGCCCGCCCGCCTGAATCGTTGCGCTCGCCCCGCCGTCGATCACCACCTGCTGGCCGGCGCTGACGTGAAATTGAGCACTGGCGTTGATCGCCTGATTGCTCACGCGAATGTGCCGGTCGCCGGTCACCGTGAGGTGGTCGTCCTGCTTCACTTCAGTCTGGCGCTGGCCGTGGGTGATGTGCTGCTCATCGGCCTTCAGTTCATGCCTGGCAAGGCCCGTGACAACGACGCTGCGCTGGTTATCCACCTGCACCTGCTGATCATTCAGCACATGCTGCGTCCAGTTTCGCTGGGCCCGCAGGTAGATTTCCTCGGCCCCCTGGCGATCCTCGATGCGCAATTCGTTGTAGCCCCCACCGCCGGGACTGCTCTGGCTGCGGAAAATACTGCGGGTCTTGTCGGCCGGCAGATCAAGCGGCACCGGCGTGGCGGCGTTCGGCAGGCAACCCATGACCAGCGGTTTGTCGGCATCCGAATCGATGAACCCCACCAGCACTTCCATGCCGACCCGCGGAATCAGCACGCTGCCATAACGGTCATGAGCCCAACCGCTGGCAACCCGCAGCCAGCAACTGGAATGCTCGTTGAGTTCACCGTCGCGATCCCAGGCCAGTTGCACCTTGACCCGGCCGTACTCGTCGCAATGGATTTCACTGTCTTTCGGGCCGGTGACCACGGCCGGTTGATAACCGAGCATCCGTGGTTTTTCCGGGCCCATCGGCGGGCGAAAGAACACGTCCCACGGCGTGGCGAGAAAGGTATTACGGTAACCCTGGAATTCATCACCTTCGCTGGTCACCGATTCCTCCAGCACTTGCGGCTGTCGGCCATGGTGTTCGAGCGAGGTCAGCAGCCAGAGGTCATTCAAATCCTGGCGCGGATGCTTGGTCAGTTGCAGGAAATGTCCACTGACCAAGGCAGATTGATCGCTGCGCCCCTCGGCCTGACGGTAGTCGGCGACATGGCGCTCAAGCGTGCGTCGGGCCAGTTGCTTGCCGGTTTCGCGCTCGGTGAACTGGCCGGGAAAGTGGTAATCCTCCAGCACCGGACGCTGTTCGCTTTCGGCGCGACCTTGCAGCGCCAGCCGGGGTTTGGTGAAGTCGTAATCTCGTCGGGTGACCACGCTGGTGCGGGTTTCAACGCGTACGGTGAAACGCTTGATCGCCGGTGCCGCCGCAGCCATGCCGCTGCCCGGCAGGTACAGCGTCGGCTCGGCCAGACGCGGGAACACCGTTTGATCGTCGCCGAACACCAACAGATGCCCGTCCGGACTGTGTTGAAAATGGAAATGAATGCCGACTTCGGCACACAGACGCTGGATAAACGCCAGATCGCTCTCGGCGTACTGCACGCAGTACTCACGCGGCGCGTAATCGCTGCCGAGGCGAAATTCGAAGGCATCGCGCAGGATCGCGTGATCCTTGAGGATCCGCGTCACGATCTGCGGCACGCTTTGATGCTGGAAGATGCGCTGATTGATCCGGTGGCCAAGATAGGCCAGGCGCGGAACAAGACTGACGTGATAGCGAGTCAGACGCTTGCCGGAATCCCCCTGCCCGACCCGATAGATCTGACCGTGAATACCGGAACCCTCTTCATCAAAACTCAGAAACGCCTGACAGTGCAGCAGGCTCTCCAAATCCAGATCCGGCCGCTCGCTGACCAGTTCCAGGTCGAAGCGAAAGGGTTGGCTGATGGCTTCCTTGCCCGTGAACTCAAGGACTTTGAGATCAAACTGGGCGCCTTCGACGGTCAACGTGAAACGCGGTTGATTGGCAGGCGCGAACATCCGATGTCTCTCTGCAGAATGAGGGCGGGCGATTCTGCATGAGGGGCAAGGAGTGCAGGACGGGTGACTGAAAAATCAGATTTCCCCTACTTGAAACTTCGATCTCCCCTTCAAGAATCAAAGCATTCGACTACAGACTTTCCTTTCAAAAAAAATCGCAGGCACAAAAAAGGCCCGCTTCCGGGTAGGAAACGGGCCGTTTTCTTGTGAGCCTCAGCTCATTCCCATCACTTGTTCAGATGGAAATCCTTCTCGGCCGCTTCAAAGCGCTGAACCATGCCGGCGCTCGGCTGGCCCATCAGGCTGACGAAGTAGATCGCCAGGCTGGCGAAGATGAAGCCCGGGATGATTTCGTACAGACCCAGCAGCTCGAAATGCTTCCACACGATCACGGTGATCGCGCCGACCAGGATGCCGGCCAGTGCGCCGTCACGGGTCATTTTCTTCCAGATCACCGAGATCAGCACCACAGGACCGAAGGCTGCACCGAAACCGGCCCAAGCGTAGGACACCAGACCCAGTACACGGTTGTCCGGGTTGGCGGCCAGAGCAATGGCGACCAGCGCAACCAACAGCACCATGGCACGACCGACCCACACCAGCTCAACCTGAGAAGCGCTCTTGCGCAGGAAAGCCTTGTAGAAGTCTTCGGTCAGGGCGCTCGAGCACACCAGCAACTGGCAGCTCAGGGTGCTCATAACCGCCGCGAGAATCGCCGACAACAGCACGCCTGCAATCCACGGGTTGAACAGGATTTTCGCCAGTTCGATGAACACACGCTCGTGGTTCTCGGTCACTGGACCCGCGACTTCCGGATGCGCCGAGAAGTAGGCGATACCGAAGAAGCCCACGGCCACGGTGCCACCCAGGCACAGGATCATCCAGGTCATGGAGATGCGACGGGCGTTGGCGATCGACTTCACCGAATCAGCGGCCATGAAGCGCGCCAGGATGTGCGGCTGGCCGAAGTAGCCCAGTCCCCAGCCCATCAGCGAAATGATGCCGATGAAGGTGGTGCCCTTGAGCATGTCGAAGTTGCTTGGGTCCTGTGCTTCGATGGCCAGGAACGTGGTGTCCACACCGCCGGTGGCCAGCAGCACGATGATCGGCGTCAGCAGCAGGGCGAAGATCATCAGGGTGGCTTGTACAGTATCGGTCCAGCTCACCGCGAGGAAACCGCCGACGAAGGTGTAGGCAATCGTCGCCGCAGCACCGGCCCACAGCGCGGTCTCGTAGGACATGCCGAAGGTGCTTTCGAACAGACGGGCGCCGGCCACGATGCCGGAAGCGCAGTAGATGGTGAAGAACACCAGAATCACGACTGCCGAAATGATACGCAGCAGACCGCTTTTGTCTTCGAAACGGCTGGAGAAGTAGTCCGGCAGGGTCAGCGCATCGCCGTTGTGCTCGGTTTGAACACGCAGACGGCCGGCGACGAACAGCCAGTTCAGGTAAGCACCGACGATCAGGCCGATGGCGATCCAGCTTTCGGACAGACCGGACATGTAGATGGCGCCCGGCAGGCCCATCAGCAGCCAGCCGCTCATGTCGGAAGCGCCGGCGGACAATGCGGTCACCACGCTGCCCAGGCTGCGGCCGCCCAGAATATAGTCGGAAAGGTTGTTGGTGGAGCGATAGGCCATGAAGCCGATCAGCACCATTGCTGCGATGTAGATCACGAACGTGATCAGGGTTGGATTGCTTGCGCTCATTACGTACGTGCCCTGGCTTTGTTTTTATGTAGCGGCGGCAGTTGCACCGTTTACAGACTGACGTCTGACAGACGATTCGCACGGCCGCGCATTTATGACCAATGTTTCCCCAGGAAAGCCATTGGCCGGTAAACCGGTTTTCCCGGTTGCACCTTGGGCGCGAATCCTATGCAACAAAGCAAAAGAGGTGCAACCAGTTTCTTGGGAATTAGTTGCACCTGCGTCGGATTTTCCACCGAAAACTGCCGATTTTGCGCGACTCCGGTGCATTAACACCCGTTCATCTGCCTTGAAAGCACCGATCTAGAGCGGCCATCGGAAAGCTGAAATTTATTCCTGACAAGCTGCCGAATATTCCGACAAAAAAAGGGTTGCACCCGGTTGCACCTCTTTCAGCTCGCAGCTAATCTTGCCGCCAGCTGTTGTCGCGCAACTGCGGCACCTATGAGGATAAAAATATGGCTACCACCACCCTTGGGGTCAAACTTGACGACCCGACCCGCGAGCGCCTGAAGGCCGCCGCAACCTCGATTGATCGCACACCGCACTGGCTGATCAAGCAGGCAATTTTCAATTACCTGGAAAAACTCGAGGGTGGTGCAACCCTGACCGAGCTGAACGGTTTGACCGCCAAGGACGCCGACGACGCGGGCGAAGTCCACACCGATCACGCTCACCAATGCTTCCTCGAATTCGCCGAAAGCATCCTGCCGCAATCGGTGCTGCGCGCTTCGATCACCGCCGCTTACCGTCGCCCTGAGCCGGAAGTGGTGCCGATGCTGATCGAGCAGGCTCGCCTGCCGGCACCGATGGCCGAAGCCACCAACAAACTCGCCGCAACCATCGCGGAAAAACTGCGTAACCAGAAGAGTGCCGGCGGTCGTGCAGGCATTGTTCAGGGTCTGTTGCAGGAATTTTCCCTGTCGTCCCAGGAAGGAGTGGCGCTGATGTGCCTGGCCGAAGCGCTGCTGCGTATCCCGGACAAGGGCACTCGCGATGCGCTGATCCGCGACAAGATCAGCACCGGCAACTGGCAGCCACACCTGGGCAACAGCCCGTCGCTGTTCGTCAACGCCGCGACCTGGGGCCTGCTGCTGACCGGCAAACTGGTGTCGACCCACAACGAAGCCGGCCTGACTTCGTCCCTGAGCCGCATCATCGGCAAGAGCGGCGAACCGATGATCCGCAAGGGCGTCGACATGGCCATGCGCCTGATGGGCGAGCAGTTCGTGACCGGCGAAACCATCGCCGAAGCCTTGGCCAATGCGAGCAAGTTCGAAGCCAAGGGCTTCCGCTATTCCTACGACATGCTCGGTGAAGCGGCGCTGACCGAACACGACGCCCAGAAGTACCTGGCCTCGTACGAACAAGCCATTCACTCGATCGGTAAAGCGTCCCATGGCCGTGGGATTTATGAAGGCCCGGGCATCTCGATCAAGCTGTCAGCCCTGCACCCGCGTTACAGCCGCGCCCAGTACGAGCGCGTGATGGACGAGCTGTACCCGCGCCTGCTGTCGCTGACCCTGCTGGCCAAGCAATACGACATCGGCCTGAACATCGACGCCGAAGAAGCCGACCGCCTGGAGCTGTCGCTGGATCTGCTTGAGCGCCTGTGCTTCGAGCCGCAACTGACTGGCTGGAACGGCATCGGTTTCGTGATCCAGGCCTACCAGAAGCGTTGCCCGTACGTGATCGACTACGTGATCGACCTGGCGCGCCGCAGCCGTCATCGTCTGATGATCCGCCTGGTGAAAGGCGCGTACTGGGACAGCGAAATCAAGCGCGCCCAGGTCGAAGGCCTGGAAGGCTATCCGGTCTACACCCGCAAGGTGTACACCGACGTTTCCTACATCGCCTGCGCCCGCAAACTGCTGTCGGTACCGGAAGTCATCTACCCGCAGTTCGCCACGCACAACGCCCACACCCTGTCGGCGATTTATCACATTGCCGGTCAGAACTATTACCCGGGCCAGTACGAATTCCAGTGCCTGCACGGCATGGGCGAACCGTTGTACGAGCAGGTTGTAGGCAAGGTTTCCGAAGGCAAGCTGAACCGTCCGTGCCGCGTGTACGCTCCGGTCGGCACCCACGAGACCCTGCTGGCGTATCTCGTACGTCGTCTGCTGGAAAACGGCGCCAACACCTCGTTCGTCAACCGTATCGCCGACCAGTCGATTTCGATTCAGGAGCTGGTGGCCGATCCGGTGGCACAGATCGAGCAGATGGCGACCGTGGAAGGTGGTTTCGGCCTGCCGCACCCGCGCATCCCGCTGCCGCGTGACCTGTATGGCTCCGAGCGCGCCAACTCTGCCGGCATCGACATGGCCAACGAACATCGTCTGGCGTCGCTGTCCTGCGCCCTGCTGGCCACCGCGCACAACAACTGGAAAGCCGCGCCGATGCTCGGTTGCGCCTCCAGCAACGAAGCGCCGGCACCGGTGCTGAACCCGTCCGATCTGCGTGACGTGGTCGGCCATGTGCAGGAAGCCACGGTCGAAGACGTCGACAACGCCATTCAATGCGCCCTGAACGCCGCACCGATCTGGCAGGCCACCCCGCCCGCCGAACGTGCCGCGATTCTGGAACGCGCCGCTGACCTGATGGAAGGCGAGATCCAGCCGCTGATGGGCCTGCTGGCTCGCGAAGCCGGCAAGACCTTCGCCAACGCCATCGCCGAAGTCCGCGAAGCCGTCGACTTCCTGCGTTACTACGCGGTGCAGGCGCGCAACGATTTCAGCAACGACGCCCACCGCCCACTGGGTCCGGTGGTGTGCATCAGCCCGTGGAACTTCCCGCTGGCCATCTTCAGCGGTCAGGTTGCCGCCGCACTGGCCGCCGGTAACCCGGTGCTGGCCAAACCGGCTGAACAGACTCCGCTGGTCGCCGCACAAGCCGTACGCTTGCTGCTCGAAGCCGGGATTCCGGAAGGCGTGCTGCAACTGCTGCCGGGTCGTGGCGAAACTGTCGGTGCCGGTCTGGTGGGCGATGAGCGCGTCAAAGGCGTGATGTTCACCGGTTCCACCGAAGTAGCCCGCCTGCTGCAACGCAACATCGCCGGTCGCCTCGACAACCAGGGCCGTCCGATTCCGCTGATCGCCGAAACCGGTGGCCAGAACGCGATGATCGTCGACTCTTCGGCACTGACCGAACAGGTGGTGATCGACGTGGTGTCGTCGGCTTTCGACAGCGCCGGTCAGCGTTGCTCGGCCCTGCGTGTCCTGTGCTTGCAGGAAGATTCCGCTGATCGCGTCATCGAAATGCTCAAGGGCGCGATGGCTGAAAGCCGCCTCGGCAACCCGGAGCGTCTGTCCGTAGACATTGGCCCGGTAATCGACGCCGAAGCCAAGGCCGGTATCGAGAAGCACATCCAGGGCATGCGCGACAAAGGTCGCAACGTGTACCAGGTGGCCATTGCCGATGCCGAGGAAATCAAACGCGGCACCTTCGTCATGCCGACCCTGATCGAACTGGAAAGCTTCGACGAACTGCAACGCGAGATCTTCGGCCCGGTGCTGCACGTGGTGCGCTACAAGCGTAAAGAGATCGACCAGTTGATCGCCCAGATCAACGCCTCCGGTTATGGCCTGACCCTCGGCGTGCACACCCGCATCGACGAGACCATCGCCAAGGTGATCGACAACGTCAATGCCGGTAACGTCTACGTCAACCGCAACATCGTCGGCGCCGTGGTCGGCGTCCAGCCGTTTGGTGGCGAAGGCCTGTCGGGTACCGGTCCGAAGGCCGGTGGCCCGCTGTACCTGTACCGTCTGCTGTCGACGCGTCCTTCCGACGCCATCGAACAATCCTTCGCTCGCGGTGATGCTGCCACAGCACCGGACGTTCGTCTGCGCGACGCCATGAGCAAACCGCTGACCGCCCTGAAAGCCTGGGCCGACAGCAACAAGTTCGCCGACCTGAGCACCCTGTGCGTGCAGTACGCAGCGCAGTCGCAAAGCGGTATCACCCGCGTACTGGCCGGCCCGACCGGGGAGAAGAACAGCTACGCGATCCTGCCGCGCGAGCACGTGCTGTGCCTGGCGGACATCGAAGGTGATCTGCTGACCCAACTCGCTGCAGTACTGGCGGTAGGCGGTTCGGCAGTCTGGCCGGAATCCGACACCAGCAAGGCATTGTTCGCACGCCTGCCGAAGGAAATTCAGGCGCGGATCAAACTGGTTTCCGACTGGAACAAGGACGACGTGGTGTTCGATGCGGTTCTGCATCACGGCCATTCCGACCAGTTGCGTGCGGTCTGCCAGCAGATCGCCACGCGTGCCGGCGCCATTGTCGGGGTTCAGGGCCTGTCCCAGGGCGAGACCAACATTGCGCTGGAGCGCCTGGTGATCGAGCGTGCGTTGAGCGTCAACACCGCAGCGGCGGGTGGTAACGCCAGCCTGATGACCATCGGTTAATCAGCGACTCTGCCAGCCACCTGAAAATGGGCGCCCTCACCGGCGCCCATTTTTTTGGCCTCTCCATCACCGTTATCAATCTTCCTGTTCAGCCTTTATTCGCACGCCTAGACTCGGCCCATTCCAAAAAAAGGTAGGCCGCCATGTCCGAGACGCTGCTCAGTTCCCGCAATCTGGCTTTCGAGCTGTACGAAGTCCTCGATGCCGAGGGCCTGACCCGGCGCGAGCGGTTTGCCGAGCACAACCGCGAAACCTTCGATGCCGCCATCGGCACGGCGCGCAACATCGCCGAGAAGTACTTCGCGCCGCACAACCGCAAGGGCGACGAGAACGAGCCGCGCTACGAGAACGGTCAGGCAATTCTGATTCCCGAGGTGAAACCGGCGGTGGATGCCTTCCTCGAAGCCGGATTCCTCAACGCGGCGCGCAGTTTCGACGCCGGCGGCATGCAACTTCCTACGCTGTTGTCCCAGGCCTGCTTCGCCCACTTCCAGTCGGCGAACGCGGCTTCGACGTCGTATCCGTTCCTGACCATGGGTGCGGCCAATCTGATCGAAAGCTTCGGCACCGAAGAGCAGAAACAGCGCTTCCTGCAACCGATGATCGACGGCCGCTTCTTCGGCACCATGGCCCTGACCGAACCTCATGCCGGTTCGTCGCTGTCGGATATTCGTACACGCGCAGAACCGGCATCCGACGGCACTTATCGCCTCAAGGGCAACAAAATCTTCATTTCCGGCGGCGATCACCCGCTCTCGGAAAACATCGTGCACATGGTGCTGGCCAAGCTGCCGGACGCGCCGGCCGGGGTGAAGGGCATTTCGCTGTTCATCGTGCCCAAGTTTCTGGTCAACGATGACGGCAGCCTCGGCAAGCGCAACGACGTGCTGCTGGCCGGGCTGTTCCACAAGATGGGCTGGCGCGGGACGACGTCCACAGCGCTGAACTTCGGCGATAACGGCGAGTGCGTCGGCTATCTGGTGGGCAAGCCGCACCACGGTTTGAGCTACATGTTCCAGATGATGAATGAGGCGCGGATTGGCGTCGGCATGGGCGCGGTGATGCTCGGTTACGCCGGTTACCTGTACTCGCTGGAGTACGCTCGCGAGCGTCCACAGGGCCGGGTGCCGGACAGCAAGGACCCGACGACGGCACCGGTGGCGATCATTCAGCACGCGGATGTCAGACGCATGCTGCTGACGCAGAAGTCCTACGTTGAAGGGGCGTTCGATCTCGGTCTGTATGCGGCGCGACTGTTCGATGACACCACCACGCTTGAGTCCGAAGCGGAGCGCAAACAGGCCCACGAACTGCTGGACTTGCTGACCCCGATCGTCAAATCCTGGCCGTCGGAGTTCTGCCTGAAGGCCAACGAACTGGCGATCCAGATTCTCGGCGGCCACGGTTACACCCGCGAGTACCCGGTGGAGCAGTACTACCGCGACAACCGCCTGAACCCGATCCACGAAGGCACCCACGGCATTCAGTCGCTGGACTTGCTGGGACGCAAACTGGCGCAGAACGGTGGCGCCGGGCTCAAGCAGCTGATTCGCCTGATCGCCGACACCGCCGAACGCGCAGTGGCGTTCGAGTCGTTGACCGCACTGCGTGAACCGCTGGAGAAACTGGTCGCACGCCTGCAGACAGTGACCATCGGTCTGCTGACCGATCTAGCACAGGGCAAGGTCAACAGCAGTCTGGCGAATTCGGCGCTGTACCTGAAAGTGTTCGGGCACACGGTGATTGGCTGGCGCTGGCTGGAGCAGGCAATTCGGGCCCAGGAAGGCTTGGCCAAGGGGAATGCGGCGGATGTCGACTTCTATAAGGGCAAGTTGCAGGCGGCGCGGTATTTCCTGACGTGGGAAGTGCCGGGGTGTCAGCATGAGCTGGCGTTGCTGGAGGCGCGGGATGATACGTGTCTGGCAATGCAGGATGCGTGGTTCTAAAGCCGGCCCTCACCCCAGCCCTCTCCCGGAGGGAGAGGGAGCCGACCGAGGTGTCTTGCGCCGTACATCGACCTGAAAAACCGGTTTGATTATGGATTCGGCGAAGCACTTTCAGGTCGACGCATCTCCAGAGCATCCCCCAATCGGTCCCCTCTCCCTCCGGGAGTGTATGTACCGGAGACATGGTGGACAGGTGTTCGGAGACATGGTGGACACTTTTAAATAGACACATTGCTCATCGCGAAGGAGATGGCCTGTGTCTTGGGAAGAGGT
>NZ_JAFGYZ010000045.1:0-8833 GCF_017491585.1 Pseudomonas sp. 58(2021)
GATTGATGTAGAGCCTTGCGAAAGAACCGATTCTATCTGGCTCCGATAACGGACCATGAAGCTCGCTTCTTCGTCGGACATGGGCTTGAGTGCCGCGTCCACTTTCTGAGCCGCTTCCATGAGCAACGCTTCTTCACGTGTGCACTGGGGATTGTTCGGATCGCTCAACACGATGAGCTGCCCGGGCTTGGCGTAACCGGTGACGTGAGGGTTGAGGCGCGAGAATTTCTCAAGCGTTGCGCCGTCCGGCTTATCGAACAACGCAGCTTCCAGTGCAGAACGCGGCATGACTTGCTGGACGATGTAGAAACCGGGTTCCGCAATTGGCTTCGCAGCAGCCGGTTTCTCTGCCGGAGCCTCAGGGTATTCTGCCCAGTGCTTGGCGTGCAGGTCTGTCGGTTCTACGCCACGGTAGAACTTTTTTCTTGGCGGGTTAGGTTGCGCGGGCCGCGGTACGTTTCCAATTTCACTCATGAATCATCCTTGTTCACTTCGGGAATCCCGGCTTGGGCTTCTGACAGTCCGACGCTATCGAAAAGCCCAAATGCTGGCTGTAAGACAAAACCTAAAAAGCTGTGCCCAAACGGCTGATTCCTGTCATTCGCGGGGTGCGCAGGATAACGGGTGAGGGAAGATGTTTGTATGGAAGCAGATGGCCATCTACGATGATTGCGGCCCGGCTATTAGCCATTACGCCCGATATCGCATTCCTGACCTCTAGAACTGGACAATAGAGAGTGCTTGCTGCTGCAGCTAGGGCGTCGTGATTTTTCTTACCCGCTTTTGCCGCGCATCAACCTTCTTGGCTTTTTCGCCCTGAAGTTTGCAATACTGTTCTGAATATTGGCGACCTGCGTGCGGTACTGATCGGTGCTCATAGCAAATTCCTTTATGCCAATATTTTCATATCGCTAATATACCGCGATCATGCTCAAAGCGATTACTCCTAGGTTCGCACTATTTTTTTTATTAAATGGCGATGATTCAGCGATTACGGATTCCTTTTCAGCGAATATTTTGATAATACCATTCAATAACCGCTTCAAATTGGTTTATATGATTCATAACATCGTCGTGGGTGTGGTTGCTTAATTCGTGAGCTATCGAGTTTCTGGCTTTATAAGCGAGCGTTAGGCCACTAAGAAGTGGGACGGGTAGTGAGAAGCCATAGCTGCTAATTAATGACTTTGCCCTTTCTATAAAGCTGTGAGCTTTGATTTTGGCAGTGGCTTGCTGGGCATTGTTCTGCTCAAGAAATAAAACGATTTCGAAAAAGGCACGCTCTACGGCAGATGCTGCGGTAACGAGAGCAATCTCCTGGAAGCCATCACTCAATAATAGCCGAGATTTGTATAGGAATCTCAAAACCTGCCTGCAGTCCCAGGCGTTTGGTTTAATGCTCCATGCCCCTAAATGGTTTCCCGGGTTGTAGAGATTTTTGTTCAGATAGCAATGTTTATCTCCAAACTGCACGATGGAAGCCAGCAGCATTGCATGAATTTCTTTCGAGTCTGCGTGTACCCAAATAAAGACAGCATCCTTCAGTTGCCTGAATCCAAAAGGCCACCCTGAGAATCTAGGGCCAGTTATGGCGTTAATATCTGCCATGTATTTGGTTATTAAATTGTCGTGAACGTCATTACTGAATATTCCATGAAAAATCCGTGGATCATTATCCGCCCACTCTGTTCCTGCAATGGCACTTAGCTCATCAGATGGAAGAGTGTATTTGTCACTTTCATCAATGATCGTTACACCAGGCAGCCATTCCCAATAATCCATGCATCCGGAGCGCCTGGATTTGCTTTTTATTGCGTTTACGCCCCAGCTATTGAAGGAATCTTGGGTTCTTGATAAATGGAAATCAGACGGTTCAAATCTCGTTGTTGTATCGACTTGTCCGGATCCTTTTATAATCGTAAAAGGAGAAATGTGAAATGAAATTCCTATGTAGTAGTTTCCGCCTGGCTTGCTAAGAAAACTTTCAGCAGCAGCATCTGAGATATGATTTTCTGTCTTCCAGATCTGAGATGGTTTGATCCATATCCCTTCATCATTCCAGCCGTTCATTTGCGCGCTCTCCGCATTCTATGGAATATTGTTCACAGTGTTTTGAGAGGTAAGGATACATGTATTGATAGGTAGCTTCGAAAGTGATGAACTTTGCACCGTTGTTTACTTGAAGAAAAAGCTCTTTTGCTTTTTGAATTCAATATAGTCTTTGGTTTCGATTTGGGTGGATTTTCTCCTGCTTCCGCCTGCTGGGGTTTTTACTTGAAGGTCTAAGCTTTCAAGAATTGCAGTGTTGATATCGTCACTATGGGCTGGAGTATGGTTGTAAATGCGCTGATAGAAGTCGCCTACAAGTAACGGTTGGCTAATGTTGCTCATAAAGCGAGGGATGTCGTCAAGTAGTTGCTCTTTAGCCTGCTCTCTTGCTGACGTGTCGAAGAGGTACAGAGTCTTTTCTTCATTAGGATCATGAGCAAGCATGTTCAGCCCCGACCTGCCGTAATGAGCTTGCATTTTGCTATTCTTGTGGAGAATGTTGTTATAAACCTGCCTAGCTCTGTGAGAGCTGGCGAGGTGTATTAGCCAGTAACGCCAACCGTCGGGGTTGTTAATCGAAAATGGACTTACATAATTTGCGCATTTTTGCAGACTATCAAACACGATTCGCTCAGCGACACCTAGCCAAGCACGCTTGGAGGCTTGCGCTTTGAGAGCTTCGAAGTCATTGTCTGTAAGTTGCAGATAGGAAAGCTGATTGAAAAGGACGCTCGGGTTATCTTTTTCTAGGAAAGCGAGTAGCGCGGTAATTAAGAAGGTATAGAAGACCTCTACCGAGTCATTGAGCTTCATCATGTCAATGAGTGTCGTGGTTTTTACTTGGCTGTGGCCGCATTGGTCTAAATTGAATATGATGTTTTTGTGGCGTTCAGATCGAATCAGTGATTTGATAGTGGGGTAAATAGTTTCGAACTGGTCGCAGTGGTAGTGAGTTGTTATTTTTAAGCGGCTATTTGAAAGCTGGCTTTGAATGAGTATTGGTGAAATAACTTCTTTGAGGCGCTCGATTACGGGCCTTTCAGCATCATTCAAAATCAGGCTGCACTCAATCTCAACCAAGGGCATTTTAGCGATAGCCCTTTTCAAATTGATATCGGTTATTGCCCTAGACAATTCTTCTATAAAGATTACAGGCGAGCCCGCAGCGCCGCACTGATAGCGTCCGGCCCCGCTAAATCCATCGACCACCGCCAGACGAAACTTTCTGACCTGTGGGTGCGCACACCGGGTGATGACATAGTGATAAAAATACTCGCGAAGTATTTGGTGCTTTTTCCGTGAGTGCTCGGCGAGGATAGCGCCGTCTTCCCAAGCATAGCTCTTTCCGACCATGAAACGTCCTTATCTGGCTACGGTAGATCTACTGGGCCATGCCTACCAAGTTGACAGGCATTTCGTCCCAGGTCTTGCCACGATATTCTCTACCGTTGGCTTTTTTCGAGCGGCGAACATTGTCTTTACCCCATGTTCCCCACTGCTTGAAGAAAAACGCGGTATCGCTTTCCATGCACTGAGTGTAGATCTCGTCGATCCACCCCTCTTTAATCGGACGCGCCTTGTTTCCACTCTCCCCACCGACGATAGCCCAGTCGATCTGCGAGAGGTCGATAGGGCCAACCGGGCCAATCAGCGGCTCAAAGGAAATGAACCGAATCTGAGCGGGTGTTTCCTTCAAAAACTGGATACGGTCAGCGGCGTCGGCATCCTCGACAGAGGTGCCCAACCAGACGTTTGGCAACACCTCGGTGATAACCTCGTTGAGGATCTGCCGCATCCGCTCAGGGCGCTTCGTTAGGATCTGATAGTTATGGTGCGGAGTCTCACGCATCACCTTCCACACCGCGATGATGAACTCTTCGCTTACCTTCTCGTGGAAAAGGTCGCTCATGGAGTTGACGAACACCTTCCTGGGCTTCTTCCAGCGATACGGGATGGCCAGGGAATCGTGGTCTTCGACGACTGAGCCGTTCCAGACGATGCGTTTGTTCTTCTTGCGAGTGAGCCCAACGTACTTGGGGGTACCCATGGCCTCGAGGCGACGCGCCATCTCCATGGCATAGCAGTTTTTGCACCCAGCGCTGATGATGGAGCAGCCGGCTACTGGGTTCCAAGTAGAGTCCGTCCACTCGATTTGTGTTTCTGCCATATCCCTTCCTAGCTCCTCGTTTGCGTTCCTAACTGGCGCATTTCTGACCGAGCAAGCCGAATTCGGTGGCCATCATAATGAATTCCCATCCCTTTGGGCAGCCATCGGAGAGGCCTAGAGGCTCGCATCATTTCTGACTGTATGAATGAGCAGTATGGCGTGGAAAACCTGCGTAAGAGAGTTGAGAGCCTCATGAAATGTCATAAATACGACATAATTTACAAATATGGGACAACATCAAAAGGCTACTATTAAATGCTTTTTTCAAAAAAGGATCTCTATTTATTTGAAATCAAAAGAAAAGCTGTTGTGTTCCAGCTTCCATGGTTCTTCTGGGAGAAACTAGTCTGGGCTTCTTGATTTTGTCGTGGCCTAACTCGGTATAGCCGACATGCCCAGTGCCCGGTAGATGGCTTGCTTGAAAGGATGCCGGCGACGATGCTCACGAGGCAGATGCGGGCGGCCCGGCTTTCCAATCAACTAGGGATGTGAACCTCCAACGAGGCCAAGCGAAGCGGCGATGAACGGTCATTGAAGGGCAAGTGAGATACGGTCAAGATGGCGCACAGCCATCATGAAAAGGATTTTCGTTATGCCGCCATACCAACATCAGTTCGTGTGCTTGGCCAGCTCTAAAAAACCAGGGGGCAGGTGTGTAGCAGGCAAGATCTGGGGAGGTGACGGACACGGCTCGTGGATCCGCCCGGTAAGTAATCGTGAGAATGACTCGATTTCTGATCCTGAACGCACCTATGCAAACGGCCTAGTGCTTCAGCATCTGGATATCACTTCAGTCACCTTTTCCAATCTTCAGAATCACCAGTATCAAATCGAGAACCACGTCATTTGCCATCCGCCCCTTTGGACGTCGGCTAGCCGCTTGGGACTGGAGGGTCTCGCACAGCTCTTAGACACTCCCCAACACCTCTGGGAGCCGAACTACCACAGCACTGGTGGAGTGAATGATAGGGTACCACCTGGGCTTCTGACTGCTCAGCGTCAATCGCTTTATCTCATCCGACCGGAGAGTGCCTCCGTCAGGGTGTCGGCTGAGGGCGCTGATTTTGGCGATCATAGGCTTAAGGTTCGGGCCACGTTCAGGTATAACCAGAGACAGTACGCTCTGAAGATTACCGATATCCAGGCGGAGAGCGACTATCTACGTCGTGGTGCCGGTACCTACCAGCTTTCAGAAAACAGCTATTTTACGGTCAGCTTGGGGGATCTTGATCCCAGAACCGGCTACGCCTACAAGCTCGTAGCAGCGATTCTCTAAACGGATGCCCATGAAAATACTGACAATCGGCTTTACCGAAAAGAAGGCGGAGCGCTTCTTCTCTCTGATCAAACTCTCGGGAACCAAGCGTGTCGTGGACGTCAGGCTGAATAACATCTCGCAGCTTTCAGGCTTCGCCAAGCGAGATGATCTGAAGTATTTCCTGACGGAGATCTGTGACGTCGACTACGTCCATCTGCCTGACCTAGCTCCTACCAAGGAGATCCTGTCTCCATACCAGAAGAAGGACATCACCTGGCAGCAGTATGAGGAGAAGTTCATGAACCTGATGGCGAAGCGCAACATCGAAAAACATGTGCGCCGGGATATCATGGATGGTGGCTGCCTGCTCTGCAGTGAGCACCAACCTCATCAGTGCCATCGCCGGCTTGTGACCGAATACTTGAAAGAGCATTGGAACGACGAGTCTATCGATGTCAAACATCTTGTATGAGTGATACCAAGACCATCCTCATCGCCTACCCAAAGGAATTCCTCTGCTACTCGAAGCTGGAAAGGAAGGTGCAGTTCTACACCAGTCAATCCCCTGAGGTGCGGCTGGTCGCGATATCTGACCCCAACGGGTATGTGAGCGCCTACGCGGAAGAGAAGGGCATCTCGTTCGAGCTAGTGGAAGGCCAGGCCAGTGCCGTGGAAGAAGCAACGCACGCGATTCTCTTTGAAGATCGCGAGTGCTTTGCCGATTTGAGAGATGCTTTGAGCCAGGCCACGATTCCAACCCGCGTAGTCCCGCTACAGCTCACTCTAGTGGTGAACAAGGATCGAGGTGACCTCTACGACGTGTACATCGGTCGAGGCACTATCTGGGGAAATCCATACCAGATGGGCCATGACGGTGATCGTGACGAGGTCATTCGCAAATTTGCCTATGACCTCGGTCGCGGCTTCCTGAAGGCATCTGAAAATCTTGAGCACAACCTCGGCATCATCAGGGGCAAGGTCATCGCATGCCATTGCAAGCCTGCTGCGTGTCATGGAGACGTCCTGGCAGCTCTTCTAAATGCTCAAGATGATGGGCTCTAAAGATATAAAGCCAGACTTGGCTCGATAAAAATAATGAGTTTACTTTAAGTTCTTCTGAGGTTTTCGGTGCTTTGGGTATGAAATTTTCGTAGGATTGGGGAGTTTAAAATGCATGGCCGAGAGACCACCTCGGCGACGCATAATTAAGCAGAGCGTTACTGGTCAATAGCCTCACCCCAATATCGGGCTTCATACAGGCTCTTCATATTGCGTGCTTCAACGTGTCTTTGATGAATGGTGTGATCGGGGAGCTCAAAGATTTTCGGAGTTTCAATGATCTCACATTCACTTTTGAGTTTGTCGATAAGCTCTTGGACTTTTTTCGGCAACTCTAAAAGTGAATCGCATTCCGGAAGAACGTTCTTAAGAATATTGCAGTTAATAGGCGTGATATTGTTTTTTGTGAGCAGCTGCCAGCTGCGCGTTGTTCCGAAGCCAGAGTTTGTAAGCACCCCGCGCAAGTGGTTAACATTCTCTGCGACTTGAGTTTCGGGGAATGCTTCTTTATAAATCGTTCTTTTGGCCTCCGTGCTTAAATTGTCAAAGCGAAGAGTTTGGTCAACGGCCTCTTCAATTCGACCATCAAGCCTTCTGGCCATTCTGGCAGACTCAGGATAAAGAGTGGCTTTGGCTTGAATAGTGAGAATGGTGTCAGAGCTTTTGCAATAAACCAACAGGTCAATCTCGCCGCCCTCAAAGTTCCTTTCGAGGCACGTGCCAAATCCATTGTGTTCAAAGTGCTTTGCGGCTCGCTTTAATAGTTCAGGCTCAAAAAATTTGGAGATCATGCCATCATAGTTATATTTTTTGTTTTTGGCTTTGTCGTTCTGAATAGAAATTAGAAGATTTCTTGCGCCGAGCAACGTAGGCACGGCTGCAGGTAAAAAGTATACATACTCTTCAATTCGCCAAAATGGTGGAAGGAACTTATTAGAAATATTAGTTTGCTCGCCTTCGGCGCAGAAGAAGAACTCTGAAAATTTATCAAAATCTGCATCCGACGTGCTTGTTAATCTCTGAATAAACTCTTTAATTTCAGAATATTTCATTTTAGCCATGGCTAAGCCTTGCCAAAGCTTTTTGCCAAGAGGTGTGTCGTGCAAGGCGTTTGCGGTCAGATATTTGTCGACGACAACAGATACATCTATATAGGTCTGGCCGAGACACATAAAGGCAGTTCGGATTTTTTTAAACTCTTCCGAGGAAGAGAAACCAATATGGGTGTAGAATGCATCCGGTATTATGTCGGCCTCAACGAAGGCATTCTGAGAGTCGCAGTACATTCTTGAAATATATTCAAAATACGCAGTCGGGTCTATCGATCTTTTAGACTTCAGTCTGTAAATAATTTTATCAAATAAGGTCTTTGGGCTTCTTTCAAGTCGAGTCACTGCCGGGAGCGAAAGATTGGTGAGTATAATGTCAGTCAGTTCGTGGCTTTCCGTCTCCTGATCGGAATAGTCAACAAATGATTCGTTTTCACTTTTCCGTGTAAAACTGTAAATTTTGTTGTGAATAAAGGGGAATACAATATTAAGATTTGCACATGCAAAAAGATTATTGAAGTCTTCTTGTTTGATATAATATCCCGATTCAGTACAGGACTCCAGGCTCTGATTGCTAAAGTCCTTTGCTTTCTCAAAAATGAAGGTGTACGGCATAAGGGTGCTGTAAGGCAACTCCATGTTGTCCAGCATATCGCGCATCACTATTTGACAGAAATGGTTATAAATATGCGGGAATGGTAGTCCTAGGATTGGGTTTGTATCAAATAGAGTGTCTACCTGTGATTCTAAAACTTTCATCGACTGCCCCTTGAGGTACTACTCTGTATGGAATTTATTTAAGCAGGTAACTTTGTTTCGCTTCGCTTTCTGGCATCTCGATATCGCCTTAATCATTGATGAAAGCATACGGGTTGCTTGGCGTCAGTTCACAACGCGACCCATGGTATGATAAATCCATTAGCAATACTTCGACCACTCTAGCCTACCACCTAAATCTTCCCGAAAATTATCGCCCTAATGTTTTGCGCGATGGCTGTTCGATACTTGGCGAGAATCGAGCGCTTGGGCGCCTGTTGAGACATTCAGCGTCGGAGGCCTAGCAGGAGTTTAATCAATCGCGGGGCGGAACAGCTTTCCGAGTTCGTGAGCCGTTACTAATGTGGCGACCGCTCGGCGTCAATTAGTTGAGGCGTCAGCGACGAACTACAGCAATCGGCCTTTGTAGTGGAGCCGTAGTAACTAAAAAATCACGGCCTAACCAACCTAGGCATCTCCACCCCCTCCCCCAAC
>NZ_JAFGYZ010000046.1:0-3276 GCF_017491585.1 Pseudomonas sp. 58(2021)
AATCTTGACGATGACCTACTCTCACATGGGGAAACCCCACACTACCATCGGCGATGCATCGTTTCACTTCTGAGTTCGGGATGGGATCAGGTGGTTCCAACGCTCTATGGTCGTCAAGAAATTCGGGTACTGACTCGTGACCGGACGGCCTCGCTTCAGCAAATTGGGTATGGGATAGTTTTCGGTGCTTTGTGAGCGTCGAACTTTCGGTTCATTGCGTCTTCACACACCGCAATCTGGTTGCTCTGGTTTAGAGAGCCGACGCAAATTGCTTGGGTGTTATATGGTCAAGCCTCACGGGCAATTAGTATTGGTTAGCTCAACGCCTCACAGCGCTTACACACCCAACCTATCAACGTCGTAGTCTTCGACGGCCCTTCAGGGAACTCAAGGTTCCAGTGAGATCTCATCTTGAGGCAAGTTTCCCGCTTAGATGCTTTCAGCGGTTATCTTTTCCGAACATAGCTACCCGGCAATGCCACTGGCGTGACAACCGGAACACCAGAGGTTCGTCCACTCCGGTCCTCTCGTACTAGGAGCAGCCCCTCTCAAATCTCAAACGTCCACGGCAGATAGGGACCGAACTGTCTCACGACGTTCTAAACCCAGCTCGCGTACCACTTTAAATGGCGAACAGCCATACCCTTGGGACCGGCTTCAGCCCCAGGATGTGATGAGCCGACATCGAGGTGCCAAACACCGCCGTCGATATGAACTCTTGGGCGGTATCAGCCTGTTATCCCCGGAGTACCTTTTATCCGTTGAGCGATGGCCCTTCCATACAGAACCACCGGATCACTAAGACCTACTTTCGTACCTGCTCGACGTGTCTGTCTCGCAGTCAAGCGCGCTTTTGCCTTTATACTCTACGACCGATTTCCGACCGGTCTGAGCGCACCTTCGTACTCCTCCGTTACTCTTTAGGAGGAGACCGCCCCAGTCAAACTACCCACCATACACTGTCCTCGATCCGGATAACGGACCTGAGTTAGAACCTCAAAGTTGCCAGGGTGGTATTTCAAGGATGGCTCCACGCGAACTGGCGTCCACGCTTCAAAGCCTCCCACCTATCCTACACAAGCAAATTCAAAGTCCAGTGCAAAGCTATAGTAAAGGTTCACGGGGTCTTTCCGTCTAGCCGCGGATACACTGCATCTTCACAGCGATTTCAATTTCACTGAGTCTCGGGTGGAGACAGCGCCGCCATCGTTACGCCATTCGTGCAGGTCGGAACTTACCCGACAAGGAATTTCGCTACCTTAGGACCGTTATAGTTACGGCCGCCGTTTACCGGGGCTTCGATCAAGAGCTTCGCGTTAGCTAACCCCATCAATTAACCTTCCGGCACCGGGCAGGCGTCACACCCTATACGTCCACTTTCGTGTTTGCAGAGTGCTGTGTTTTTAATAAACAGTCGCAGCGGCCTGGTATCTTCGACCGGCATGAGCTTACGGAGCAAGTCCTTCACCCTCACCGGCGCACCTTCTCCCGAAGTTACGGTGCCATTTTGCCTAGTTCCTTCACCCGAGTTCTCTCAAGCGCCTTGGTATTCTCTACCCAACCACCTGTGTCGGTTTGGGGTACGGTTCCTGGTTATCTGAAGCTTAGAAGCTTTTCTTGGAAGCATGGCATCAACCACTTCGTGTTCTAAAAGAACACTCGTCATCAGCTCTCGGCCTTAAGATCCCGGATTTACCTAAGATCTCAGCCTACCACCTTAAACTTGGACAACCAACGCCAAGCTGGCCTAGCCTTCTCCGTCCCTCCATCGCAATAACCAGAAGTACAGGAATATTAACCTGTTTTCCATCGACTACGCTTTTCAGCCTCGCCTTAGGGACCGACTAACCCTGCGTCGATTAACGTTGCGCAGGAAACCTTGGTCTTTCGGCGTGGGTGTTTTTCACACCCATTGTCGTTACTCATGTCAGCATTCGCACTTCTGATACCTCCAGCAAGCTTCTCAACTCACCTTCACAGGCTTACAGAACGCTCCTCTACCGCATCACTTACGTGATACCCGTAGCTTCGGTGTATGGTTTGAGCCCCGTTACATCTTCCGCGCAGGCCGACTCGACTAGTGAGCTATTACGCTTTCTTTAAAGGGTGGCTGCTTCTAAGCCAACCTCCTAGCTGTCTAAGCCTTCCCACATCGTTTCCCACTTAACCATAACTTTGGGACCTTAGCTGACGGTCTGGGTTGTTTCCCTTTTCACGACGGACGTTAGCACCCGCCGTGTGTCTCCCATGCTCGGCACTTGTAGGTATTCGGAGTTTGCATCGGTTTGGTAAGTCGGGATGACCCCCTAGCCGAAACAGTGCTCTACCCCCTACAGTGATACATGAGGCGCTACCTAAATAGCTTTCGAGGAGAACCAGCTATCTCCGAGCTTGATTAGCCTTTCACTCCGATCCACAGGTCATCCGCTAACTTTTCAACGGTAGTCGGTTCGGTCCTCCAGTCAGTGTTACCTAACCTTCAACCTGCCCATGGATAGATCGCCCGGTTTCGGGTCTATTCCCAGCGACTAGACGCCCTATTAAGACTCGCTTTCGCTACGCCTCCCCTATTCGGTTAAGCTCGCCACTGAAAATAAGTCGCTGACCCATTATACAAAAGGTACGCAGTCACAGAACAAAGTCTGCTCCCACTGCTTGTACGCATACGGTTTCAGGATCTATTTCACTCCCCTCTCCGGGGTTCTTTTCGCCTTTCCCTCACGGTACTAGTTCACTATCGGTCAGTCAGTAGTATTTAGCCTTGGAGGATGGTCCCCCCATATTCAGACAAAGTTTCTCGTGCTCCGTCCTACTCGATTTCATGACTAAGAGATTTTCGCGTACAGGGCTATCACCCACTATGGCCGCACTTTCCAGAGCGTTCCGCTAATCTCAAAGCCACTTAAGGGCTAGTCCCCGTTCGCTCGCCACTACTAAGGGAATCTCGGTTGATTTCTTTTCCTCAGGGTACTTAGATGTTTCAGTTCCCCTGGTTCGCCTCTTGCACCTATGTATTCAGTACAAGATAACCATCTTGTGATGGCTGGGTTCCCCCATTCAGACATCTCCGGATCAAAGTCTGTTTGCCGACTCCCCGAAGCTTTTCGCAGGCTACCACGTCTTTCATCGCCTCTGACTGCCAAGGCATCCACCGTATGCGCTTCTTCACTTGACCATATAACCCCAAGCAATCTGGTTATACTGTGAAGACGACATTCGCCGAAAATTCGAATTTCTCAACTAAGAGAACTCACAAATTTTACCTTAGCCTGATCT
>NZ_JAFGYZ010000047.1:0-2127 GCF_017491585.1 Pseudomonas sp. 58(2021)
AGCTCGTTGCCGGTACCATTGATAGCGTTGCCGGTCAGCACCAGGTTTTCCAGGTTGGCGCCCAGGCGCCAGTCCACGGATGAGCGCACGGTGTCGATTTCACCGGCCAGGGTGCTGGTTTCGGTGACTGTATCGCCGAGGTTGTCGACGATGTAGGTGTCGTTGCCCAGCCCACCGATCAGTTTGTCAGCGCCCAGACCGCCGTCGAGGACGTTGGCGCCAGAGTTGCCGATCATGTAGTTGGCCAGTTCGTTACCTGTGCCATTGAGATTGGCCGGGCCTGCGAGGAACAGGTTTTCCAGGTTGGCGCCGAGGGTCCAGTTGACCCAGCTCCACACCGCGTCGATTTCGCTGGCCAGGGTGCTGGTTTCGGTAATGGTGTCACCGAGGTTGTCGACGATGTAGGTGTCGTTGCCCAGGCCGCCGATCAGGCTGTCGGCACCGAGTCCGCCATCAATGAGGTTGTCACCCGAATTGCCGGTCAGGGTGTTGTTGACCGAGTTGCCGGTGCCGTTGAGGTTGGCCGAACCCATGAGGGTCAGGTTCTCGACGTTGGCAACGAGGGTGTAGTCGATGGATGAGAATACCCGGTCGAGTGCGGTCAGCGAAGCGTCGGTCTCGATGACGATGTCGCCGACGTTGTCGACGTAATAGGTGTCGCTGCCGTCGCCACCGATCATGGTGTCGGCGCCGAGGCCGCCGTCCAGGGTGTTGGCTGCGGCGTTGCCGGTCAGGCTGTTGTTCAGCTCGTTGCCGGTACCATTGACGGCGTTGCCGGTCAGCACCAGGTTTTCCAGGTTGGCGCCCAGGCGCCAGTCCACGGATGAGCGCACGGTATCGATTTCACCGGCCAGGGTGCTGGTTTCGGTGACTGTATCGCCGAGGTTGTCGACGATGTAAGTGTCATTGCCGAGCCCGCCGATCAGTTTGTCAGCGCCCAGTCCACCGTCGAGGATGTTGGCACCCTCGTTACCGGTGAGCACGTTATTGGCCGCATTACCGGTGCCGTTGAGGTTGGCGGAACCGAGGAGCGTGAGATTCTCGAGATTGGCGCCTAGGGTGTAGTTGATGGACGAGAATACGCGGTCAATGGCGTTTGGCGAGGTATCGGTTTCGATCACCAGATCGCCAACGTTGTCGACGTAATAGCTGTCGTTGCCGTCGCCCCCGACCATGGCATCGGCACCGATGCCACCGTCGAGGGTGTCGTCGCCGGCACCGCCGCTGAGTACGTTGTTGCCGCTGTTGCCGATCAGATAGTTGTTCAGGCCGTTGCCGACACCATTGAGATTGGCGGTGCCTGCGAGGAACAGGTTTTCCAGGTTAGCGCCCAGGGTCCAGTTGACCCAGCTCCACACCGCGTCGATTTCGCTGGCCAGGGTGCTGGTTTCGGTAATGGTGTCACCGAGGTTGTCGACGATGTAGGTGTCGCTGCCCAGGCCGCCGATCAGGCTGTCGGCGCCCAGGCCACCGTCAAGGATGTTGGCGCCAGCGTTGCCGGTCAGGGTGTTGTTGACCGAGTTGCCGGTGCCGTTGAGGTTGGCTGAACCCATGAGGGTCAGGTTCTCGACGTTGGCAACGAGGGTGTAGTCGATGGATGAGAACACCCGGTCGAGTGCGGTCAGCGAAGCATCGGTCTCGATGACGATGTCGCCGACGTTGTCGACATAGTAGGTGTCGCTGCCGTCGCCACCGATCATAGTGTCGGCGCCGAGGCCGCCGTCCAGGGTGTTGGCTGCGGCGTTGCCGGTCAGGCTGTTGTTCAGCTCGTTGCCAGTACCATTGACGGCGTTGCCGGTCAGTACCAGGTTTTCCAGGTTGGCACCCAGACGCCAGTCCACGGACGAGCGCACGGTGTCGATTTCACCGGCCAGGGTACTGGTTTCGGTGACCGTGTCGCCGAGGTTGTCGACGATGTAGGTGTCGTTGCCCAGGCCGCCGATCAGGGTGTCCGACCCGAGACCGCCATCGAGGACGTTGGCACCCTCGTTACCGGTGATCACGTTATTGGCCGCATTACCGGTGCCGTTGAGGTTGGCGGAACCGAGGAGCGTGAGATTCTCGAGATTGGTGCCTAGGGTGTAGTTGATGGACGAGAGTACGCGGTCAATGGCGTTTGGCGAGGTA
>NZ_JAFGYZ010000048.1:0-1476 GCF_017491585.1 Pseudomonas sp. 58(2021)
AAATATAACCAAATCATCTCTGAGGCAAGTCCGCAGGCGTCTCGTCTATGGATTAGTGTCCGTGTGCCGGGCAAAACTTGTAATTGGTGCGCGATCTTGTATGGTTGGTTCCCTTTGAATCTGAGCCTTGCGGGTCTGTTATGAAGTCGGTTGAAGAGCAGCTAGCGCTGATTAAACGTGGTGCGGAAGAACTGTTGGTCGAGTCCGAGCTGATCGAAAAGCTCAAGCGTGGCCAGCCGCTGCGAATCAAGGCTGGCTTCGATCCAACAGCGCCGGATCTGCACCTTGGACACACTGTGCTCATTAACAAGCTGCGCCAGTTCCAGGAATTGGGGCATCAGGTGATCTTCCTTATTGGTGATTTCACTGGAATGATCGGTGATCCGAGCGGCAAAAGTGCAACTCGTCCTCCGCTGACTCGTGAGCAGGTTCTGGAAAACGCTGAAACCTACAAGACTCAGGTATTCAAGATTCTTGATCCGGCGAAAACCGAGGTGGCGTTCAACTCCACCTGGATGGATCAGATGGGGCCTGCGGATTTCATTCGCCTGACTTCTCAATACACCGTTGCTCGCATGCTCGAGCGTGACGACTTCGACAAGCGCTACACCACTAATCAGCCAATCGCCATTCACGAGTTCCTCTATCCGCTGGTTCAGGGGTATGACTCGGTTGCCTTGCGCGCTGATGTGGAACTGGGTGGCACCGATCAGAAGTTCAATCTGCTGATGGGGCGCGAGTTGCAGCGTGGTTACGGTCAGGAGGCGCAGTGCATTCTGACGATGCCGTTGCTCGAAGGTCTTGATGGTGTGAAGAAGATGTCCAAATCGTTGGGCAACTACGTCGGTATCCAGGAAGCGCCGGGTGTCATGTACAGCAAGCTGGTTTCGATTCCGGATGCGTTGATGTGGCGCTATTTCGAGTTGCTCAGCTTCCGTTCGATGGATGAGATCAATGCCTTCCGTGCTGACGTGGAGGCGGGTGCCAATCCTCGCGACATCAAGATCAAGCTGGCTGAAGAAATTGTTGCCCGTTTCCATGGGGAAGAAGCTGCTGCCAATGCTCACCGTGGTGCGGGTAACCGGATGAAGGATGGCGAGCTGCCGGATGATTTGCCAGAGGTCGAGCTGACTGCTGCCGAAGATATGCCGATTGCTGCTGTCCTTAATAAGGCAGGCCTGGTGAAAAACTCGGCGGCTGCTCGTGATCTGTTAGCTTCCGGTGGTGTGCGTATAGATGGTGAGGTTGTTGATCGCTCCTTTATATATGTACTGGGCGCGACTCACGTCTGCCAGGCTGGGAAGAAGGCATTTGCACGGATTACGCTGAAATCCGAGTAAAGTTGAAAATAGGGGTTGACGGCAGATTCTGGAGGTCTATAATTCGCCCCACTTCCGGCGCAGTCGAAACGGAAAACTCCTTGAGATTCAATGAGTTACACGGTTTTCGATAGCGGTTTGCTTCAGATCATCGAAG
>NZ_JAFGYZ010000049.1:0-1030 GCF_017491585.1 Pseudomonas sp. 58(2021)
TGGAGTAGACATCGTATCGCCCGAATCGACTTGAACTTGCAGATTGTTACGGCAGGTAAGAGGATCTAAAAACCGTCCACCATGTCTCCGAACATGTGTTCACCATGTCTCCGGTACATACACTCCCGGAGGGAGAGGGAGCCGACCGAGATGTCTTTCGCTATCCATCGACCTGAAATATCGAGTCGATTATGGATTCAAAGCCAATCGTTCAAGTCGGTGTATCTCCTCAATATCCCCCAATCGGCTCCCTCTCCCCCCGGGCGGTCCGACGTTTCGGGAGGGCTGGGGTGAGGGCTGCGATATCAAGTCTTACAACACTGCCGAAACTACCCCAACACCACCAACCGATTCGGCAACTCATTCCTCACCTGCGTCACCGGCACATGCACCTTGAGCAACTCGCCGCACGCCTCGATGCAAGTGACAAAACCCTGCAACGTCTGCCCCTGACGCACCTGCTCGGTAAACTCCGCGACAATCGAGTCCCAGCTCTTGTTATCCAGTTTTTTGGAAATTCCTTCATCCACCAGAATTTCCACATACCGCTCCGCCTCGCAGACAAAAATCAGCATGCCGGTGCTGCCCACCGTGTGGTGCAGGTTCTGTTCGAGAAACTGCCGCCGCGCCAGGTTCGAGGCGCGCCAGTGCCGGACGTGGCGCGGGACCAGATGAGTGGTGACCTTGGGCAAACGAAACACCAGGCACAGCACGACGAAACTGATCCACTGCACCAGCAACAGGCTGTGCATCGTCAGCCAGCCGGTCAGGTAATGCACGATTCCCGGCACCACCAGCGCCAGCAGGCTGGCCCACAGCAACGGGATGTACGCGTAGTCGTCGGCGCGGGCTGCGAGCACCGTCACCAGTTCGGCGTCGGTGTCGCGCTCGACCCGGGCGATGGCCTCGGCGACCTTGCGTTGTTCGTGTTCAGTCAGTAATGCCATGTCGTGAAGTGCCTGCTCATTATTGTTATCACCAGCCGCCGGAGGAACCGCCCCCGCCGAAACTGCCACCGCCGCCGCTGAAG
>NZ_JAFGYZ010000004.1:0-332512 GCF_017491585.1 Pseudomonas sp. 58(2021)
CCCGAATTTCTTGACGACCATAGAGCGTTGGAACCACCTGATCCCATCCCGAACTCAGAAGTGAAACGATGCATCGCCGATGGTAGTGTGGGGTTTCCCCATGTGAGAGTAGGTCATCGTCAAGATTGAATTCCGAAAC
Source organism: Pseudomonas sp. 58(2021) (assembly GCF_017491585.1). Taxonomy (NCBI): domain Bacteria; kingdom Pseudomonadati; phylum Pseudomonadota; class Gammaproteobacteria; order Pseudomonadales; family Pseudomonadaceae; genus Pseudomonas; species Pseudomonas sp. 58(2021). The sequence continues at coordinate 140 of NZ_JAFGYZ010000004.1, forward strand.
CCCAATTGCGAAAGCAGTTGGGGTTTTGTTTTGCCCGCAAAAAAACGGCTGTTTGATTTCTATGCAACGGCTCGGTGCATGGCTATTATTCGGGCCTCATTGTGAGGCGAGACCTGCATGCTGACGTTGTTGAACCTTCTGAAGGATGGTCGATTCCATTCTGGTCAGGCTCTGGGAGTTGCCCTGGGTATTAGTCGAAGTGCAGTCTGGAAGCAGCTACAGCACTTGGAGGCCGAGCTCGGATTGACCATACATAAAGTTCGAGGTCGGGGTTACCAATTGGCTGCGCCTCTCACCTTGCTTGATTTGCACAGAATTGAGGCGAATCTTGCCGGCTGGCCTATCAGCCTCTTTGACTCAATCGACTCTACTAACGCCGAATCATTACGCGCGGTCGATCGTGGCCAAGTGGCGCCTTTTCTAGTTTTAGCTGAGCGACAGATTGCCGGGCGTGGGCGCAGGGGGCGAAAGTGGGTCAGCCCATTTGCCGAAAATCTTTATTACAGTCTCGTATTGCGCATTGATGGCGGAATGCGTCAGCTCGAGGGCTTGAGCCTGGTCGTGGGGCTCGCTGTCATGCAAACCCTGCGCTCGGTTGGGGTCTCTGGTGCCGGGTTGAAATGGCCTAATGACGTTCTCGTCGGTCGAAAAAAGATCGCCGGGATTCTGCTCGAGCTCGTAGGGGATCCGGCAGATGTGTGTCACGTGGTGCTGGGGGTTGGTATCAACGTGAATATGCAGGCCACTGATGAGGTCGATCAGCAGTGGACTTCGGTTCGCTTGGAATCGGGTCGAAATTGCGATCGTAATAATCTGGTAGTGGAGTTGAGCAAGCAGTTGCAGCTCTATTTGCAGCGCCATCAGTCAGATGGTTTTACTTCGCTTCAGGCAGAGTGGGAAGCGAATCATCTCTGGCAAGCACAGCCAGTTTCGCTAACGGCGGGTGTCACTCAGGTGGATGGTGTGGTCCTGGGTATCGATAATCAGGGTGCGTTGCGGCTGAAGGTTGATGGTGTGGAAAAAGTCTTTAGTGGCGGTGAGCTCAGCTTGAGGTTGCGTGATGATTCTTGAGCTCGATTGCGGTAACAGCTTTATCAAATGGCGGGTGTTGCGCGCTGAAGTCGGTGCTTTGATCGCTGAGGGTGTGGTTGACACTGATAAGGCATTGGTTGATGCGCTTCGCTCGCCAGTGAAGCTCTCGTTGAGTAAGTGTCGCCTTGTCAGCGTAAGAACTGACGAGGAGACCGGTGATCTTATTGCGCTACTCAAGCGGGAGTTCGGTATTTCCGTTGTTTGTGCGGCGCCCGCCCGTGAGATGTCCGGTGTCAAGAATGGTTATGAAGACTACGAGCGTCTTGGACTCGATCGCTGGCTGGCTATGCTGGGTGGTTTTCATTTGGCCAATGGCGCTTGTGTGGTCCTGGATTTCGGAACTGCAGTGACGGCAGATTTCATTTCGCCGGATGGTGAGCATCTGGGGGGCTTCATTTGTCCCGGCATGCCGCTGATGCGAAACCAGTTACGTACGCACACGCGCAAGATTCGCTATGGGGATCAAGCTGCGGAGCAGGCATTGGCCAGTCAGGCTCCAGGGCGAAACACGGTTGAAGCAGTGGAGCGCGGTTGTTTGCTGATGTTGAGAGGGTTCGTTTTGACTCAACTGGAAATGGCGCGGTCCTATTGGGGGGACTCCTTCACTGTTTTCATCACTGGTGGGGACGCAGAGCTGGTTTCTGATGTTGCGCCAGGGGCTCGGGTCGTCTCCGATCTGGTGTTCGTGGGTTTGGCTATGGCGTGTCCTTTATCCTGAGGTTTGTATGCGTTGGTTGTTCCTCCTGCTTCTGGTACTCAATATTTTTTATTACGTCTGGCATCAGCAAGAAGCACCTCTGCGCGCAAAGGATGTGACACCTCTCAGTCTCTATCGGGGTTCGCAGCAGGATATTCGTTTGTTGAGCGAGACGAGCGATGCTTCGCGTGAAAGACGATCTGGCGGGAAGGTCGACGGGCAGTGTCTATATATAGGTGGTTTGGCGCGCCCTGACTCCGCTCAGGCGTTGGAGCAGCGTTTGACAGAACTTGGGGCGAAGGCGTTGCCGGTATCCAGAGAGCTTTCCGGGGGGCTGTACTGGTTCCGAGTTTCGTCCGAAACCCAGCGTTTGTTGGGGGATGTCCAATTGCAAAACCTTTCCAAGGAATTCAATGAGTTAAAACACAAAATAATGCTGTGCGAGGGGGTTGCACCTGCGGAATAGTTTGCATAGAATGGCGCCCGCTCCACAGCGAAGACCAAATAGGTTAACGCGGCAGAGCGATGTCAATGCAGCTAACCTCAGGTTTTTAAATGAGAAAATGCTTGACAGGGGGTTGGCATAGTATAGAATGCCGGCCTGATTAGGAGGGGTTCCCGAGCGGCCAAAGGGATCAGACTGTAAATCTGACGTCTACGACTTCGAAGGTTCGAATCCTTCTCCCTCCACCAGATTTTAGCGTGAGCTGCAGGCTCCGCGGGTATAGTTTAGTGGTAGAACCTCAGCCTTCCAAGCTGATGATGCGGGTTCGATTCCCGCTACCCGCTCCAAGTTTGCAGGTTGTGCAAGGCGTTACGCTCTTGTAGCTCAGTTGGTAGAGCACACCCTTGGTAAGGGTGAGGTCAGCGGTTCAAATCCGCTCAAGAGCTCCATATAACAAGGCAGATATGAAAATATCTGCCTTTGTTTTAATGGCTAGGGTTGTTTGCTTATTTCTTCTGTTAGGGGTGATATCGATGGCTAAGGAAAAATTTGATCGTTCCCTACCGCACGTCAACGTCGGAACTATCGGTCACGTTGACCACGGTAAAACCACTCTGACCGCTGCTCTGACTCGCGTCTGCTCCGAAGTTTTCGGTTCGGCCGTAGTTGAATTCGACAAGATCGACAGCGCTCCAGAAGAAAAAGCTCGCGGTATCACCATCAACACCGCGCACGTTGAGTACAACTCGAACATTCGTCACTACGCTCACGTTGACTGCCCAGGTCACGCTGACTACGTGAAGAACATGATCACTGGTGCTGCCCAGATGGACGGCGCGATCCTGGTTTGCTCGGCCGCTGATGGTCCGATGCCACAAACCCGTGAGCACATCCTGCTGTCCCGTCAGGTAGGCGTTCCGTACATCGTGGTTTTCCTGAACAAGGCAGACCTGGTAGACGACGCTGAGCTGCTGGAACTGGTTGAGATGGAAGTTCGCGACCTGCTGTCCACCTACGACTTCCCAGGCGACGACACTCCGATCATCATCGGTTCGGCTCGTATGGCGCTGGAAGGCAAAGACGACAACGAAATGGGCACCACTGCTGTTAAGAAGCTGGTGGAAACTCTGGACAGCTACATCCCAGAGCCAGAGCGTGCTATCGACAAGCCTTTCCTGATGCCAATCGAAGACGTGTTCTCGATCTCGGGTCGCGGTACTGTTGTGACCGGTCGTATCGAGCGCGGTATCGTTCGCGTTCAAGATGCCCTGGAAATCGTTGGTCTGCGTGACACCACCACCACCACCTGCACCGGTGTTGAGATGTTCCGCAAGCTGCTGGACGAAGGTCGTGCTGGTGAGAACTGCGGCGTTCTGCTGCGTGGTACCAAGCGTGACGACGTTGAGCGTGGTCAGGTTCTGGTTAAGCCGGGTTCGGTTAAGCCGCACACCAAGTTCACCGCAGAAGTTTACGTTCTGAGCAAGGAAGAAGGCGGTCGTCACACTCCGTTCTTCAAAGGCTACCGTCCGCAGTTCTACTTCCGTACTACTGACGTGACCGGTAACTGCGAGCTGCCAGAAGGCGTTGAAATGGTAATGCCAGGTGACAACATTCAGATGACTGTTACCCTGATCAAAACCATCGCGATGGAAGACGGTCTGCGTTTCGCTATCCGTGAAGGCGGTCGTACCGTCGGCGCTGGCGTCGTAGCCAAAATCATCGAGTAAGTAGTTGTAATGTATTTTTCGGGCCGGCATAATGGTCGGCCTGATTTTGTTTTAGGTCAGTAGCTCAATTGGCAGAGCGACGGTCTCCAAAACCGTAGGTTGGGGGTTCGATTCCCTCCTGACCTGCCAGATTCACTCGGTGTGTCTGGCTTTCTTTTCACAGGATCTTCATAGATGACTCCTAAGGCTGAAGCTCAAGGCTCTCGCTTCGATCTGCTCAAGTGGCTTGTAGTGGTCGCTTTGGTGGTGGTTGGCGTTGTAGGCAATCAGTATTACTCTGCTTCGCCGATCCTGTACCGTGTACTCGCATTGCTTGTCATTGCTGCTGTAGCTGCCTTTGTAGGCCTGCAGACTGCCAAGGGCAAGTCTTTCTTTGTACTGGTTAAGGAAGCTCGTACCGAGATTCGTAAAGTCGTATGGCCAACTCGCCAAGAAACCACGCAGACCACGCTTATTGTTGTGGCTGTTGTTCTGGTTATGGCGTTGCTGTTGTGGGGGCTCGATTCCCTGCTCGGCTGGCTTGTTTCCTTGATTGTCGGCTAAGGGTGTCCCGTGGCTAAGCGTTGGTACGTTGTGCATGCTTACTCGGGTTACGAGAAGCATGTCATGCGTTCGTTGATCGAGCGCGTAAAGCTGGCTGGCATGGAAGATGGCTTCGGCGAAATTCTGGTTCCCACTGAAGAAGTGGTTGAGATGCGTAATGGCCAGAAGCGCAAAAGCGAACGCAAGTTCTTCCCTGGTTATGTGCTGGTACAGATGGATATGAACGAGGGTACTTGGCACTTGGTCAAGGATACTCCTCGGGTGATGGGTTTTATCGGCGGTACTGCTGACAAGCCTGCGCCAATCACTGATAAAGAAGCAGAGGCGATCCTGCGTCGCGTTGCTGACGGTAGCGACAAGCCGAAGCCGAAGACGTTGTTCGAGCCAGGCGAAACCGTTCGAGTCAATGACGGCCCGTTCGCTGACTTTAACGGTGTTGTTGAAGAAGTTAACTACGAAAAGAGCCGGATCCAAGTGGCGGTGCTCATTTTCGGACGCTCTACTCCGGTAGAGTTGGAGTTCAGTCAGGTCGAAAAGGTCTAGCTGAACAAGCATCCCAACCCCGCAGCCCTAGGCTGTGGGGTTTTGTCGTCACTGGGATAAACGCGCAAGTAACCGGGGAGCCTTTCGAGGCGTTCGAACCCGTAATTGGAGTGCCTCATGGCCAAGAAGATTACCGCTTACATCAAGCTGCAAGTGAAGGCCGCTCAGGCTAACCCAAGCCCACCTGTTGGTCCTGCTCTGGGTCAGCACGGCGTGAACATCATGGAATTCTGCAAAGCTTTCAACGCCCGTACCCAGGGTCTGGAAGCTGGTCTGCCGACTCCAGTGATCATCACTGTCTACAGCGACCGTAGCTTCACTTTCGAAACCAAATCCACCCCTGCTTCGGTTCTGCTGAAGAAAGCGGCCGGTCTGACCAGCGGTTCCGCTCGTCCGAACACCGTTAAGGTTGGCACTGTTACCCGTGCTCAGCTGGAAGAAATCGCGAAAACCAAAAACGCGGATCTGACTGCAGCTGATATGGATGCAGCCGTGCGCACTATCGCCGGTTCTGCTCGTAGCATGGGCCTTAACGTGGAGGGTGTGTAATGGCTAAGCTGACCAAGCGCCAAAAGGCTATCGCTGAAAAAATCGAAGCGGGCAAGTCCTACAACTTCGAAGAGGCCGCAACTCTGCTGGCTTCGCTGCCAGCTGCCAAATTCGTCGAGTCGTTCGACTTAGCTGTAAACCTGGGCGTAGACCCGCGTAAATCCGACCAGGTCGTTCGTAGCGCTACTGTGCTGCCACACGGTACTGGCAAGACTGTTCGCGTTGCTGTGTTCACCCAGGGTCCAGCTGCTGAGGCCGCTCTGGCTGCCGGCGCTGACCGTGTAGGTATGGACGAACTGGCTGCCGAAATGAAAGGCGGCGACCTGAACTATGACGTAGTGATCGCATCCCCGGATGCCATGCGTGTTGTAGGTCAGCTGGGTCAGATCCTCGGTCCACGTGGTCTGATGCCTAACCCGAAAGTCGGCACTGTTACCCCAGACGTCGCTACCGCGGTTAAAAATGCCAAGGCTGGTCAGGTTCGTTATCGCACCGACAAAAACGGCATCATCCACACTTCCGTTGGCAAGATCGGCTTCGATGCCGTCAAGCTGAAGGAAAACGTTGAAGCCCTGATCGCTGATCTGAAGCGTATCAAGCCAGCTTCCTCGAAAGGTATCTACGTCAAGCGCGTTACCCTGAGCACCACTATGGGCCCAGGTCTGGTCATCGACCAGAGCTCGCTGGACGCGTAAGACAAGAATTGGCGCAGTTGACTGCGCCAATTGAAAGATTGGGGTCCCTGCCTGGCGGGGGCTATCCAAGACCGTAGGCGACGCAAGTCTTAAACCTCAAGCCTACGCAGATGGTGCTCCCGGTTCCTTACCGAATCAGACACCAAAACGACATTCGGTTTCGATCGAATGAAACGGTAACAAGCAGGAGTTAAACCCGTGGCAATTAATCTCGAAGACAAGAAGGCCATCGTCGCTGAAGTCAACGAGGCTGCCAAAGTCGCTCTGTCCGCTGTCGTGGTTGATGCCCGTGGCGTAACAGTAGGCGCAATGACCGGACTCCGTAAAGAGGCTCGTGAAGCTGGCGTTTACGTACGTGTTGTACGTAACACCCTGCTCAAGCGCGCTGTTGCTGACACTCAATACAGTGTCCTCAACGACGTGTTCACCGGCCCGACCCTGATTGCATTCTCCAACGAACACCCGGGCGCTGCTGCTCGTCTGTTCAAGGAATTTGCCAAGGGTCAGGACAAGTTCGAGATCAAGGCAGCTTCGTTCGAGGGCAAGTTCCTCGCAGCGAATGAGATCGACGTGCTGGCAAGCCTGCCAACTCGCGACGAAGCTATTGCGAAACTGATGAGCGTGATTCAAGGCGCTACCAGCAAGCTGGCTCGTACTCTGGCGGCAATTCGCGATCAGAAAGAAGCAGCTGCAGCCTGAGGCTGAGCGTTTCCACTCTCGCGTATTTTTGTTTATTTCGACGGCCGTACAGGCTGTCCACCAAATCAGGAATTGAGTCATGTCTCTGACTAACGAACAAATCATCGAAGCAATCGGCCAGAAAACCGTTCTGGAAGTTGTTGAGCTGATCAAAGCAATGGAAGAAACCTTCGGCGTGACCGCTGCTGTTGCTGCTGCTGGTCCAGCTGCTGCTGCCGCTGTTGTTGAAGAGCAAACCGAGTTCAACGTTGTTCTGGTTGAAGCCGGCGAGAAGAAAGTAAACGTGATCAAGGCAGTTCGTGAGCTGACCGGTCTGGGCCTGAAAGAAGCCAAAGAGAAAGTCGACGGCGCTCCTCAGGTTGTAGCTGAAGGCGTTTCGAAAGAAGCTGCTGAAGACGCCAAGAAGAAGCTGGAAGAAGCAGGCGCTAAAGTCGAGCTGAAGTAAGCATCGACTTTGCTCCTCCAGCCCGAGCGTCAAGCGACAGGCTGATGGCTGGTGGCTCTTGCCACCGGCCTTTTTCCGTTATTGGCAGCCGACTGGGTCGGTGCTGATAAAGGCGCTGTAACCACCCGATGCGGTGGCGCAAACCATGGGGTTTGCACGATTTTCTGGCTGCTCCCGTCGGGAGGGGCCAAACAAGCAGGTGACCAAGCTGGGGAACGCTGATGGCTTACTCATATACTGAGAAAAAACGTATCCGCAAGGACTTTAGCAAGTTGCCGGACGTCATGGATGTGCCTTACCTCCTGGCCATCCAGCTGGATTCGTATCGTGAATTCTTGCAAGCGGGAGCGACTAAAGATCAGTTCCGCGACGTGGGCCTGCATGCGGCCTTCAAATCCGTTTTCCCGATCATCAGCTACTCCGGCAATGCTGCGCTGGAGTACGTCGGTTATCGCCTGGGCGAACCGGCATTTGATGTCAAAGAATGCGTATTGCGCGGTGTAACTTTCGCCGTACCTTTGCGGGTAAAAGTGCGCCTGATCATTTTCGACAAAGAATCGTCGAACAAAGCGATCAAGGACATCAAAGAGCAAGAAGTCTACATGGGTGAAATCCCATTGATGACTGAGAACGGTACCTTCGTAATCAACGGTACCGAGCGTGTGATCGTTTCCCAGTTGCACCGCTCCCCGGGCGTGTTCTTCGACCACGACCGTGGCAAGACGCACAGCTCCGGCAAACTGCTGTACTCCGCGCGCATCATTCCTTACCGCGGTTCGTGGCTGGACTTCGAGTTCGACCCGAAAGACTGCGTATTCGTGCGTATCGACCGTCGTCGCAAGCTGCCGGCCTCGGTACTGCTGCGCGCGCTCGGTTATACCACCGAAGAAGTGTTGGACGCGTTCTACACCACCAACGTATTCCACGTGAAAGGCGAAGGCCTGAGCCTGGAGCTGGTGCCTCAGCGCCTGCGTGGTGAAGTTGCTGTTCTCGATATCCAGGATGACAAGGGCAAGGTGATTGTCGAGCAGGGTCGTCGTATTACTGCCCGCCACATCAACCAGCTGGAAAAAGCCGGGATCAAAGAGCTGGACGTGCCTCTGGATTACGTTCTGGGTCGTACCACCGCCAAGGCCATCGTGCACCCGGCTACCGGTGAGATCCTGGCAGAGTGCAACACCGAACTGAGCACTGAAGTTCTGGCGAAGGTCGCCAAGGCCGGTGTCGTTCGTATCGAAACTCTGTATACCAACGATATCGACTGCGGTCCGTTCATCTCCGACACACTGAAGATCGACTCCACCAGCAACCAATTGGAAGCGCTGGTCGAAATCTATCGCATGATGCGTCCGGGCGAGCCGCCAACCAAGGATGCTGCCGAGACCCTGTTCAACAACCTGTTCTTCAGCCCTGAGCGCTATGACCTGTCTGCGGTCGGTCGGATGAAGTTCAACCGTCGTATCGGTCGTACCGAGATCGAAGGTTCGGGCGTGCTGTGCAAGGAAGACATCGTCGCGGTACTGAAGACTCTGGTCGACATCCGTAACGGTAAAGGCATCGTCGATGACATCGACCACCTGGGTAACCGTCGTGTTCGCTGCGTAGGCGAAATGGCCGAGAACCAGTTCCGCGTTGGCCTGGTACGTGTTGAGCGTGCGGTCAAAGAGCGTCTGTCGATGGCAGAAAGCGAAGGCCTGATGCCGCAAGACCTGATCAACGCCAAGCCGGTGGCTGCGGCGGTGAAAGAGTTCTTCGGTTCCAGCCAGCTGTCGCAGTTCATGGACCAGAACAACCCGCTGTCCGAGATCACCCACAAGCGTCGTGTCTCCGCACTCGGCCCTGGCGGTCTGACTCGTGAGCGCGCAGGCTTCGAAGTCCGTGACGTACACCCGACTCACTACGGTCGTGTCTGCCCGATTGAAACGCCGGAAGGTCCGAACATCGGTCTGATCAACTCCCTCGCCGCTTATGCGCGTACCAACCAGTACGGCTTCCTTGAGAGCCCGTACCGTGTGGTGAAAGAGGGTGTGGTCACCGACGATATCGTGTTCCTGTCCGCTATCGAAGAAGCCGATCACGTGATCGCGCAGGCTTCGGCGACCATGAACGAGCAGAAAGTCCTGGTCGACGAACTGGTAGCCGTACGTCACCTGAACGAATTCACCGTCAAGGCGCCTGAAGAAGTCACCTTGATGGACGTTTCGCCGAAGCAGGTAGTTTCGGTTGCAGCGTCGTTGATTCCGTTCCTCGAGCACGACGACGCCAACCGTGCGTTGATGGGTTCGAACATGCAGCGTCAGGCTGTACCAACCCTGCGTGCCGACAAGCCGCTGGTAGGTACCGGCATGGAGCGTAACGTGGCTCGCGACTCCGGCGTTTGCGTCGTGGCTCGTCGTGGCGGCGTGATCGACTCCGTTGATGCCAGCCGTATCGTGGTTCGTGTTGCCGATGACGAAGTTGAAACCGGTGAAGCTGGTGTCGACATCTACAACCTGACCAAGTACACCCGCTCGAACCAGAACACCTGCATCAACCAGCGTCCGCTGGTGAGCAAAGGTGATCGCGTTCAGCGTAGTGACATCATGGCTGACGGCCCGTCCACCGACATGGGTGAGCTGGCTCTGGGTCAGAACATGCGCATCGCGTTCATGGCGTGGAACGGCTTCAACTTCGAAGACTCCATCTGCCTGTCCGAGCGTGTGGTTCAGGAAGACCGCTTTACCACGATCCACATCCAGGAACTGACCTGTGTGGCTCGTGACACCAAGCTTGGCCCAGAGGAAATCACTGCGGACATCCCGAACGTGGGTGAAGCTGCACTGAACAAGCTGGACGAAGCCGGTATCGTTTATGTAGGTGCCGAAGTTGGCGCAGGCGACATCCTGGTAGGCAAGGTCACTCCGAAAGGCGAGACCCAACTGACCCCGGAAGAAAAACTGCTGCGTGCGATCTTCGGTGAAAAAGCCAGCGACGTTAAAGACACTTCCCTGCGCGTACCTACCGGTACCAAAGGTACGGTCATCGACGTGCAGGTCTTCACTCGCGACGGCGTTGAGCGTGATGCTCGTGCACTGTCGATCGAGAAGTCCCAGCTGGACGAGATCCGCAAGGATCTGAACGAAGAGTTCCGCATCGTTGAAGGCGCGACCTTCGAACGTCTGCGTTCCGCTCTGGTAGGCCACAAGGCTGAAGGCGGCGCAGGTCTGAAGAAAGGTCAGGACATCACCGACGAAGTACTCGACGGTCTTGAGCATGGTCAGTGGTTCAAACTGCGCATGGCTGAAGATGCTCTGAACGAGCAGCTCGAGAAGGCTCAGGCCTATATCGTTGATCGTCGCCGTCTGCTGGACGACAAGTTCGAAGACAAGAAGCGCAAACTGCAGCAGGGCGATGACCTGGCTCCAGGCGTGCTGAAGATCGTCAAGGTTTACCTGGCAATCCGTCGTCGCATCCAGCCGGGCGACAAGATGGCCGGTCGTCACGGTAACAAGGGTGTGGTCTCTGTGATCATGCCGGTTGAAGACATGCCGCACGATGCCAATGGCACCCCGGTCGACGTGGTCCTCAACCCGCTGGGCGTACCTTCGCGTATGAACGTTGGTCAGATCCTTGAAACCCACCTGGGTCTCGCGGCCAAAGGTCTGGGCGAGAAGATCAACCGGATGGTCGAAGAGCAGCGCAAGGTCGCCGAACTGCGCACCTTCCTGGACGAGATCTACAACCAGATCGGCGGTCGTAACGAAGATCTGGACAGCTTCTCCGATCAGGAAATCCTCGATCTGGCGAAGAACCTGCGTGGCGGCGTTCCAATGGCCACTCCAGTGTTCGACGGTGCCAAGGAAAGCGAAATCAAGGCCATGCTGAAACTGGCGGACCTGCCAGAAAGCGGCCAGATGCAGCTGACCGACGGTCGTACCGGCAACAAGTTCGAGCGTCCAGTTACCGTTGGCTACATGTACATGCTGAAGCTGAACCACTTGGTAGACGACAAGATGCACGCGCGTTCTACCGGTTCGTACAGCCTGGTTACCCAGCAGCCGCTGGGTGGTAAGGCGCAGTTCGGTGGTCAGCGTTTCGGGGAGATGGAGGTCTGGGCACTGGAAGCATACGGTGCTGCTTACACTCTGCAAGAAATGCTCACAGTGAAGTCGGACGATGTGAACGGCCGGACCAAGATGTACAAAAACATCGTGGACGGCGATCACCGTATGGAGCCGGGCATGCCCGAGTCCTTCAACGTGTTGATCAAGGAAATTCGTTCCCTCGGCATCGATATCGATCTGGAAACCGAATAACACGTGACGCGATCGAGAGCGGGGCAGGATTGCCCGCTCTCTGCTCCGCCAGGAGGAAAGGCCTTGAAAGACCTACTGAATTTGCTGAAAAACCAGGGTCAAGTCGAAGAGTTCGACGCCATCCGTATCGGATTGGCCTCGCCTGAGATGATCCGCTCGTGGTCGTTCGGTGAAGTTAAAAAGCCGGAAACCATCAACTATCGTACGTTCAAGCCTGAGCGTGACGGTCTGTTCTGCGCCAAGATCTTTGGCCCGGTAAAGGATTACGAGTGCCTGTGCGGTAAGTACAAGCGCTTGAAGCACCGTGGTGTGATCTGCGAGAAGTGCGGCGTTGAAGTTGCACTGGCCAAGGTTCGTCGTGAGCGCATGGCGCACATCGAACTGGCTTCGCCGGTTGCCCACATCTGGTTCCTGAAATCGCTGCCGTCCCGTATCGGCCTGCTGATGGACATGACCCTGCGTGATATCGAACGCGTTCTCTACTTCGAGAGCTATGTCGTTATCGATCCGGGCATGACCACTCTTGAAAAAGGTCAGCTGCTGAACGACGAGCAGTACTTCGAAGCGCTGGAAGAGTTCGGTGACGATTTCGACGCCCGCATGGGTGCCGAAGCTGTCCGCGAACTGCTGCACGCTATCGACCTGGAACACGAGATTGGCCGTCTGCGTGAAGAAATTCCGCAAACCAACTCCGAAACCAAGATCAAGAAGCTGTCCAAGCGTCTGAAGTTGATGGAAGCCTTCCAGGGTTCCGGCAACCTGCCAGAGTGGATGGTACTGACGGTTCTGCCGGTTCTGCCGCCGGATCTGCGTCCACTGGTTCCGCTGGATGGCGGTCGTTTCGCGACTTCCGACCTCAACGATTTGTATCGTCGAGTGATCAACCGTAACAACCGTTTGAAGCGCCTGCTGGATCTGTCCGCTCCGGACATCATCGTGCGCAACGAAAAGCGCATGTTGCAGGAAGCTGTCGATGCACTGCTCGACAACGGTCGTCGTGGCCGCGCTATCACCGGTTCCAACAAGCGTCCTCTGAAATCCCTGGCTGACATGATCAAGGGTAAGCAAGGTCGTTTCCGTCAGAACTTGCTCGGTAAGCGTGTTGACTACTCCGGTCGTTCGGTAATTACCGTAGGTCCGACCCTGCGTCTGCATCAGTGCGGTCTGCCGAAGAAGATGGCTCTCGAGCTGTTCAAACCGTTCATTTTCGGCAAGCTGGAAATGCGTGGTCTGGCGACCACCATCAAAGCGGCCAAGAAAATGGTCGAGCGTGAGCTGCCGGAAGTTTGGGACGTTCTCGCTGAAGTGATTCGCGAACACCCGGTTCTTCTCAACCGTGCACCAACCCTTCACCGTCTGGGTATCCAGGCGTTTGAGCCGGTACTGATCGAAGGCAAGGCTATCCAGCTGCACCCTCTGGTCTGCGCCGCGTACAACGCCGACTTCGACGGCGACCAAATGGCCGTGCACGTACCGCTGACGCTGGAAGCCCAGCTCGAAGCGCGTGCGTTGATGATGTCGACCAACAACATTCTGTCGCCAGCCAACGGTGAGCCAATCATCGTTCCGTCGCAGGACGTTGTATTGGGTCTGTACTACATGACTCGCGAAGCGATCAACGCCAAGGGCGAAGGTCGTGTGTTCGCGGATCTGCAGGAAGTTGACCGTGTGTTCCGTGCCGGCGAAGCCGCACTGCACGCCAAGGTCAAGGTTCGTATCAACGAAACCGTGAACGATCGTGACGGCAACAGCGTGAACAACACTCGTATCGTCGACACTACTGTCGGTCGTGCGCTGCTGTTCCAGGTTGTGCCAAAAGGTCTGTCGTTCGACGTCGTCAACCTGCCGATGAAGAAGAAGGCGATCTCCAAGCTGATCAACCAGTGCTACCGCGTGGTTGGTCTGAAAGAGACCGTGATCTTTGCCGACCAGTTGATGTACACCGGTTTTGCCTACTCGACCATTTCCGGCGTTTCCATCGGTGTTAACGACTTCGTTATCCCGGATGAAAAAGCCCGCATCATCGGTGCAGCCACCGACGAAGTGAAAGAGATCGAGAGCCAGTACGCCTCCGGCCTGGTAACCCAGGGCGAGAAGTACAACAAAGTGATCGACCTTTGGTCGAAAGCGAACGACGAAGTCTCCAAGGCGATGATGGCCAACCTCTCGAAAGAGAAAGTCATCGACCGTCACGGCGTCGAAGTCGATCAAGAATCGTTCAACTCGATGTACATGATGGCCGACTCGGGTGCGCGGGGTTCCGCAGCACAGATTCGTCAGCTGGCCGGTATGCGTGGTCTGATGGCCAAGCCGGACGGTTCCATCATTGAAACGCCGATTACTGCGAACTTCCGTGAAGGTCTGAGCGTACTCCAGTACTTCATCTCGACTCACGGTGCTCGTAAAGGTCTGGCGGATACCGCGTTGAAAACCGCGAACTCCGGTTACCTGACTCGTCGTCTGGTAGACGTGGCGCAGGATCTGGTCGTGACCGAGATCGATTGCGGCACCGAACACGGCCTGCTGATGACTCCGCACATTGAAGGCGGTGACGTTGTAGAGCCGTTGGGTGAGCGCGTATTGGGTCGTGTCATTGCCCGTGACGTGTTCAAGCCGGGTACCGAGGACGTCATCGTTCCTGCAGGCACTCTGGTAGACGAGAAGTGGGTCGAGTTCATCGAGCTGAACAGCATCGACGAAGTGATCGTGCGTTCGCCGATCAGCTGTGAAACCCGCTACGGCATCTGCGCCAAGTGCTACGGCCGTGACCTGGCTCGTGGTCACCAGGTGAACATCGGTGAGTCGGTCGGCGTAATCGCTGCCCAGTCCATCGGTGAACCGGGTACTCAGCTGACGATGCGTACGTTCCACATCGGTGGTGCGGCAAGCCGTACTTCCGCAGCCGACAGCGTTCAGGTGAAGAATGGCGGTACCGTCCGTTTGCACAACCTGAAGCACGTTGAGCGTGTGGATGGCAACCTGGTTGCCGTGTCCCGTTCCGGTGAGCTGGCGATTGCTGACGACTTCGGTCGTGAGCGCGAGCGTTACAAGCTGCCGTACGGTGCCGTGATTTCGGTTAAAGAAGGTGACAAGGTCGACGCTGGCGCCATCGTGGCCAAGTGGGATCCGCACACTCACCCGATCGTTACCGAAATGAAAGGTACCGTGACCTACGTGGGCATGGAAGAAGGCATCACGATCAAGCGTCAGACTGACGAATTGACCGGTATGACCAACATTGAAGTACTTGATCCGAAAGATCGTCCGGCTGCCGGCAAAGACATTCGTCCTGCTGTGAAGATGGTCGATGACAACGGCAAGGATCTGTTGCTGCCAGGCACTGACGTTATTGCTCAGTACTTCCTGCCAGCCAACGCCCTGGTCGGCGTTGCGGACGGTGCGAAGATTGCGATCGGTGATGTTATCGCTCGTATCCCGCAGGAAACTTCGAAGACTCGTGACATCACCGGTGGTCTGCCGCGTGTTGCCGACCTGTTCGAAGCCCGTCGTCCGAAAGAGGCGTCGATTCTGGCTGAAGTCAGCGGCACCATCGCGTTCGGTAAAGAGACCAAGGGCAAGCGCCGTCTGGTCATCACCCCGAACGACGGTAGCGATCCGTACGAAGAGCTGATTCCGAAGTGGCGTCACCTGAACGTGTTCGAAGGCGAACAGGTAAACCGCGGCGAAGTTATCTCCGACGGTCCGAGCGATCCGCACGACATCCTGCGTTTGTTGGGTGTTAGCGCGCTGGCCAAGTACATCGTGAACGAGATCCAGGACGTTTACCGTCTGCAAGGCGTGAAGATCAACGACAAGCACATCGAGACCATTCTGCGTCAGATGCTGCGTAAGGTTGAGATCTCCGAATCCGGCGATTCCAGCTTCATCAAGGGCGACCAGATGGAACTGACTCACGTGCTGGTAGAGAACGAGCGTCTGAACGCGGAAGACAAGTTTGTCGCCAAGTTCACCCGCGTTCTGCTGGGTATCACCAAGGCGTCGTTGTCGACCGAGTCGTTCATCTCGGCGGCTTCCTTCCAGGAAACCACCCGTGTACTGACCGAAGCGGCCGTAACCGGCAAGCGCGATTACCTGCGCGGCCTGAAGGAAAACGTGGTCGTGGGTCGTCTGATCCCGGCCGGTACCGGTCTGGCTTATCACAGCGAGCGCAAGCGTCGTCGTGATGCAGACAAACCGTTGCGCGTAAGCGCCAGTGAAGTGGAAGCTGCACTGACCGAAGCGCTGAACTCGAGCGGTAACTGAGTTCTGCGATAAATGAGCTGAGGCCCTGATCGCGCCGTTCATCGAATCGAGACAATTTGTCGAGGTTCGACGAGCGGGGAGGTCGGGGCCTTGCCTTGACTGGGGGCAAGATCCTCTTTAGACTCTTGATCCCCTAAATTTGGCGGGAATCCGTTCCTGCCATTTTGCTTTTCTTGCAAGACAATAGCGTCGCAAGACAACAGTGGAGCTAGTAGATGGCAACTATCAACCAGCTGGTACGTCAGCCGCGTAAGCGTATCGTCGAGAAATCCGACGTACCTGCGCTGCAGAACTGCCCGCAACGTCGTGGCGTGTGCACCCGTGTGTACACCACTACGCCGAAAAAACCTAACTCGGCACTGCGTAAAGTATGCCGTGTGCGTCTGACCAACGGTTTCGAGGTTTCCTCGTACATCGGTGGTGAAGGCCACAACCTGCAAGAGCACAGCGTGGTACTGATCCGCGGCGGTCGTGTAAAAGACTTGCCAGGTGTTCGTTACCACACCGTTCGCGGCTCCTTGGATACTTCCGGCGTTAAGGGCCGTAACCAGGGTCGTTCGAAGTACGGTACCAAGCGTCCGAAGTAATCGGCCGTTTTGCAGATTTTCATTTTATTGAGTCGATAAGAGTAAGGTCGGGCGCGAATCCTCAAGGATCTGTCCCGAACTAACCTGAAGACCGTTTGAGGGCTTATCAATGCCAAGACGTCGCGTAGCAGCAAAGCGTGAGATTCTGGACGATCCGAAATACGGAAGCCAAATCCTCGCCAAATTCATGAACCACGTTATGGAAAGCGGCAAGAAAGCCGTTGCCGAGCGTATCGTTTATGGTGCCCTGGAAACCGTTGCGGCTCGCAAGACCGGCACCGATCCCCTGGAACTCTTCGAAAAAGCACTCGACGCCATCGCTCCGCTGGTCGAAGTGAAGTCGCGCCGCGTTGGCGGTGCTACTTACCAGGTTCCGGTCGAAGTTCGTCCGTCCCGTCGTAACGCTCTGGCAATGCGCTGGTTGGTAGACTTCGCCCGCAAGCGTGGCGAGAAGTCTATGGCTCTGCGCTTGGCTGGCGAGCTGCTGGATGCTGCTGAAGGTAAAGGTGCTGCTGTTAAGAAGCGTGAAGACGTGCACCGTATGGCCGAAGCTAACAAAGCTTTCTCGCACTACCGCTTCTAATTTTAGCTTCACTAATTTTGCGAGGGCTTTATGGCTCGTACTACTCCGATTAGTCGCTACCGTAACATCGGTATCGTCGCTCACGTGGATGCTGGTAAAACCACCACCACCGAGCGCGTCCTTTTTTACACTGGCAAAAGTCACAAAATGGGCGAGGTGCATGACGGCGCCGCGACCACAGACTGGATGGTTCAGGAGCAGGAGCGTGGTATTACCATTACTTCTGCTGCCATTACCGCCTTCTGGAAAGGTTCCGAGAAGCAGTACCCACACGAGCATCGCTTCAACGTAATCGATACCCCGGGCCACGTGGACTTCACCATTGAAGTAGAACGTTCGCTGCGCGTACTCGACGGCGCTGTCGTTGTGTTCTGCGGTACTTCGGGTGTTGAGCCTCAGTCGGAAACCGTATGGCGTCAGGCCAACAAATACGGCGTTCCACGTCTTGTTTACGTAAACAAGATGGACCGTGCTGGTGCCAACTTCCTGCGCGTGATCGGTCAGATCAAGCAGCGTCTGGGTCACACTCCGGTGCCGATCCAGCTGGCTATCGGTTCGGAAGACAACTTCCAGGGCCAGATCGACCTGATCAACATGCAAGCTGTCTACTGGAACGACTCTGACAAGGGTATGGTTCCGGTTCGCAAGGAAATCCCTGCGGACATGCTCGAGCTGGCTACTGAGTGGCGCAGCAACATGGTTGAGGCTGCGGCCGAAGCCAGCGAAGAGCTGATGAACAAGTACCTGGAAGGTGAAGAACTGTCGATCGCCGAGATCAAGGCAGCTCTGCGTCAGCGTACTATCGCTGGCGAAATCGTTCTGGCTGTTTGCGGTTCTTCGTTCAAGAACAAGGGTGTTCCCCTGGTTCTCGACGCCGTTATCGACTTCCTGCCTGCTCCGACCGACATTCCTGCTATCAAGGGTTCCAACCCTGATAACGAGGAAGAAGAGATGGAGCGTCATGCAAGCGACGACGAGCCGTTCGCGGCCTTGGCGTTCAAGATCGCTACCGACCCATTCGTGGGTACCTTGACCTTCGTCCGCGTTTACTCGGGCGTGTTGAACTCCGGCGACGGCGTGATCAACTCGGTTAAAGGCAAGAAAGAGCGCGTGGGTCGTATGGTGCAAATGCACGCAAACGCCCGTGAAGAGATCAAGGAAGTGCGCGCTGGCGACATCGCGGCCCTGATCGGCATGAAGGACGTCACCACTGGTGAAACCCTCTGCAACGCTGACAAGCCAATCATCCTGGTTCGCATGGACTTCCCGGAGCCGGTTATTTCGGTTGCCGTAGAGCCTAAGACCAAGGATGACCAGGAGAAAATGGGTATCGCTCTGGGCAAGCTTGCTCAGGAAGACCCGTCTTTCCGCGTCAAAACTGATGAAGAGACTGGTCAAACGATCATCTCCGGCATGGGCGAGTTGCACCTGGACATCCTGGTTGACCGGATGCGCCGTGAGTTCAACGTCGAAGCCAACATCGGCAAGCCACAGGTTTCGTACCGTGAGCGCATCACGAAGAACTGCGAAATCGAAGGCAAGTTCGTTCGTCAGTCCGGCGGTCGTGGCCAGTTCGGTCACTGCTGGATTCGCTTTGCTCCTGCTGACGAAGGTCAGGAAGGTCTGCAATTCCTGAACGAAGTAGTGGGTGGTGTGGTTCCTAAGGAATACATCCCGGCTATCCAGAAGGGTATCGAAGAGCAGATGAAGAACGGCGTTGTTGCCGGCTATCCGCTGATCGGCCTGAAGGCTACCGTGTTCGATGGTTCTTACCACGACGTCGACTCCAACGAGATGGCGTTTAAAGTGGCTGCTTCCATGGCGACCAAGCAACTGGCCCAGAAGGGCGGTGGTGAGTTGCTCGAGCCGATCATGGCGGTAGAGGTTGTTACGCCTGAAGACTATATGGGTGATGTGATGGGCGACCTTAACCGTCGTCGCGGCATGATCCAGGGTATGGAAGACACAGTGTCCGGCAAGGTTATCCGTGCCGAGGTTCCACTGGGTGAGATGTTCGGTTATGCGACCGACGTTCGCTCCATGTCCCAGGGTCGCGCAAGCTACTCTATGGAATTCAAAAAATACGATACGGCTCCGTCGCACATCGTCGAATCCGTTACCAAAAAACAAGGCTGATTCAGCCCCTTTAGGCTAGGAGTTAATTGTCGTGGCTAAAGAAAAATTTGATCGTTCCCTACCGCACGTAAACGTTGGCACCATCGGCCACGTTGACCACGGTAAAACCACTCTGACCGCTGCTCTGACTCGCGTCTGCTCCGAAGTTTTCGGTTCGGCCGTAGTTGAATTCGACAAGATCGACAGCGCTCCAGAAGAAAAAGCTCGCGGTATCACCATCAACA
Source organism: Pseudomonas sp. 58(2021) (assembly GCF_017491585.1). NCBI lineage: Bacteria > Pseudomonadati > Pseudomonadota > Gammaproteobacteria > Pseudomonadales > Pseudomonadaceae > Pseudomonas > Pseudomonas sp. 58(2021). The sequence continues at coordinate 19,663 of NZ_JAFGYZ010000004.1, forward strand.
CCGCGCACGTTGAGTACAACTCGAACATTCGTCACTACGCTCACGTTGACTGCCCAGGTCACGCTGACTACGTGAAGAACATGATCACTGGTGCTGCCCAGATGGACGGCGCGATCCTGGTTTGCTCGGCCGCTGATGGTCCGATGCCACAAACCCGTGAGCACATCCTGCTGTCCCGTCAGGTAGGCGTTCCGTACATCGTGGTTTTCCTGAACAAGGCAGACCTGGTAGACGACGCTGAGCTGCTGGAACTGGTTGAGATGGAAGTTCGCGACCTGCTGTCCACCTACGACTTCCCAGGCGACGACACTCCGATCATCATCGGTTCGGCTCGTATGGCGCTGGAAGGCAAAGCCGACAACGAAATGGGCACCACTGCTGTTAAGAAGCTGGTGGACACTCTGGACAGCTACATCCCAGAGCCAGAGCGTGCTATCGACAAGCCTTTCCTGATGCCAATCGAAGACGTGTTCTCGATCTCGGGTCGCGGTACTGTTGTGACCGGTCGTATCGAGCGCGGTATCGTTCGCGTTCAAGATGCCCTGGAAATCGTTGGTCTGCGTGACACCACCACCACCACCTGCACCGGTGTTGAGATGTTCCGCAAGCTGCTGGACGAAGGTCGTGCTGGTGAGAACTGCGGCGTTCTGCTGCGTGGTACCAAGCGTGACGACGTTGAGCGTGGTCAGGTTCTGGTTAAGCCGGGTTCGGTTAAGCCGCACACCAAGTTCACCGCAGAAGTTTACGTTCTGAGCAAGGAAGAAGGCGGTCGTCACACTCCGTTCTTCAAAGGCTACCGTCCGCAGTTCTACTTCCGTACTACTGACGTGACCGGTAACTGCGAGCTGCCAGAAGGCGTTGAAATGGTAATGCCAGGTGACAACATTCAGATGACTGTTACCCTGATCAAAACCATCGCGATGGAAGACGGTCTGCGTTTCGCTATCCGTGAAGGCGGTCGTACCGTCGGCGCTGGCGTCGTAGCCAAAATCATCGAGTAATCTCTTTTTTGAGATAGCTTCGATGAGTTGAAAAAGCCCCCGCTTAGCGGGGGCTTTTTTATTGGGTTGACACCTATCTGGGGCGTCTATAGAATTGCGCCTCCTTTTAACGGGCGTATTGCGCCCGGTGGGAATAGCAGCCGGAGTCTGAAATCCAATGCAAAATCAGCAAATCCGTATCAGGTTGAAGGCTTTTGACCATCGCCTGATCGACCAATCAACCCAGGAAATCGTGGAAACCGCGAAACGTACTGGTGCTCAAGTGCGTGGTCCAATTCCACTGCCTACCCGTAAAGAGCGGTTCACCGTTCTGGTTTCCCCGCACGTCAACAAAGACGCGCGTGACCAGTACGAAATCCGCACTCATAAGCGCGTTCTGGACATCGTCCAGCCAACGGATAAAACCGTTGATGCACTTATGAAGCTTGATCTTGCGGCCGGTGTGGAAGTGCAGATCAGCCTCGGCTAAGACTCGGTCTTGGTCGTGTAACGCTCTGAAATGGGCGGCCATAGCGGGTGAAAGCCCCGTACACTCATGAGGTTTACAACATGACTATTGGTGTAGTCGGTCGTAAAGCGGGTATGACCCGTATTTTCACCGAAGAAGGTGTCTCCATTCCGGTCACGGTCATTGAGATCGAGCCGAATCGCGTCACCCAGTTCAAAACTGAAGAAACCGATGGCTATCGTGCAGTGCAAGTCACTGTCGGCGAGCGTCGTGCTTCCCGTGTAACAGCTGCTCAGGCTGGCCACTTCGCCAAGGCGAACGTTGCCGCTGGTCGTACCGTAATGGAATTCCGTCTTGAAGAAGGCGAGTACCAGGCCGGCGATCTGATCAACGCTGAAATCTTCGCTGCTGGTCAACTGGTTGATGTAACCGGTCAGTCCAAAGGTAAAGGCTTCCAGGGTACGATCAAGCGTTGGAACTTCCGCGGGCAAGATAACACCCACGGTAACTCCGTATCCCACCGCGTCCCAGGCTCTATCGGCCAGTGCCAGACTCCTGGTCGTGTATTCAAGGGCAAAAAAATGTCCGGTCATATGGGCGCTGAGCGCGTGACCGTGCAGTCCCTGGAAGTAGTGCGCGTGGACGCTGAACGCAATCTGTTGTTGGTCAAGGGTGCTGTTCCTGGCGCTACTGGCGGCAACCTGGTTGTACGTCCAGCAGCCAAGGCTCGCGGTTAAGGGGAAGCTGACATGCAATTAAATGTAAATGACGCTCAAGCGATCGAAGTTTCCGAACTGACATTTGGCGGCGAGTTCAACGAGACGCTGGTTCACCAAGCAGTCGTGGCCTACATGGCTGGCGGCCGTCAAGGTAGCAAGCAGCAAAAGACCCGTTCCGACGTTCGTGGTGGCGGTAAGCGCCCATGGCGTCAGAAAGGTACTGGCCGTGCTCGTGCCGGTACTATCCGTAGCCCAATCTGGCGCGGCGGCGGCACCACTTTCGCAGCTCGTCCACAAGATCACTCCCAGAAGCTGAACAAGAAGATGTATCGCGCAGCAATGCGTTCCATCCTTGCTGAGCTGGTGCGTACTGATCGTCTGGTCGTGGTTCAGGATTTCGCAGTTGAAACTCCGAAAACCAAAGACCTGTTGGGCAAACTGAACAACATGAGCCTGACCGACGTTCTGATCGTGTCTGACGCTGTTGATCAGAACCTGTACCTGGCTGCTCGCAACCTGCCACACGTAGATGTACGTGACGTGCAAGGTTCCGATCCAGTTAGTCTGATCGCATACGACAAGGTGTTGATCACCGTGTCGGCCGTGAAGAAATTCGAGGAGCTGCTGGGATGAACCAGGAACGCGTATTTAAAGTTCTGCTTGGCCCGCACGTTTCCGAGAAGGCTACGGTTCTGGCAGACAAGAAAGGCCAGTTCGTTTTCAAGGTTGCTACTGATGCAACCAAGCTGGAAATCAAGAAGGCCGTCGAAAGCCTGTTCAGCGTGAAAGTTGAGCGTGTTACTACCCTGAACGTTCTGGGTAAGAGCAAGCGCACCGCTCGCGGTCTGGGCAAGCGTAATGACTGGAAGAAGGCAGTTATCTCCCTTCAGCCAGGCCAAGATCTCGATTTCAGCAGCAGTGCTGAGTAAGGAAGGGGTGCATCATGGCAATCGTTAAATGCAAACCGACTTCCCCTGGCCGCCGTTTTGTGGTCAAGGTGGTCAACCAGGAGCTGCATAAAGGCGCTCCTCACGCACCGCTGCTCGAGAAAAAATCGAAGTCTGGTGGTCGTAACAACAATGGCCGTATTACCACTCGTCACATCGGTGGTGGTCATAAGCAGCATTACCGTATGGTCGATTTTCGTCGCAACGACAAAGATGGCATCGTCGCCACTGTCGAGCGTATCGAATACGATCCAAACCGTACTGCTCACATCGCACTGCTGTGCTACGCAGACGGCGAGCGCCGCTACATCATTGCCCCTAAAGGCGTGAGTGCTGGCGACCAGCTGATCGCAGGCGCTCTGGCTCCAATCAAGCCAGGCAACGCTCTGCAACTGCGCAACATTCCAGTCGGTTCTACCGTACACGGCATCGAACTGAAGCCAGGTAAAGGCGCACAGATCGCTCGCTCCGCTGGTGCTTCGGCTCAGCTGATCGCTCGTGAAGGTGTGTACGTTACCCTGCGTCTGCGTTCCGGTGAAATGCGTAAAGTGCTGGCTGAGTGCCGTGCGACCCTGGGCGAAGTCTCGAACTCCGAGCACAGCCTGCGTTCGCTGGGTAAAGCTGGTGCCAAGCGCTGGCGTGGCGTTCGCCCAACCGTTCGTGGTGTTGCCATGAACCCGGTTGACCACCCACATGGTGGTGGTGAAGGTCGTACCTCTGGTGGTCGTCATCCGGTATCGCCATGGGGCTTCCCGACTAAGGGCGCGAAGACTCGTGGTAATAAGCGTACCGACAAAATGATCGTCCGTCGTCGCAAGTAAATAGAGGGATACGACAGTGCCACGTTCTCTGAAAAAAGGTCCTTTTATTGATCTTCACCTACTGAAGAAGATCGAAGTGGCGGCGGAAAAGAACGATCGCAAACCAATTAAGACTTGGTCGCGCCGTTCGATGATCCTGCCACAAATGGTCGGTCTGACCATCGCAGTACACAACGGTCGTCAGCACGTCCCAGTTCTCGTTAACGAAGACATGGTCGGCCACAAACTGGGCGAGTTCGCCGGTACCCGCAACTATCGCGGGCACGTGGCAGACAAGAAAGCCAAGCGTTAAGGGGTAAGGAAATGGAAGTAGCCGCTAAGTTGTCGGGCGCTCGAATCTCCGCCCAGAAAGCCCGCTTGGTCGCCGACCAGATCCGCGGGAAGAAGGTGGGCGAAGCGCTCAACCTGTTGGCTTTCAGCAGTAAGAAAGCCGCCGAGATCATGAAAAAAGTGCTGGAGTCGGCCGTAGCCAACGCCGAGCATAACGAAGGCGCAGACGTTGATGACCTGAAGGTCAGCACCGTTTTCGTCAACGAAGGGCGTTCGCTGAAGCGCATCATGCCACGTGCCAAAGGCCGTGCTGATCGCATCGTCAAGCGGTCTTGCCATATCACTGTCAAGGTTGCTGACAAGTAACGGAGTCGAAGAGATGGGTCAGAAAGTACATCCCATTGGCATTCGCCTGGGAATCGTCAAGGAGCACACCTCCGTCTGGTACGCAGACGGTCGGACTTATGCGGACTATTTGCTCGCAGATCTGAAGGTGCGTGAGTATCTCCAAGACAAACTAAAAAGCGCGTCCGTAAGCCGTATCGATATCCATCGTCCGGCTCAAACTGCACGCATCACCATCCACACCGCTCGTCCAGGTATCGTTATCGGGAAGAAAGGTGAAGATGTTGAAAAACTGCGTCAGGACCTGACCAAGCAAATGGGTGTGCCTGTGCACATCAATATCGAAGAGATCCGCAAGCCGGAACTCGACGGTATGCTGGTTGCCCAGAGCGTAGCTCAGCAGCTGGAGCGTCGTGTGATGTTCCGTCGCGCCATGAAGCGCGCCGTACAGAACGCCATGCGCATTGGTGCCAAAGGCATCAAAATCCAAGTGAGCGGTCGTCTCGGCGGTGCTGAAATCGCACGTACTGAATGGTATCGCGAAGGTCGTGTGCCACTGCACACCTTGCGTGCCGATATCGACTATGCCACCTACGAAGCTCACACCACTTACGGTGTGATCGGTGTAAAGGTTTGGATCTTCAAAGGCGAAGTAATTGGTGGTCGCCAAGAAGAACTGAAACCACAAGCACCAGCGCCTCGTAAAAAAGCTGCTAAGTAAGGGGTACGCCAAATGTTGCAACCAAAGCGTACGAAGTTCCGCAAGCAGATGACCGGCCACAACCGTGGTCTGGCACTGCGCGGTAGCAAAGTCAGCTTCGGCGAGTTCGCGCTGAAGTCTGTTGCTCGTGGTCGTCTCACCGCTCGTCAGATCGAGTCAGCGCGTCGTGCTCTGACCCGTCACGTAAAACGTGGCGGCAAGATCTGGATCCGTGTATTCCCGGACAAGCCGATCTCCAAGAAACCTCTCGAGGTTCGTATGGGTAAAGGTAAGGGTAACGTGGAGTACTGGGTTGCCCAGATTCAGCCAGGCAAAGTCCTGTATGAAATCGAGGGTGTTTCTGAAGAGCTGGCGCGTGAGGCTTTCGCCCTGGCTGCTGCAAAGCTGCCGCTCGCCACCTCCTTTGTTAAACGGACGGTGATGTGATGAAAGCGAATGAACTTCGTGAAAAATCCGCACAGCAGCTGAACGAGCAACTGCTCGGCTTGCTGCGCGACCAGTTCAATCTGCGCATGCAGAAAGCAACTGGCCAGTTGGGGCAGTCTCATCTGCTCTCGCAAGTTAAGCGTGACATCGCTCGCGTGAAGACTGTGCTCAACCAGCAGGCAGGTAAGTGATCATGGCTGAAGCCGAAAAAACTGTCCGTACGCTGACTGGCCGTGTTGTCAGCGACAAGATGGACAAAACCATCACCGTTCTGATCGAGCGTCGCGTTAAGCACCCGATCTACGGTAAATACGTTAAGCGTTCGACTAAGCTGCACGCGCACGACGAAACCAATCAGTGCCACATCGGCGACAAAGTCACTATTCGTGAAACTCGTCCGATGGCCAAGACCAAGTCTTGGGCGCTGGTTGATGTTCTCGAACGCGCTGTGGAAGTCTAAGGGCTAGGGGTCGGAGAAATTATATGATTCAGACTCAATCCATGCTCGATGTGGCCGATAACAGCGGCGCTCGCCGTGTTATGTGCATCAAGGTGCTGGGTGGCTCCCATCGTCGTTACGCTGGTATCGGTGACATCATCAAAGTTACCGTGAAGGAAGCAATTCCTCGCGGTAAGGTGAAAAAAGGCCAAGTGATGACTGCTGTCGTAGTCCGCACTCGTCACGGCGTACGTCGTGCTGATGGCTCCATTATCCGCTTTGATGGCAACGCTGCTGTTCTTCTGAACAACAAGCAAGAGCCGATCGGCACCCGTATCTTTGGGCCAGTGACCCGTGAACTTCGTACTGAGAAGTTCATGAAGATCGTCTCGCTCGCCCCAGAAGTGCTGTAAGGAGATCCGACATGCAAAAGATTCGTCGTGACGACGAGATCATCGTGATCGCCGGCAAAGACAAAGGTAAGCGCGGTAAGGTGCTGAAGGTTCTTGCTGACAACCGTCTGGTTGTTGGTGGTCTGAACCTGGTCAAGCGTCATACCAAGCCTAACCCGATGTCGGGCGTACAGGGCGGTATCGTCGAGAAAGAAGCGCCACTGCACGCTTCCAACGTCGCCATCTTCAACGGCGAAACCAACAAGGCTGACCGCGTTGGTTTCAAAGTAGAAGACGGTAAGAAAATTCGTGTCTTCAAGTCGACCCAAAAAGCGGTTGATGCTTGAACACTGCTAGGTAGAAGACCATGGCACGACTAAAAGAGATTTACCGGAAGGAAATCGCACCGAAACTTAAGGAAGAACTTAAGCTTTCGAACGTGATGGAAGTTCCGCGCGTTACCAAAATCACCCTGAACATGGGTCTGGGCGAAGCGATCGGCGACAAAAAAGTCATCGAGCACGCTGTTGCTGACCTGGAAAAGATCACCGGCCAGAAAGTCGTTGTGACCTACGCTCGCAAATCCATCGCTGGCTTTAAAGTCCGTGAAGGTTGGCCGATCGGCGTCAAAGTGACCCTGCGCCGTGAGCGTATGTACGAGTTCCTGGATCGTCTGCTGTCGATCTCCCTGCCTCGGGTTCGCGACTTCCGCGGCCTGAATGCCAAGTCCTTCGATGGTCGTGGCAACTACAGCATGGGCGTGAAAGAGCAGATCATTTTCCCGGAAATCGACTACGACAAGATCGATGCTCTCCGCGGTCTGGACATTACCCTGACCACCACTGCCAAGAACGATGACGAAGGCCGCGCTCTGCTGCGTGCTTTCAAATTCCCGTTCCGCAACTGATTGGAGTAGGAAAATGGCCAAGAAGAGCATGAAAAACCGTGAGCTGAAGCGTCAGCTCACCGTTGCCAAGTACGCCACCAAGCGTGCAGCGCTGAAAGCTATCATCGTTGATCTGAACGCAAGTCCAGAAGCGCGTTGGGAAGCTACCGTAGCTCTGCAGAAGCAGCCACGTGACGCAAGCGCCTCGCGCATGCGTAACCGCTGCCGCCTGACTGGTCGTCCGCACGGCGTTTACCGCAAGTTCGGCCTGGGCCGTAACAAGCTGCGTGAAGCTGCCATGCGTGGTGACGTTCCAGGTCTGGTTAAAGCCAGCTGGTAATTGCTGTCAAAGTCTCGATGGTCAGGATCGCAAGAACCTGACCATCGGTGGCCTTGAACATGAATCAAGCCCCTTTTGGGGCTTGATTCATTTCTGGGGTGTGTCTAGAATGACCGGCTCGCCTGAGCCCGTGTTTTTCTGCCCGGAATTTCTCGGCGACAAGTAGTAGCCGCAAGGCTAATTTTTCTGTATTAGGAGCGTCTAGCCCATGAGTATGCAGGACCCGTTAGCGGACATGCTAACTCGAATCCGTAATGCCCAGATGGCTGAAAAGTCCGTCGTAAGCATGCCTTCTTCCACGTTGAAGGTGGCTGTAGCTAAAGTCCTGAAGGACGAAGGTTACATCGCGGGTTATCAGATCAGCAGCGAAACCAAACCACTGCTGTCTATCGAGCTGAAATATTTCGAAGGCCGTCCGGTTATCGAAGAAGTCAAGCGCGTTAGCCGTCCAGGCCTGCGTCAGTACAAGTCCGTCGAAGAGCTGCCAAAAGTACGTGGCGGTCTCGGCGTGTCTATCGTCTCCACCAACAAAGGTGTGATGACTGATCGTGCTGCGCGCGCTGCCGGTGTCGGCGGCGAAGTTCTTTGCACTGTGTTCTAAGGGGGGATAAGCATGTCTCGCGTCGCTAAGAACCCCGTTAAGCTGCCAGCCGGTGTCGAAGTAAAATTCGCAGGCCAACAGCTTTCGGTGAAGGGTGCCAAGGGTACTCTTGAACTGAACGTCCATTCGTCCGTTGAGATCGTTGAAGAAGCCGGTGAGCTGCGTTTTGCTGCTCGCAATGGCGATCAACAGACTCGCGCAATGGCCGGTACCACTCGTGCGTTGGTAAACAACATGGTCCAGGGCGTAAGCCAAGGCTTCGAGCGCAAGCTCCAGCTGGTCGGTGTTGGTTACAAGGCGCAAGCAAAAGGTCAGGTGCTGAACCTGGCTCTTGGCTTCTCGCACCCAGTGGATTACGAACTGCCGGAAGGCATCACCGCTGAGACTCCTAGCCAGACCGATATCCTGATCAAGGGCATCGACAAGCAGCTGGTAGGTCAAGTGGCCGCCGAGATCCGCGACTTCCGTCCACCAGAGCCGTACAAAGGCAAAGGTGTGCGCTACGCGGACGAAGTCGTCCGTCGTAAAGAAGCCAAGAAGAAGTAGGGCATAGCAAATGACCGACAAAAAAGTTACTCGACTGCGTCGCGCTCGCAAAGCACGCCTGAAAATGCACGAACTCGAAGTCGTGCGTCTCTGCGTGTTCCGCTCTTCGCAGCACATCTACGCCCAGGTCATTTCGGCCGACGGCAACAAAGTCCTGGCAAGCGCCTCGACTTTGGATAAAGAACTGCGTGATGGCGCCACTGGCAACATCGACGCGGCCACTAAGGTTGGCCAGCTGGTCGCTACGCGTGCTAAGGCCGCTGGCGTCTCGCAGGTGGCTTTCGACCGCTCTGGCTTCAAGTACCACGGCCGCGTAAAAGCGCTGGCTGATGCTGCTCGTGAAGCTGGGCTGGAGTTCTAAGTTATGTCAAATAACGACCAAAAGCGCGACGAAGGCTACATCGAGAAGCTGGTTCAAGTTAACCGCGTAGCCAAAACCGTTAAAGGCGGCCGTATCTTCACTTTCACCGCGTTGACCGTGGTTGGTGATGGTAAGGGCCGTGTTGGCTTCGGCCGTGGCAAGTCGCGTGAAGTGCCTGCTGCGATCCAGAAGGCAATGGAAGCTGCTCGCCGCAACATGATCCAGGTTGATCTGAACGGCACTACCCTGCAGTACGCAATGAAGTCCGCTCACGGCGCTTCGAAGGTGTACATGCAGCCTGCTTCTGAAGGTACCGGTATCATCGCTGGCGGCGCTATGCGTGCTGTCCTCGAAGTTGCTGGCGTTCAGAACGTTCTGGCCAAGTGCTACGGCTCGACTAACCCTGTAAACGTGGTTCACGCCACTTTCAAGGGTCTGAAAGCCATGCAGTCTCCTGAATCCATTGCAGCCAAGCGTGGCCTGCGTGTTGAGGAGATCAAGTAATCATGGCTACCGTTAAAGTTACGCTGATCAAAAGCATGACCGGCCGCATCCCTAACCACAAACTGTGCGTTAAGGGTCTGGGTCTGCGTCGCATCGGTCACACTGTAGAAGTCCAGGATACTCCCGAGAATCGCGGGATGATCAACAAGGCTTACTACATGCTGCGTGTCGAGGGTTAATCGATGAAACTCAATGATCTGAGTCCAGCGCCGGGTTCCCGTCGCGAAAAGCATCGTCCGGGCCGTGGTATCGGTAGTGGTTTGGGTAAGACTGGTGGCCGTGGTCACAAAGGTCAGACCTCTCGCTCCGGTGGCACCATTGCTCCAGGCTTTGAAGGCGGTCAACAGCCGCTGCATCGTCGCCTGCCGAAGTTCGGTTTCGTTTCCCTGAAGGCCATGGATCGCGCAGAAGTGCGTCTGTCCGAGCTGGCTAAAGTGGAAGGCGACATCGTCACTGTGCAGTCCCTGAAAGATGCCAACGTGATCAACGTCAACGTACAGCGTGTGAAAATCATGCTGTCCGGTGAAGTGACTCGCGCTGTCACTATCGGCAAGGGAATCGGCGCCACCAAAGGTGCGCGTGCGGCTATCGAAGCAGCTGGCGGCAAGTTCGAGGAATAAATGGCTAAGCAAGGTGCTCTCTCTGCGCTCGGCAAAGGCGGTATGTCTGAACTCTGGGCTCGTCTGCGTTTTCTGTTCCTGGCGATTATCGTCTACCGAATAGGCGCACACATCCCGGTTCCAGGTATCAACCCGGACCGACTCGCGGACCTGTTTCGACAGAATGAGGGGACCATTCTTAGCTTGTTCAACATGTTTTCCGGCGGCGCGCTGGAGCGGATGAGCATCTTTGCACTGGGGATCATGCCGTACATTTCGGCATCGATCATCATGCAACTGATGACTGCCGTCAGCCCGCAGCTGGAGCAGTTGAAGAAGGAAGGTGAAGCTGGCCGTCGCAAGATCAGCCAGTACACCCGCTACGGCACCGTCGTCCTCGCTCTCGTCCAGGCCATTGGCATGTCCATTGGTCTGGCAGGGCAGGGCGTTGCGTTCACTGGTGACTTTGGCTTCCATTTCGTCGCGGTATCCACGTTTGTGGCTGGTGCGATGTTCATGATGTGGCTGGGTGAGCAGATTACTGAGCGTGGTGTAGGCAACGGTATCTCGATGTTGATTTTTTCGGGTATCGTCGCCGGTCTTCCGAGAGCAATCGGGCAGTCTTTCGAGTCTGCGCGTCAGGGTGATATCAATATCTTCGCCCTGGTTGCCATCGGTTTGCTGGCAGTAGCGATTATCGGTTTCGTGGTGTTCATTGAGCGTGGTCAGCGTCGTATCGCTGTTCACTACGCCAAGCGTCAGCAAGGCCGCAAGGTTTTCGCTGCGCAGACTAGCCACTTGCCGCTGAAGGTGAACATGGCCGGTGTTATTCCGGCTATTTTCGCGAGCAGCATTTTGCTGTTCCCGGCTTCGTTGGGTGCCTGGTTTGGTCAGTCTGAAGGTATGGGCTGGTTGCAGGACATCTCGCAGTCGATCGCTCCTGGTCAGCCGTTGAATATTCTGCTGTTTAGTGCAGGGATTATTTTCTTCTGCTTCTTCTATACGGCGTTGATGTTCAATCCGAAAGACGTAGCGGAAAACCTGAAGAAGTCCGGTGCCTTTATTCCGGGCATCCGTCCAGGTGAGCAGTCTGCGCGCTACATTGATGGCGTTCTGACTCGCTTGACCATGTTCGGTGCTCTTTACATGACGGCCGTGTGCCTGTTGCCCCAGTTCCTGGTGGTTGCAGCAAACGTTCCGTTCTACCTTGGCGGGACCTCGTTGCTGATCGTGGTCGTGGTTGTGATGGACTTCATGTCCCAAGTACAATCGCACCTCGTTTCGCACCAGTACGAATCCCTGATGAAGAAAGCCAACCTGAAGGGTTACGGCAGCGGCATGTTGCGCTGAGTACCCATAAGGTTCGAGGAGTTGGTGATGAAAGTTCGTGCATCGGTGAAAAAGCTGTGCCGTAACTGCAAGATTATTCGCCGCGAAGGTGTTGTTCGAGTAATTTGCAGCGCGGAACCGCGTCACAAACAGCGCCAAGGCTGAGTGTGATTGTGCTTCAAGCCCGGCAGCTAGTGCGCTGCCGGGTTGATTATTTGTTATTACAGCGATATTATCTCGCGCCCTATTTCTTGGCTTCCGGGGCGTAGGTAGCTGTCAATTGGAGTCCCACTGAATGGCCCGTATTGCAGGCGTTAACATTCCAGATAACAAGCATACTGTTATCTCGCTGACCTACATCTATGGTGTTGGTCGCACTACTGCGCAGAAAATCTGTGCAGTGACTGGGGTAAACCCAGCAGCAAAGATCAAGGATCTGAGCGACGAGCAAATTGAACAGCTGCGTGGCGAAGTGGCGAAGTTCACCACTGAAGGTGACCTGCGTCGCGAAATCAACATGAAAATCAAGCGCTTGATGGACCTCGGTTGCTATCGCGGTCTGCGTCATCGTCGTGGTCTGCCAGTACGCGGTCAGCGTACCAAGACCAACGCGCGTACCCGTAAAGGTCCGCGTAAGCCGATCCGCAAGTAATCGCCCCAGCGAATCGACAGGAATTTAATCATGGCAAAACCTGCTGCTCGTCCTCGTAAAAAAGTTAAAAAGACAGTGGTTGATGGCATCGCCCACATCCATGCTTCTTTTAACAACACCATCGTGACCATTACCGACCGTCAAGGTAACGCTCTTTCCTGGGCTACCTCCGGTGGTTCGGGTTTCCGCGGTTCCCGCAAGTCCACCCCGTTCGCTGCTCAAGTAGCTGCTGAGCGTGCTGGTCAAGCTGCGCTGGAATACGGCCTGAAAAACCTCGACGTAAACGTCAAGGGCCCAGGTCCAGGTCGTGAATCCGCAGTCCGCGCTTTGAACGGCTGTGGCTACAAGATCGCCAGCATCACCGACGTGACGCCAATCCCGCACAACGGGTGCCGTCCGCCGAAGAAGCGCCGCGTGTAATCCAGGAGATTGTAAAGAATGGCTCGTTACATTGGTCCAAAATGCAAACTCGCTCGTCGCGAAGGCACCGATCTCTTCCTGAAGAGCGGCGTGCGCGCGATCGAATCGAAGTGCAACATTGAAGCAGCACCTGGTATCCACGGCCAACGCCGCGGTCGCCAGTCCGACTACGGCACCCAACTGCGTGAGAAGCAGAAGGTTCGTCGTATCTACGGCGTTCTCGAGCGTCAGTTCAGCGGCTACTACAAAGAAGCTGCTGGCAAGAAAGGTGCAACCGGTGAAAACCTGCTGCAACTGCTCGAATGCCGTCTGGACAACGTCGTATACCGTATGGGCTTTGGTTCGACTCGTGCCGAATCCCGTCAGCTGGTATCGCACAAGTCGATCAGCGTTAACGGTCAGACCGTAAACGTTCCTTCGTACCAGGTTCGTGCTGGTGACGTGGTCGCTGTTCGCGAGAAAGCAAAAAATCAACTTCGCATTGTCCAAGCTCTCGATCTGTGTGCTCAACGTGGCCGCGTAGAGTGGGTAGAAGTAGACACTGAGAAGAAGTCGGGCGTTTTCAAGAACGTTCCTGCTCGCAGTGATCTGTCCGCCGACATCAACGAAAGCCTGATTGTCGAGCTCTACTCCAAGTAAGGGCTAGAAAATAGGTGCATCCATGCAGATTTCGGTAAATGAGTTCCTGACACCCCGCCATATTGATGTGCAGGTTGTCAGTCCAACCCGCGCCAAGATCACTCTCGAGCCTCTCGAGCGTGGTTTCGGCCACACCCTGGGCAACGCGCTGCGCCGCATCCTGTTGTCCTCAATGCCCGGCTGCGCAGTAGTCGAGGCCGAGATTGACGGTGTGCTCCACGAGTACAGCGCCATCGAAGGTGTACAGGAAGACGTAATTGAAATCCTGTTGAACCTTAAAGGTCTGGCTATCAAGCTGCACGGCCGTGACGAAGTTACGCTGACCTTGTCGAAGAAGGGTTCGGGGGTGGTTACCGCTGCCGATATTCAGCTGGATCATGATGTCGAGATCGTTAATCCCGATCACGTAATCGCTAACCTGGCGTCTAACGGCGCCCTGAACATGAAGCTCACCGTAGCTCGTGGTCGTGGTTATGAACCAGCCGACTCGCGTCAGAGCGATGAAGACGAAAGCCGCAGCATCGGTCGCTTGCAGCTCGACTCTTCGTTCAGCCCGGTTCGCCGTATCGCATACGTGGTGGAAAACGCCCGTGTCGAACAGCGTACCAACCTGGACAAGCTGGTTATTGATCTGGAAACCAACGGTACTCTGGATCCTGAAGAGGCTATCCGTCGTGCTGCAACCATTCTGCAACAGCAGTTGGCTGCGTTCGTCGACCTCAAAGGTGACAGTGAGCCAGTGGTTGTCGAGCAGGAAGACGAGATCGATCCGATCCTGCTTCGCCCGGTTGACGATCTGGAACTGACTGTACGTTCGGCTAACTGCCTTAAGGCGGAAAACATCTACTACATCGGTGACCTGATTCAGCGTACCGAAGTAGAGCTGTTGAAGACTCCGAACCTGGGCAAGAAATCCTTGACTGAAATCAAGGACGTTCTGGCCTCCCGCGGTCTGTCCCTCGGCATGCGCCTCGACAACTGGCCGCCTGCAAGTCTTAAGAAGGACGACAAGGCGACTGCCTGATCGTCGTAATCACCGAACGTAGTGTTTGGTAAGGAATGAACCATGCGTCATCGTAAAAGTGGTCGCCACCTGAGCCGCACCAGCTCGCACCGCAAGGCCATGTTCCAAAACATGGCTGTGTCGCTGTTCGAGCACGAGCTGATCAAAACTACTCTGCCAAAAGCCAAAGAACTGCGCCGCGTTGCCGAGCCGCTGATCACTCTGGCCAAGACAGACAGCGTTGCTAACCGTCGTCTGGCTTTCGACCGTACTCGTTCGAAAGCTATCGTTGGTAAGCTCTTCAACGACCTGGGCAAGCGTTACGCTACCCGTGAGGGTGGCTACCTGCGCATCCTCAAGTGCGGTTTCCGCGCTGGCGACAACGCGCCTATGGCGTACGTCGAACTGGTTGATCGTGCTGTTGGCGGCGAAGCTGTATCCGCTGAGTAAGACGTCAGTCTGAAACAAAGAACCGGGCCTAGTGCCCGGTTTTTTGTGCCCGTAAGAAATGTGCGGTTCGTACAAGCTTCTACCCTGTCTGGGTCTGCACTATGTGTGGGGATCTTTCGTTAGTTTTTTTCTATTGACTGCCATAAGTTAATGAATTTGTGGCTGTCATGTTGATGATCGATACTCCCCAACAAGCCGATTAGCCGGCAGTTCAAGACTACAGAGGACGAAGATCGCATGAGCCAGAACAAGACGCTTACGACTGCCAGCGGCGCGCCAGTCGCCGACAACCAGAACTCCCGCTCCGCTGGGCCGCGTGGTCCGTTGTTGCTCGATGACTTTCACTTGATCGAGAAGCTTGCCCATTTCAATCGCGAAAACATTCCTGAGCGCCGCGTGCATGCCAAGGGTTCGGGCGCCTACGGTACTTTCACCGTCACTCGCGATATCACGCAGTACTCCAGCGCCAGGCTGTTCTCTGCTGTAGGCAAGCAGACCCCGACTTTCCTGCGATTTTCCACAGTAGGCGGTGAGCGCGGATCGGCCGACACCGAGCGTGACCCTCGTGGATTCGCCCTGAAGTTCTACACTGAAGAAGGCAACTGGGACATTGTTGGCAACAACACACCGGTGTTCTTCATTCGCGATCCGCTGAAATTCCCTGACTTTATCCACACCCAGAAACGCCTGCCGCAAAGCAACCTGAAAAGTGCGCAGATGATGTGGGATTTGTGGTCGCACTCGCCCGAGGCGCTGCATCAGGTCACCATTCTGTTTTCTGACCGAGGCATTCCTGACGGCTATCGCCACATGCACGGTTTCGGCAGTCACACGTACAGCCTGATCAACGCTCAAGGCGAGCGTCACTGGGTGAAGTGGCATTACAAGACCAAGCAAGGGATCAAGAACCTTGCGCCGGCTGAGGCAGCGCGCCTGGCGGGCACTGATCCGGATTACGCGCAGCGTGACCTGTTCGAGGCTATCGAGCGCGGTGATTTTCCGAAATGGCGTGTGTGCATCCAGATCATGACCGAAGCCCAGGCCGCGGCGCATTACGAGAACCCGTTCGACGTGACCAAGACCTGGTCGCAGAAAGAGTTCCCGCTGATCGAAGTCGGTGAGCTGGAGTTGAATCGCAACCCGCTGAACTACTTTGCTGAAGTCGAGCAGGCGGCGTTCGGTCCAAGCAACATGGTTCCGGGTGTCGGTCTTTCACCGGACCGCATGTTGCAAGGTCGCGTGTTCGCCTATGCCGATGCGCATCGCTATCGCGTAGGCACCAATCACCAGCAACTGCCGGTAAACGCCCCGCGCAGCCCGGTCAACACCTACCAGCGTGATGGTTCGATGGCTTTTGGCAGTAACGGTGGCGCGGCACCGAACTACGAGCCGAACAGCTACGTAGAGTCGCCGAAACAAGCGCCACACTACGCCGAACCTGCACTGGCCTTGAGCGGTGCGGCTGACCGTTACGATCATCGCGAAGACGCCGACTACTACAGCCATGCGGGCGCGCTGTTCCGTTTGATGAGCGACGAGCAGAAAGCTTTGCTGGTGGGCAATATCGCAGGTGCCATGGCGGGTGTTTCCAGTGATGTCATCGACCGCCAGTTACAGCATTTCCACAAGGCCGATCCGGCGTATGGAGAAGCAATCGCAAAGCTGCTCAACGTACAGCTTAACGAAGTCTAAACGAGAAGCAGAACCGCCCTCATTAGGGCGGGTTTTGCGTTATTTAACCTGCTTTTCTCAGAATATCTTCGCTTTTATTGCGCGAAGTGAGTGACCTTGCAGTCATGTTGGTTCAAACTACAGACTTTCAAGAAGGGAGATGTAGGGCGATGCAAGGCCACCCAGACGTTATCGATTACCTCAACACGTTGCTGACCGGCGAACTGGCCGCCCGTGACCAATATTTCGTTCACTCGCGGATGTATGAGGACTGGGGATTCACCAAGCTCTACGAACGAATCAACCACGAGATGGAAGAGGAAGCCGGTCATGCCGATGCGCTGATGCGCCGGATTCTGATGCTCGAAGGCACCCCGCGCATGCGTCCGGATGATCTGGATGTCGGCACCACAGTGGAAACCATGCTCGAAGCGGATCTGCGTCTTGAGTACAAGGTGCGTGCTGCACTGTGCAAAGGCATCGAGCTGTGCGAGAAGCATGGCGACTACGTCAGCCGTGACATCCTCAAGCTTCAGTTGCACGACACTGAAGAAGATCACACCTACTGGCTTGAAAAGCAGTTGGGCCTGATCAAGCTGATCGGCATTCAGAACTACCTGCAATCTCACACATCCTGATTGCGTCAGATACAAAAAAGCCCCTGTCACTGACGAAGTGACAGGGGCTTTTTCATGCCCGGCGATCAGGCCCGATCGCGGATCAGCAGGGGCTTGAGGTAATGACCTGTATGAGACTGTTTCATCTCGGCTACTTCCTCCGGCGTACCGGTGGCGATGATCTGTCCACCTTTCGAACCTCCCTCGGGGCCAAGGTCCACCAGCCAGTCGGCGGTCTTGATCACGTCGAGGTTGTGCTCGATCACCACCACGGTGTTGCCGTGGTCGCGCAGGCGATGCAGTACGTCGAGCAGTTGCTGGATATCCGCGAAGTGCAGACCGGTGGTCGGCTCGTCGAGGATGTACAGGGTCTTGCCGGTATCGCGCTTGGACAGCTCGCGGGACAACTTGACCCGCTGTGCTTCGCCACCAGACAGTGTCGTGGCTGATTGCCCGAGCTTGATGTACGACAGGCCCACATCCATCAGCGTCTGCAGTTTGCGCGCCAGTGCCGGCACCGCGTCGAAGAACTCCCGCGCTTCCTCGATCGTCATCTCGAGGGTTTCGTGGATGCTCTTGCCCTTGTATTTGATCTCCAGGGTTTCGCGGTTATAGCGCTTGCTCTTGCACACGTCGCACGGGACGTAGATGTCCGGCAGGAAGTGCATTTCAACCTTGATCAGACCGTCGCCCTGGCAAGCCTCGCAACGACCGCCCTTGACGTTGAACGAAAAGCGCCCCGGGCCATAACCACGAGAGCGGGATTCCGGCACGCCGGCAAACAGTTCGCGAATCGGCGTGAACAGGCCGGTGTAGGTCGCCGGGTTGGAGCGTGGCGTACGACCGATCGGGCTCTGGTCGATATCGACGACCTTGTCCAGATGCTCCAGGCCCTTGATGCTGTCGTGGGCTGCAGCTTCGAGAGTGGTTGCGCCATTGAGTGCCGTGGCGCTTAGCGGGAACAGCGTGTTGTTGATCAATGTCGATTTGCCTGAGCCGGAAACGCCGGTCACGCAAGTCAGCAAGCCGATCGGGATCTCCAGGTCGACATTGCGCAGGTTGTTGCCCCGCGCGCCCTTGAGCGACAGCACCTGCTTCTTGTTGCGCGGTGTGCGCTTGGCCGGCACTTCGATCTTCACTCGGCCCGACAGGTATTTGCCGGTGAGCGAGTCCGGGTGGGCCATGACTTCGTCCGGTGTGCCTTCGGCGACGATTTGCCCGCCATGGACCCCGGCGCCAGGGCCGATATCCACTACGTAGTCGGCCAGACGGATTGCGTCTTCATCGTGCTCGACCACGATCACCGTGTTACCGATATCGCGCAGATGCTTGAGGGTGCCGAGCAGGCGATCGTTGTCACGCTGGTGCAGGCCGATGGACGGCTCATCGAGGATGTACAGCACCCCGACCAGGCCCGCGCCGATCTGACTGGCCAGACGAATCCGCTGTGCCTCGCCGCCGGACAGTGTGTCGGCGCTGCGATCCAGCGACAGGTAGTCCAGGCCCACGTTGACCAGGAACTGCAGACGCTCGCGGATTTCCTTGAGAATCTTGTCGGCGATTTCGCCACGGCGGCCGGTCATCTTCAGCTCGCCGAAGTAGTTGCAGGCATCGCCGATCGGCAGGTTGGTCACCGCCGGCAGGGTTTTCTCGCCAACCCACACATGTCGCGCTTCACGACGCAGGCGCGTGCCGCGACAGTCCGGGCACGACTGGGTGCTGAGGAACTTCGCCAGTTCTTCGCGTACGCTCGCCGATTCGGTTTCGCGGTAGCGACGCTCGAGGTTCGGCACGATGCCTTCGAACGGGTGCGAGCGCTTGACGATGTCGCCCCGGTCGTTGAGGTATTTGAAGTCGACGTTCTGCGAGCCGCTGCCGTGCAGGATGTATTTCTGTTGATCGGCTGGCAGTTCGTTGAACGGCTGCTCCAGGCTGAAACCGTAGTGCGCGGCCAAAGAGCCGAGCATCTGGAAGTAATAGACGTTGCGCCGGTCCCAGCCGCGTATTGCGCCTTCGGCCAGCGTCAGTTCACCGTTGACCAGTCGTTTGATGTCGAAGAACTGTTTCACCCCCAGACCGTCGCAGGTCGGACAGGCACCGGCCGGGTTGTTGAAGGAAAACAGCTTGGGTTCCAGCTCGCTGATCGCATGGCCGCAGATCGGGCAGGCGAAGCGCGCGGAGAAGATCATCTCTTCGCCCGGCTCGTCGTCCATCGGTGCCACGAGAGCGATGCCGTCCGCCAGTTTCAGTGCGGTCTCGAAGGATTCGGCCAGACGTTGCTGCAGATCGGCGCGAACCTTGAAACGGTCGACTACCACCTCGATCGAGTGCTTCTTCTGTTTGTCCAGTTTCGGCAGCTCGTCCAGCTCGCAGAGCCGGCCGTTGACCCTGGCGCGGACGAATCCCTGGGCACGCAGCTCTTCGAACACTGACAGATGCTCGCCCTTGCGCTCGCGGATCACCGGCGCCAGCAACATCAGCTTGCTGCCTTCCGGCTGGGCCAGCACCAGGTCGACCATCTGGCTGACGGTCTGCGCTTCCAGCGGAATGTCGTGATCCGGGCAGCGCGGTGTACCGACGCGGGCATAAAGCAGACGCAGGTAGTCGTAGATTTCGGTGATGGTGCCGACCGTGGAACGCGGGTTGTGCGAGGTCGACTTCTGTTCGATGGAGATCGCCGGCGACAGGCCTTCGATGGTGTCGACGTCGGGTTTTTCCATCATCGACAGGAACTGCCGGGCATAGGCCGACAGGGATTCGACATAGCGGCGCTGACCTTCGGCGTACAGCGTGTCGAAGGCCAGGGACGACTTGCCGGATCCGGACAGGCCGGTGATGACGATCAGTTTGTCCCGTGGCAGGGTCAGGTCGATGTTCTTCAGGTTGTGGGTGCGGGCCCCACGAATCAGGATCTTGTCCAAAATGGCCTCGCTCGGCGGGCGTCGAAAACACAGGAGTATACGGCCAAATACTGGATGGATGCACACTATCAAATGAAGGGTTTTCTGCCTTGCATGAAGAGAGTTTCATCTATACGCGTCATAGCGTCGCGATATACCCCGTCTTTCGATGGGACTGGTAGAATCGCCGCCGGTTCACACGAGGTTTTTCCATGCACGATCCCCACAGCGAACGCATGAGTGGCAGCGAGACCCGCGCGGCGAGCGGTCTGGCCCTGGTGTTCGCCTTCCGTATGCTTGGCATGTTCATGGTGCTGCCGGTACTGGCAACCTATGGCATGGATCTGGCGGGAGCGACCCCGGCCCTCATCGGGCTGGCGATTGGCGCTTACGGCCTGACCCAGGCGCTTTTCCAGATTCCGTTCGGGATCATTTCCGACCGTATCGGCCGTCGTCCGGTGATTTACCTGGGACTGATCGTCTTCGCCCTCGGCAGCGTGCTGGCGGCCCAGGCCGATTCGATCTGGGGCGTGATCGCCGGTCGTGTCCTGCAAGGCGCCGGGGCGATTTCCGCTGCGGTCATGGCACTGCTTTCCGACCTGACCCGCGAACAGCACCGCACCAAAGCGATGGCGATGATCGGCATGACCATCGGCCTGTCGTTTGCCGTGGCCATGGTGGTCGGCCCGTTGCTGACTCGCGCATTTGGTCTTTCCGGCCTGTTCCTGGCCACCGGCGGCATGGCGCTGGTCGGGATCGTGATCGTGCTGTTCATGGTGCCGAAGTCCACCGGGCCGCTGAGTCATCGGGAATCCGGTGTGGCGCGTCAGGCATTGATGCCGACGCTCAAGCACCCGGACCTGCTGCGCCTGGATCTGGGCATTTTTGTGTTACATGCGATGTTGATGTCGAGCTTCGTCGCGCTGCCCCTGGCCCTGGTGGAAAAAGCCGGGCTGCCCAAGGAACAGCACTGGTGGGTCTACCTCACAGCCTTGCTGATCTCGTTCTTCGCCATGATCCCGTTCATCATCTACGGCGAGAAGAAACGCAAAATGAAACGAGTTTTGCTCGGCGCCGTCATGACGTTGATGCTCACTGAGCTATTCTTCTGGCAGTTCGGTGACAGCCTGCGGGCTCTGGTGATCGGGACGGTGGTGTTCTTTACCGCGTTCAATCTGCTGGAAGCTTCGCTGCCGTCGCTGATCAGCAAGGTTTCACCGGCAGGTGGCAAGGGCACGGCGATGGGCGTGTACTCCACCAGCCAGTTCCTCGGTTCGGCACTCGGCGGGATTCTCGGCGGCTGGATGTTCCAGCATGGCGGTCTGTCGGTTGTGTTCCTCGGATGTGCCGGGCTGGCTGCCATCTGGCTGGCCTTTGCTGTTACCATGCGCGAACCTCCCTACGTGACGAGCCTGCGCTTGCCGTTGTCGCCCGAGGCGATCCGCGAAGCGGGTCTGGTCGAGCGCCTCAGGGCCCTCGTGGGGGTAACAGATGCAGTGATAGTCGCCGATGAAGCGGCTGTTTACATCAAACTGGATAAAGAATTAGTGGATCGCGACACCCTCGAACGCCTGGTGAACAACCCGGCCGAGGCTGCTTGCGAAGCCTAGGAGAACGTTATGGCCCGTGGGGTTAACAAAGTCATATTGGTCGGCACTTGCGGCCAGGATCCCGAAGTTCGCTACTTGCCTAACGGTAACGCCGTGACCAACCTGAGTCTGGCAACCAGCGAACAGTGGACCGACAAGCAGACTGGTCAGAAGGTCGAGAAGACCGAGTGGCACCGCGTATCGATGTTCGGCAAGGTTGCCGAAATCGCCGGCGAATACCTGCGCAAGGGTTCGCAGGTGTACATCGAAGGCAAGCTGCAGACCCGCGAGTGGGAAAAAGACGGTATCAAGCGTTACACCACCGAAATCGTGGTCGACATGCAAGGCACCATGCAACTGCTCGGCGGCCGTCCACAGCAGGGCGACCAGCAAGGCGGTGGCAACAACTATCAGCAGCAGGCGCCACGCCAACAGGCTCCGCGTCCGCAGCAGTCGGCTCCTCAGCAGCGTTCGGCCCCGGCTCCACAGCAAGCCGCACCGCAACCAGCCCCGGATTTCGACAGCTTCGATGACGACATTCCGTTCTGATTCTTCGCTGTATCCGCTTTGAATAAAAAGGCCCGTCGCTGAACACGACGGGCCTTTTTCATGGGCGCAGGTTTTTCAGTCAAGAATCAGGTGTGGCAAGAACCGGCTCGAATCCTTGGTGATCAAGCTGTTGTCTTCGCGCACGCCAATCCCCGCCGCCTGATCGCCTATGACCCAGGAACCGATCAGCGTGTAGCTGTCATCGAACTTCGGCAGCGGCGCAAATTCCTGCAGGATGAAAGGCGCATCCGTGTAGGGGCCGTCCTCTTTGACGATCAGGCCTTCGGCTGTTTGCAACTCGATGTTGGCACCTTCGCGGGAGAAGTACGGTTTGCGCACCCAGCCTTTCGGTACAGCGCTGCCCGGATTCGGATCGAGATGGGCGGCCAGCAGATTCGGATGGCCCTTGTGCAATTCCCAGAGCAGAGGCAGGGCGCCTTTATTGGAAAGAATGGCCTTCCACGCCGGTTCGAAAAACTGCGTATCGCAATCGGCAATGGCCGCACCGAACGGTTCGTGGAAGATGAACTCCCAGGCATGCAGCTTGAACAGATGCGGGATCCAGCGATGTTCGAGATCGACGAAGCGTCCATCGGCTGTCAGGCCGATGTCTTCGATATCGATGTGTCGGGATTCGATGCCGACCTTCTCCGCGATCAGGCGCAGATAGTCGGTGGTGCCCTTGTCCTCGACGGAGCCTTTCATCGAGGCAAAGTAGAACGGGCGCTTGAGTTTCAGCGCGGCAAAGGCTTCATGCAGTCGGGTATCGATGCTGTTGAACTGGTCGGCATGGCGCGGCAGCATCCCGCGCTCGATGCATTGTTCCAGCCAGCCCCACTGGAACGCCGCGGCCTCGTACAGGCTGGTGGGGGTGTCGTAGTTGAGCTCCAGCAACTTCGCCGGCCCGGTGCCGTTGTAGGAGAAGTCCATGCGCCCATACAGATGCGGATGACCTTCCAGCCACGACGTTCGGATCATGTCGTAGTACGGCGCGGGGATGCTCAGGCGATCGAGCAGTTCCTCGCTGTGCACGACCCGGTCCACCAGATCCATGCACATCTCGTGCAGTTCGGCGGTCGGATCCTCGAGATCGTTTTCGATCTGTGCGAGCGTGAACTGATAATACGCGCGCTCTTCCCAGTAAGGCTCATCGTCGATGGTGTGGAACAGAAAGCCGAGGCTTTCGGCCGTCTGTTTCCAGTCGTGGCGCTCGGCGCAATGGATCTTCTTCATCAGCTGCTCGAACTGCCCCAGCCGCCCCAACCGCTGCGTGCGCTGGACTGGCTGCCGAAACCACCACGGGAAGTAGAGGACGCCACGTTGACCGGTTTGCTCCGGGAGCTGGTGTAGTCCGAATTGCTGCGAGTGGTCGGCGCCGATTCGATACGCCGGTTCAGCGTCGAAGTGTCGTACGTCTGACGCGTATCGCGGTCGCGATACACCGTCCGCGAGTTGTTGCTCATGGCATTGCCGATCAGCCATCCGGTGAGCCAGCCGTTGCTCGACCCGCCACCGCTGGAAACGTGGGTCGTGCTCTGAGTTGTCTGGGCAGGTTCGGCATTGCCCGCCGGCATCTGCGCATTGGCAATCGCATCGAGGTTCTGTGCCGGTTCGGAATTTTGCGCCACCTTGAAACCACCGAGTTTCGGTGCAAAGCGGCCGTCGGAATTCTTCTGACACCAGCCGGCGGCAAAGTCTGCGTCGCACTTCGCTTTGTCGTCATAGGCCGGGGCGATGCGCCGGTGCTCGGCCAGGGCCGCGACGTAGGCATTCGAGCAGGCATCGGCTGCCACTTCGGCGTCGACGCACTGTTCCACGCTCTGGAAGGTGCGCTGTTGTTCCTGCGCGGCCGCTTCACCGGAAATCGCCAGGGCCACCGAAGCGGCCAGGGACAGTTGAACGTACTTGCTTCGTTTCATCTCGGGCTTCCTGCCGATCAGTAGGACGGGGTCATGCAGGCGGCGTTGAGCATGCCGACGCTGATCGCCACCGCTGCCACGTAGATGCCGGCGGCCACTTCACCGTTGGCGATGCGCTGGGACGTGCCCTTGAGCACCAGCCCGGTGGCCAGAAATGCCAGCAGTTGTACCGCGGCCGCAATCACGGCCCAGAGGACGAAGTCGAGGACGTTGATCGAGTGGGCGATGATGTTGCTTGCCGGTATCGCGAAACCGATGATCGCACCCGACAGGGCAATGGCCGCTGCGTTGTTGCCGGAGCGAATCAGCTCGAATTCCTTGTGCGGCGTAATGCGCGTGTAGACGAATTGAAACAGCATGAACAGCAGCACGGCGCCGATCAGGTAGGCGGCGAATCCGATCAGCGCGGCCTTGTTCAGGGAAACGGACAACACTTCCAGCATGGGGAACTTCCTTTTAAATGGTGCTCAGATCGGTGGTGTACAGCGAGATGCCCAGCGATGTGCTCAGGCTGACAGTGCCTTCTTCATCCTGTTCGACGGAGAACAGCAGCAGTTCGCGACGGTCGGTCAGGCCGGTTTCCCGGGCATACAGCATCGAATGGTGTTCGATGGTGTAGGACTCGTCGGGATTGATCACCTGCTCGGTGAGCGGGACCAGTTCGGTCTGGCCGCGTTCGGTGCCCCATTCCCGGGTGAAGGACACGCCGTCATGGGTGTAGGCCGGCAGGCCGATCAGGCTGTTCGGGCCCGCCAGGCGCTGCAGCTCGGCATCGCTGTTGACCGTGACGTAGCTGAGGTAATTGAACAGCGTCACTGATTCGATCTGATCGTCGCCGGTGACATGGACCTGCAGCCAGAAGTCTTCGTTGTTCAGGTAATAGCGATACAGCTTGTTCGACTGGCCGAGGTCGATCCAGCCGGCGCTCCAGATCGCCTGGGCATCGGGAACCCGTACCGAGGTGCTGCCGTCGAGCAGCAGAGCGAGGGTCGTATCGAAGCGGATCGCCTTGCCCTGCGCCAGACCCAGCGGGCCGCTGGCCGCCTCGCGTGCGGGTGTCGAGCCGGTGCCGAGCAAGTTCTTTAACCATCCCATGGGTACATTCCTTGAAGCGGGTGGAAGTGTTCGTTGGCAAAACGCCGCTAGTGTAACGGCCTCGCGACGAACGAGCAGGCAAAAAAGAAGGGCACCCGGTGCCCTTCTTTTCTTCTGGCTGCCCTTACTGGGCCGACTTCTGCTTCAGGCGTTCGAGGATTGCGTTGGCGCTGCCCTCGTTCGGCGTGATGCCGGCCTCGCGCAGTTTGCGCTCCAGATCGTTGCCGGTCGTGGCATCGGCCAGTTCGTCCTGAGCGTTCAGCTCGGCGGCGCGCTGCTTTTGCTTTTCTTGCAGACGGTTCAGGGTGCCGACCGCCGTTTCCAGCTTGCCATTGGCGCCGCCGCTGGCGATGGATGCGCTGACCTGCGCTTTCTGCACGCTGTCACGGGCCTTGGCCATGTCCACTTGCTGACGCAGGCTCTTGATCCGCGCTTCGGCCTTGTTGATGTCCTTGCGCATGTTGTCGGCGTAGGTACCGAACTCGTCGCTCTGGGCTTTCTCGGTGGCCAGGTCGTTGGTCAGGGTCGAAATCGCTTCGGCCACTTCCATCGCCAGGTCTTCACGGCCGGCATTCAGGGCGGAGACCGCCTTGGCTTCCAGGTCCTTGATCTTGGCGTCGTACTCGCTCACGCGATCGGCGGACAGTTTGTGCTTGGCCATGATGGTGACCAGTTCGCGACGAGCGTTGGACAGGGCGCTGTCGGCGTCACGGATTTCCTGATCGAGGATGCGCAGGGCTTGTTGGTCGACAATCGCTTCGCCGACTTCATTGGCGCCGCCGCGCAGTGCGGTGAACAACTTGCTCCAGATGGACTGAGTCATTGGATTTTCCCTGTTGATTACTTGAAGAAGTGTTCGAAGGCTTCGCTGGCGCGCTGCACGTTATCGACCAGGGTTTTCACCTCGGTGACCACGTTGGTCAGGCTCGAATCCGCACTCAGCGCGCCGAACATGTTGTAGACGGTCTGGCCGTTGGGCATGGTTTCGATGCCGATCGACGACAGTGGGAACATTTCCCGGCTGCGCAGTACCGCGTCGTTGAAGGCGCGCACGTCGGTGATCGAATCGATGTCCACCAGTACGGTGTCGACGATGATCTGCTGACCCGCGATGGCGATATGAATCGGCAGGCCGCCGAATTCGTTCATTTCCAGCTTGAGGCTGGGTTCGGAGCTCTGGATCAGGGACAGCGTGATCTCTTGCGAAGCCACCTCGTCCAGTGCCTTGAAAGCGTTGTAGAGGCTATCGATGTTCCAGTTGTTGCCTGCGCTCATGTAATTCTCCGACATGAATGAGCCAGCCAGAATCGGTTGGCGTAGCTGTTGCTCCATTTGCTTGAGCAAGCTTCGGTTTTCGGGAAGCACCCAAGTTTCGTGTTTCACATAACCGGCGGCAGCCAGGCCCGCGCGCATCTGCTTCATGTAGAAGCTGGATGGTTTTTTCACGGACGTTGTCGAGCGCACTCCCTTCGGGCTCTCCGATTTTGTTGGCGGGGAGTTGCTTTTCATGGCGATGACTCCGTTATGAACATCTCACGCGTGAGCCACACTACAATCAATTCAAAGTGCCATCAATGGCTCACGCGTGAGATTTTCTCAGCCCACGAAAAAAAGCCCGTAACAGGGCGGGCCGGGTTTCATTTCACAAACGTGCGACAGGCACTCAACGACTGTTGGAGAGGAACTCCTGCGCGCAAACCACACTGGCGTAGGCGAACGCCAGCGAAGACATGAATGCCGCATGCACCTGAGCGGCCGGCACGGTCAGGCCATTGAATTCCAGGTCGCGGGTGGCGCAGGCATCGTGGATCACTGTGACCGTATAGCCCAGGTCTGCCGCTGCCCGGACCACGCCGTCGATGCACATGTGGCTCATGCTGCCGACCACCACCAGTTCCTTGATGTCTTGTTCGTCCAGGATCGATTGCAGCTCGGTTTCGCGGAACGCGTTGACGAAGTGCTTGAGCACCACGGGTTCATCGGCGCGGTTGAGTACCTTGGGGTGCAGCCTTGCGCCCTCGGAGCCCGGGGTAAAGAACGGGGCATCCGCCGAGGTGAATTCGTGACGGATGTGGATCACCGGATCACCCGCTTCACGGAACGCGGCGATCAGTCGGGCGGCATTGTCGGCGGCGGCATCGACGCCTGTCAGCGGCCACTTGCCTTGGGGGAAGTAGTCGTTCTGGATATCGACTACGATGAGTGCTTGCCTGGCCATGGGGGTGTCCTCGAAGTGTTGTTGGCAGTGGATTGAGTATTGGCGCTGGTCACGGTTTCGAGGATTGGCCGCACCGACAATAGACAGGGGAAAACTGACAATGGGCGTTGAAAGGGCCGTTGCCGAGCTGGGCGTGCTGATTTATCCCGGCGCGCAAATGGCGGCGGTGCATGGCTTGACCGACCTGTTCGGCGTGGCCGACCGGATCGCTGTCGAGCATCAGACCGTACAATTGCCGCGGCTGCGCGTAAGTCACTGGCAGGTCGAGAACGAGCAGGCTCCGGTCAGGGTTTACGACAGTCATCCCGCGGAAGAAACGGGTTTGCTGGCGGTGCTGATCCCACCTTCGATCGCCGGGTTCAGCGCAGAGCAGGCATCGGCTGGGCTGCTGCAATGGCTGCGCGCCCAGCATGCCCGTGGTGCGACGCTGGGTGGCGTTTGCGTAGGCTCGTGGTTGCTGGCTGAAAGCGGACTGCTCAATGGTCGCAGTGCCACCACTCACTGGACCTCGGCCAAGGCCTTTGCCGAGCGCTATCCGGATATCAATCTCAAGGCGGATACACCGATTGTCGATGATGGCGACCTGATCACCACGGCCGGTCTGATGGCCTGGTCGGAATTGGGGTTGCGGCTGGTTGATCGTTTGTTGGGGCCGAGCATCGCCAGCGCCACCGCGCGGTTTCTGGTGATGGATCACAGCGACAGCGCCAGTGCCTGCGGCAGCAATTTTGCGCCGATTCTCAGTCATGGCGATGCCGCGATTCTCAAGGTCCAGCACTGGCTGCAAAGTACCGGCGCGACCGACGTGTCGCTGGCGGCGATGGCCGGGCGCTCGGGCCTGGAAGAACGCACCTTTCTGCGCCGGTTCCGGGCCGCGACCGGCCTGAAACCCACCGAGTACTGCCAGCACCTGCGGGTTGGCAAGGCCCGGGAAATGCTCGAGTTCACCAACGGCACCATCGACCACATCGCGTGGACGGTGGGGTATCAGGATCCGGGAGCGTTTCGCGCCATCTTCAAGAAAATCACCGGGCTGGCGCCGAGTGACTACCGCAATCGGTTCGGCGTGAGCCCGCCGCCGGCGCTGGCGAGATAGCACCACGCGGTCGTGCAAAATGCCGCGATCATGGCGGCCATCGTGCAGATTGAAACGGGCGCAAGGCCAGTACGAAAAGACTAATTGACTGATCTGCAAGGGTTTTGCCGCTGCCGTCGGTTGGCCTGATCTCTGCACCCTCTCCCCTACATTCACCGAGCCGCTGGAAGGGGGGCGCATGACCCCGATACCTCGCAACAAAATAGTGGTCGCCCATTCCGTACGCCCCGACGCGCCGCAACACGAAGTGCAGACCAACAAGGCGCTGGCCCGTTGGCTGGCGCAGATTCTCGGGCTGAAATTCGGCGGCAGTTACGACGCGCAAAAGCACAAGGGCCGTGACCTGTATCTGTTGCCGACCCAAACCATCGTCGGCGCCGCCAAAGCTCTGGAAATGGGGATCAAGGGCCCGGACGATCTGTGGGGCGGTTTCGTCGAACACGATTTCATCTGCACCAAAGCCATCAGCCATGGCTTGCGCAGCCATCAGGCCAAAGCACCGCAAGGCTGGTCGCCACTGTTTTCCGAACGCATTCGCAATGTCGTGCTCGACGGGCTCAGTGTGTTCGCCCTGGAAGATGCACGACCTGCCGCCGAACATTTGCTCTACAGCGGGCCGATTCGCCTCAAGCCGATCCACGCCTGTGCCGGGCGCGGTCAGGAAGTGGTCAAGAGCCTGGATGCGTTCGACGAAATCCTCGCCCGACCCGAGGCTGCAACGCTGTTCAGTGAAGGCGTGGTGCTGGAGCAGGACCTGAGCCAGGTCGTCACCCACAGCGTCGGCCAGTCGTTCATCGGCGACCGGGTGCTCAGTTACTGTGGTGATCAATACTTGACCGAAGATGCCCGCGGCGAAGAGGTCTATGGCGGTTCAAACCTGCTGGTGGTGCAGGGCGGTTATGACGACTTGCTGAAACTGGATCTGCCGGACGATGTGCGGTTGGCCATCGAGCAGGCACAGGTTTTTGACCGGGCGGCGGATGAAGCCTATCCACGGTTCTACGCTTCGCGACGCAACTATGACATCGCCCAGGGCCTGGACAATGAAGGCCAGCCGCGCAGCGGCGTCCTCGAACAGTCCTGGCGCATGGGCGGCGCCAGCAGTGCCGAAGTGGCGGCGTTGCAGAGTTTCGTCAACGACCCTTCGATGCGCGCGATCCGCGTCTCGTCGGTGGAAACCTATATCGACCGTGCCCTGCCGGCGGACGCCATCGAGGTCTATCGCGGCCCGGCCGAGAACAGCGACTTTCTTCTCAAATACGTAACGGTCCAATCCTATGACGGCTAGAAGTGAAAGCATTCAAATCGACATTGATGACGAGCAGATGAGCGGGACATTCCTCAGTCCCAAATCGAAAGTCCCCGGCGTATTGTTCGTGCACGGCTGGGGCGGCAGTCAGGAGCGGGATCTGGAACGGGCCAAAGGCATCGCCGGCCTGGGCTGTGTGTGCCTGACGTTCGACCTGCGCGGGCACACCGGCGGCACCGGCATTCCGCTGAGCCGGGTCACCCGCGAAGATAACCTGCGTGACTTGCTGGCGGCCTACGACCGGCTGCTCGCCCACCCGGCGCTGGACACTTCGGCCATCGCGGTGGTGGGCACCAGCTATGGCGGTTATCTCGCCTCGATCCTCACCTCATTGCGCCCGGTGCGCTGGTTGGCGCTGCGAGTGCCGGCGCTGTACCGCGACGAACAATGGCACACGCCCAAGCGCGATCTGGACAAGGCCGACCTGCGCGATTATCGCAGCACGCTGATACGCGCCGACAGCAACCGTGCCTTGCACGCCTGCTCGCAATTCACCGGGGATGTGCTGCTGGTGCAGTCGGAAACCGATGACTACGTGCCCCACGCGACGATCATGAGTTACCGCGCTGCGTGCCAGCAGACCCACTCGCTGACCCACCGCATCATCGACGGTGCCGACCATGCCCTGAGCGATCCAACCTCACAGCAGGCCTACACCTCGATCCTCGTCGACTGGATCACCGAAATGGTGGTGGGCGAGCGGTTGAGCATCATTCAGTCCACATGATTTGTGGTGTCTCTTCGGACGCCTTCGCGAGCAAGCCCGCTCCCACATTTGAAATGCGTTCTGCCTGTGGGAGCGGGCTTGCTCGCGAAGGGGCCACCAGCCATAACAAAAAAATCAGGACGGCTTCTTCTCGATCCGCAGCGCCTTGGCCTTGGCTTCCACCACCAGGTACATCAGCACGGTGATCAGCAGCGGCAACAGGAAATAGATCGCCCGATACGCCAGCAGCCCCGCCACCAGGCTGCCGCGTGAAGCCTCGTGTTGCAGCAGCGCCACGAACACCGCTTCCAGCACGCCGAGCCCGGCGGGAATGTGGGTGATGACGCCGGCAATCGCACTGATCAACAGCACCCCGAGCACCAGCGGGTAGTCGAGCTTGCTCGGCAGCAAAGTGAAAATCACCGCTGCCATCAGCGACCAGTTCAGCGCCCCGAGCAGTAACTGCAGGACCGCCATGCGCAGCGACGGCAGGTTGATTTCCACCCCACGAATCGACCACTCGCGCCGCCGGGAAAACTGGCAGGCGACCAGGTACCCGGCACTCACCAACAGCAGCAATACACCAATGCCTTGCAACGCATCGCTGCTGACTTTCCAGCCCGGTGGCATGCGCACCAGTCCGCTGCTGAACACCACACCCGCGATGGTCATGTAGCCGAACCAGTTGGTCGCCAGGCTCAGGCCGAGGATCTTGGCGATGTTGCTTTTGCTCACGCCGAGCCGCGAGTACAACCGATAACGCATGGCGATCCCGCCGACCCAGGCGCTCAAATTAAGGTTGAACGCATAGCTGATGACGCCCACCGGCAGGATCTGTTTCCAGGTCAGGTCCTGACGAATGTAAGTGCGGCCGATCAGATCGAAACTGGCGTACACCAGAAAACTCAGCAGCGTCAGGCTGGAGGCGATGATCAGCGTGCGCACCTTGAAATCGGCGAGGGTTTGCAACACCTCGGCCCATTCGATGCGGCTGGCGAACATCGTCAGCAGAACGATCAGCGCGAGAAAGAACAGCAGGGTCAGCGGACGCTTCCAGCGACTCCAGCGGGACTTGCCCGCCGTTGCCGGATGCACCGCCGCGTGGGCTTCGGAATGGCTCATGAAGGATCGCTCCCAGCGGCAGGGGTAAAGGGTTTGAGCCGTGGTTTGTGCGCCGGCAGCCAGCCGGCCATGGCCGGAAAATGGCGCAGGAAGTGAAACACCAGAAAACCCACGGTCATGTGCCAGATCCGCCCGCGTGGCGATTTCGCGGCGTCCATCGCCTTGCAGTGGTTGTGGCTGAGGTCTTCGAGGCGTTCGAACAAGTGGCGATTGAAGGCGCGGTCGCGGATCAGCACGTTGGCTTCCAGGTTCAGCGAAAGGCTCAGCGGATCAAGATTGCTCGAGCCGACGGTGCTCCATTCCTCGTCCACCAGCGCCACTTTGCCGTGCAGCGGGCGCTCGCAATATTCATGAATCTGCACCCCTGCCTTGAGCAGGTAGTCGTAGGTCATGCGCGCGGCGAGTTTGGCCACCAGCATGTCCGGTTGCCCCTGCAGAATCAGCCGCACCTCGACCCCGCGCCGGGCGGCGTTGCGGATCTCGCGCAGCAGGCGATAGCCGGGAAAGAAGTACGCGTTGGCGATCACCACCCGCCGTTGGGCGCGGCGCAGCACTTGCAAATAGACGTCTTCGATATCGGTGTGGTGGTGGTCGTTGTCGCGAAACACCAGACGCACCTGACCATCGTGATCATCGAACGCCATCTCGGCACGCCGCTGCCGTCGCCGTTGCCACCAGAACCTTGCGCGTCCCGGTCGGCCGCTTTGCAGCAGGGCGAAATGATGGATGTCGGTCACCGCCGGGCCTTGAATCTCCACCGAGTAATCCTGCTTCGCTTCGGGGCCGAAATCGGCCAGGTGATCGCCGGAAAAATTGATCCCGCCGATGAACGCGATCAAGCCGTCGACTACCACGATCTTGCGATGCAGGCGGCGGAACCAGTTGGTGCGGATACCCAGGCGCTTGGGGGCCGGATCGAAGATCTGCAGGTGCACGCCGGCGTCGCTCAGGGCGGTGAGGTAACCGGTGCTCAATTCGCCGCAACCGAAGCCGTCGAAGCTGACGGTGGTGCGCACCCCACGCCGGGCGGCATCGATAAGAATCTCCTGCAATTCCTTGCCGACCTTGTCCTCGAAGACGATGAAAGTCTCCAGCAGGATTTCGCTTTTCGCTGCGCGCATCGCTTCGAACACTCGGGGGAAATACTCCTCGCCGTTTTCCAGCAACTCGACGCGGTTGTTGCCCTGCCAGCGATACTCGACATCGACGGTGCCGGGCTCGCGCACGGGCGGGGTCATGCTGACGGGCTCCACGGCGGATTTCTCCAGCGGTGCGCTGCTCATAGTTCAATCTCCACCGACAGCGGGACGTGGTCGGAAAGGTGTGACCAGGGACGGTTCGCCAGCACTTTGGGCTGACTGGCCTTGAGGTTGCGTACGTAGATCCGATCCAGGCGCAGCAGCGGCAGGCGGGCCGGAAAACTGCGTGCCGGTTTGCCTTGATGCGCCACAAACACTTCGCGCAGGCCACAGGGTTCAAGCAATCCGTCAGCACGCTGGCGCCAGTCGTTGAAATCGCCGGCGACGATCACCGGCGCATCATCGGGCAGTTCGGCCAGGCGCTCGCGCAGCAGGCGCAACTGGTCGTTGCGATGGCTTTCGCGCAGGCCCAGATGGACGCAGATCGCATGCACTTCACGGTCGTCTCCCGGCAGGCGCAGTACGCAGTGCAACAGGCCGCGGTTTTCGTGGCCGCTGATCGAAACGTCGAGGTTGTCATGGCGCACGATCTGGAATTTCGACAGCAGTGCATTGCCGTGATCGCCCTCCGGGTACACCGCGTTGCGTCCGTAGGCGAACTGCGGCCAGAGGCTGTCGGCGAGAAACTCGTACTGCGGCATCGTCGGCCAGTTGTCATAGCGTTTGGGATGGTGCTCGTGGGTGCCGTGGACTTCCTGAAGAAACACCACGTCGGCGGACACGCTGCGCACCGCTTCGCGCAGTTCCGGCAGGATGAAGCGCCGGTTCAGGGCGGTGAAGCCCTTGTGGGTGTTCACCGTCAGCACGGTGAAACGGCGCTCGGTGGTGATGACCGTGGACTGCTCGTCGGTGAAGCCGAGCGGCTCGGGAATGCTCATGCGAGTACTCCTTCGGCGGCCGGTTCGCCGGGCACGGTTTCGAGGTTTTTATCCAGCTCGAAATGCTGCAACAGCCTGCGGGCATCGAAAGGCGCGCGGACCTTGATGTCATTGTCGAAGTAGCAGAAAACCTCGCGGGATTTGCGCGCCCGAGGCTTCAGGCGCGGGGCGATCAGATGGGCGTCGCCCGGTTGCCGGCCATGGTGCCAGGCGTCGATACGTTCGGCCCAGCGCTTGATGGCGGGCTCGGTGTAGCCGCTGGCATAGAGCTCTTGTGCACCGTGCAGACGCAGGTAGACGAAATCGCTGGTGAGGTCTTCATGATACGGCCACTTGCCTGCGGTATCGGCGATCACCAGAGCAGTGTTATAGCGTTTGAGCAGGCGCACGAAATCGACGTCGATGAAACTGTCATGGCGGATTTCCACGGCATGGCGCAAAGGCTTCTTGCCGTAGGCCTTCAGGCTGGCATGGCCATGCAGGTGGGAGTCATGCCGGCGGGCGAGCGCGGCGGCAGCTTCGGTGTCGTGGGGCAGTTGGGCAAGGAAGTGTTCGAAGAGGGACGGATCGAATTTGAAGCTGGGCGGAAACTGCCAGAGGATCGGCCCGAGCTTTTCCTTCAGTTCGAGAATCCCGGAGGCAAAGAAATTCGCCAGGGGTTTTTCGATCTCGCGCAATCGACGGATGTGCGTGATGAAACGCGGTGCCTTGACGCTGAACACGAAACCTTTCGGCGTCTCGGCATACCACTGGGCGTAGCGTTCCGGTCGTTGCAGCGCATAGAACGAGCCATTGATCTCGATGCTGTTGACCGCCCGCGAGGCGAACTGCAGTTCGCGTTTCTGAGCCAGTCCCCGGGGGTAGAAATCCCCGCGCCACGGGGCGTAGCGCCAGCCTGAAATACCGATGTGAATCGTCGCCATCCCGCCCTCCCGTCGAAAGTCCCCGTGTTGCCTCTGTCTGTGGATGACTGCAGACGGTTCGGGAAAGTTTCGACGGGAGTACGGGCGGTCGGTATTCGCAGGATCAGTGGCCAGTGACGACCCGGGTAGAACCGCCCGTGGGGTCGGCATACACCGGGCCCAGTCGGTCGAGGCGACCGCTCAAGGCTGTCAGGGCCAAGGCCACCAGCACCACCATCCCGCCGATCCATGCGGTGTGGATCAGGCCGATGTGCTCGACAATCAACCCGCCACCCCACGCACCGCCGGCAATCCCGAGGTTGAACGCGGCAATGTTCAGGCCCGATGCAACGTCCACGGCTTGTGGTGTGTGATGTTCAGCCTGACGCACCACATATACCTGCAGGCCGGGCACGTTGCCGAAGGCGACGGCGCCCCAGACCAGTACGGTGGCCAGTGCCAGCCACGGGTTGGCGGCGGTGAAGGTGAGCACGAACAGCACGGCGGCGAGCAGGGTGAAGATGATTTTCAGGGCACTGATCGGCCCGCGTTTGTCTGCCAGTTTGCCGCCCCAGATATTGCCGACGGCCACCGACACGCCATACACCAGCAACACCAGGCTGACCGTGCCGGCGCTGAAGCCGGAGAGGTCCTGAAGGATCGGTGCCAGGAACGTGAAGGCGATGAACGAGCCGCCGTAACCGATGGCGGTCATGGCGTACACCAGCAACAGGCGCGGTTGCTTGAGCACCTGCAATTGCTGCAACAGCGACGCCGGTTTGCTGTGAGCGATGTTGTTCGGCACGTAAAGCAGGCTGCCGATGAACGCGATCACGCCGAGTGCCGACACCGCGAGGAAGGTTTCACGCCAGCCGAAATGCTGACCGATGAACGTGCCCAGCGGCACGCCAGTGACCAGTGCCACGGTCAGGCCGGTGAACATGATCGCAATCGCACTGGCGGCTTTTTCCTTGGGCACCAGGCTGGTGGCGATGGTCGAGCCGATGGAGAAGAACACGCCATGGGCCAGACCCGTGACGATCCGCGCCAGCACCAGCGATTCATAACTTGGCGCCAGCCAGGCCAGCAGGTTGCCGAGGGTGAACAGCACCATCAGCGACAGCAGCAACAGTTTGCGCGGGACTTTGCCGGTGAGGGCGGTCAGCACCGGCGCACCGATGGCTACGCCGAGGGCATACAGACTGACCAGCAGACCGGCGGAAGGCAGACTGACGCCAAGATCGGCGCCGATGGTGGGAAGCAGGCCAACGATGACGAACTCGGTCGTCCCGATGGCGAATGCGCTGAGGGTCAGCGCGAGCAGGGCAATGGGCATGACGGCACTCCGGTTGAGGTTTGAATGGAGCGCAGTGTCGGGGTTTGCTGAGGGTGGAAAAATACAGGGATGGGCATTTGATATTTGACCTGAGAGCAAAGATCGAAATGCGGCTCTCAAGGCGTTCTTGAACTTTGCCAAGCCAAAACCGATCAGTTCCTTACAGGTTCAACCAAGGAGCTCTGCGTTTTGACCAGGTTCAGGATCGCGATTCTATTGGGGGCATTGCTGTTGTTCGGCGGCCATGCCGTGCAAGCAGCCAGCCTGCCGGGCGTTCCGGCGGCCATTGAAGAGCCGGCCAAACCGGAGCCGATCGTGCAGGGCGGTCTGCTCGGTGCCATCAGTTCCAGCATCGACGACGTGCAGGACAAACTCGATCTCAACGAGCATCTGGTCGACGCCTGGCGCCTGCGCGCCGACCGGGCGGCGGATGAAGTCGACAGGCTGGTCAATCAGCCATCGGATCGCTCGGGGTGGAGCGTGGCCGGAGATTTCATGATGCTGTCCGGCGTGTGGCTCGGCACCTTTGCTGTGTTGACGGTGCTTGGCAGCGTTCTGGCCAAGCGGATGCGCGAGGGCCGCTGGCTGCGTACCCGCCAGCGCAGCCAGGATCTGCTCGGTTACCTGTTGCCCTACACGCTGCCCGCGCTCATCTGTCTGCCGCTGACCCTGTACGTCAGCCATTTTCTGTCGGCCTCGGTCGGTCGGGCGCTGGCGCTGTGTTTTGCCTACGCCACCAGCAGCGGGATATTTTCCACGTCGATGCTGTTGTGCGTGGTGGTGATGTTCAACACCGGCCACAAGCGACGAGCTGCGCAGATCATTCGCGACTACTGCCCGAAACCGCTGTTCCTGATCGGCTTTCTCGCTGCGTTGAGTGATGCGTTGACCAGCCCGCAGATCGCCCGGCAACTGGGCGGCAACATCACCAGCAGCATCGCGGTGTTCACCGGTCTGCTGGCGTCGATCATCTTCGGTCTGCTGGTGATTCGTTTGCGCCGGCCGGTGGCGCACCTGATCCGTAATCGCCCGCTGGCCCAGCGCCTGAAACAACCGTCGCTGCAGGAATCGCTGCGGATTTTTTCCGGGCTCTGGTACTGGCCGATCGTGCTGATGGTGCTGGTCTCGGCGGTCAATCTGATCGGTATCGGCGAGGACAACCAGAAAGCCCTGCGCTGCGCGTTGCTCACCACGGTGTTGCTGATCGGCACGGTATTTCTCAGCACCGTGCTGCAACACCTGTTCAAGTCGCGCCGGGCCGAGGCGATCCAGCGTAGCAGTGCCTACAAGGAACGCTTTCTCAGCCTGTTGCACGCCTTGCTGCGGATCGTCATCGCGATTGCGTTCATCGATATCCTCGGGCGGATCTGGGGCGTGTCACTGATCGACTTCGCACAAAGCAGCGCGGTCGGCCGGGCGATCAGCAACGCCTTGAGCAGCATCGGCCTGATCTTTCTCGTGACGTGGCTGTTGTGGGTAGTGCTCGACACGGCGATTCAGGAAGCGCTGAAACCGCCGGTCAGCAAACGCTCGGCGCGCCAGCCCAGCACCCGGGTGAAAACCATCCTGCCGCTGCTGCGCAACGCGATCAAAATCATCCTGGTGGTGATCTGTGCGATCACCACCATGGCCAATCTGGGGATCAACGTCGCACCGCTGCTGGCCGGTGCCGGGGTGGTCGGTCTGGCCATCGGTTTCGGCTCGCAACAGCTGGTGCAGGACGTGATCACCGGGCTGTTCATCATCATTGAGGACACCCTGTCGATCGGTGATTGGGTGGTGCTCGATTCCGGGCATGCCGGCACGGTCGAAGGCCTGACCATTCGCACCCTGCGCCTGCGTGACGGCAAGGGCTTCGTGCATTCGGTGCCGTTCGGTCAGATCAAGGCCGTGACCAACCAATCGCGGCAGTTTGCGTTCGCGTTTTTCTCGGTGCAGTTCACCTACGACACCGATGTCGACAAGGCCATCGAGCTGATTCGTCAGGCCGGGGATTCGATTCGCGAAGACCCGTTCCTCAAGTACAACCTGCAAGGTCCGCTGGACGTGTTCGGCGTGGACAGGATGGACCTGAACGGCGTGGTGCTGACCGCACAGTTCCGCACGGTGTCGGGCGGGCAATACGCGGTGAGTCGCGCGTTCAACCAGCGTTTGAAAAAGCTTGTGGATAACAGCCCGTGGGTGCATTTCGCGCAGACTTATCCACAGCAGGTCTTGTTGCCCAGGCGACAGGAAGACGAGGCGCCAGCGGCGCATTCGTCGGTGGTGTTGCCAGCGCAATCGCCGACTCAGTAGGAGTTCTTGTGGTGCATGTACCGGCCTCTTCGCGGGCAAGCCCGCTCCCACAGGACTCGGTGTGATGCCGAAATAGCAGCCGCACCACAAACCATTGTGGGGGCGGGCTTGGTCCGGGCGGCGATCCGACGAAGAGGCCAGACCGGTTTACATCAATGTCGGATCAGTTTGCTGCGTAGCTGCTCCATGGAAACCTGGTCCGGTTCCACCCAGAATTGCGGCTTGCCCGCGACCTCGGCAGCCACCGGCAACCCGTCGCGATACACCAGCCGATTGCTCGCCAGCGCCGGCACTTTCGTGCCTGGTAGCAGGGTGCCGACGAGGTTCAGCGGATCGACCCCGCACACGGCGATCAGGCTGCCGTCAGGAGGGCGACGGCGGACTTCGCGCAGGAGCGGTATCGCCTCAGGCAGGGCGAATTGCTCGCCGGCCAGACCGCTGACAAATCGCCCGCCACGAATCTCGCCCCGCGCCTCCAGCCGATGGAACGTGCGCAGCAGTTCGCGCCAGCTGGGCAGCCAATCGGCTTCGCGTTCCAACAGACGCCAGAACACCACGCCATAGCGGCGCAACAAGGTCATGGCGATGTGTTCGAGGGCTTCGGGCGACGGCGGTTGACGGTTTTCCACCACCGGCCCGCGACGTAAAAGCGCCCAGCGACCGGCATCGTCCATGCCGCCGACAAACGCCCCGCGCCCGCGTCGACTGCTGCGTTGCTGGCGCTTGCTCGCCGGGGTGATCAGCGCTCGCAATCCGGCAAAGCTGTCGGCATTCACCAGACCGGCGCCGACCAATTCCTGCAAGGCGATTTCCAGTTCGGTGCGCAGCAGGTGCGCTTCATGAATCAGCTCATCGAAAAACAGCGCCCCATGCTGGCTGAGGGCCTCGAAGACTTTGTGCGTCTTGGGTGACAGTTCGCTGGCGGGTGTCTGCTCGGCCAGCGCACTCCATAACCCGACCTGACTGCGCGGCAGCAACACGATCGGTGTGCTGCGAAGCGCCGTTCCGCTGGTTTTCTGCCGGGCGCTGAGTCGCATCCACACCTGTTTTCCACTGCGGCACAGATCATCCAGCCAGCTCGGTGAATAATCCTTGAGCCTGGCCGGAAGAATGTCACTGTCCCACGCCGATGCCGCTGCCGGGTAGCCTTCGAACTGACCGATAATCGCCGGCAACACGGCGCTGCCCTGACCACGGGTGGACGGGGACAAGTGCTGCCAGTCGAACAGAAACCGCATGAAATCCTGCAACGCCACCGGCTCGATTTCCCGGCGCAGGCGCTTGACCGTGTAGCGGTGAATGCGCGCCAGCAGATGCCGTTCGCACCATTCTTCAATCGTCAGCCCCGGGGTGAACCGACCGCGCAGCACATAGCCTTCACGTTCCAGTTGGGCGAGGGCTTGATGGACGTGTGCGGGCGGCAATGACAGCGGTTGTGCGATGGCCTCCAGTGGCAGGGGGCCG
The DNA here is from genome assembly GCF_017491585.1 of Pseudomonas sp. 58(2021). Lineage (NCBI taxonomy): Bacteria > Pseudomonadati > Pseudomonadota > Gammaproteobacteria > Pseudomonadales > Pseudomonadaceae > Pseudomonas > Pseudomonas sp. 58(2021). Next base: position 59,387 of record NZ_JAFGYZ010000004.1, read on the forward strand.
AATGCACTCAGTCGTGCGCGGATGACTTCCACCAAGGCATCGTCGGTGGTCCAGGCTTCATCGAAACCTGGCAGTGCTGGCAGTGCCGAAGACGCCTGTGGATAAAGCGCTTGCAGACAGGTCAGGCGTTCCCGCGCCAGCCACAGCGAATGCTCGGGATCGATTTGCAGTTGGCAGGCTCGCCCGGTCTCGGCCAACGCATTCAGCCAGTCGCGCCAATGCAGGTTGGCCTCGACTTCGCGGCCGCTGATGCAGGCCAGGCTCATCAGCGCTTCATGCATTTCATCGGCGCTGTTCGGCGTCGGCCACGCCTCTTCGCGCACGGCGTCGATCGCGTCGGCGTCCAGCGCGCCGAGGTCATCGGTGGATTGCGGATCGCTCCAGCGGCGATTCAGCACGGCCTGGGTCCGCCGCTCTTCCAGTGGTGCATCGTCAAGAAAGGTGTAGGGGCGGGCACTGAGGATTTCCGCCGCCAGCGGCGAGGGCGCCGGCAGGTCGCGAGCGATCAGCCGCACTTCGCCGCATTCCATGCGCCGCAGCAATTGCAGCCAGCCTTCGCAGTCCATCGCCTCGTGCAGGCAATCGTCGAGGGTCTGTTCCACCAGCGGATGCTCGGGAATTTCCCGTTCGCCGGCGAGATTTTCCAGGCAGGCGATCTGATCGGGAAACACGCTGGCGATGAGGTCTTCGCTTTTCATTCGCTGCAACTGCGGCGCGACTTTGCGCCCGCCCGTGTAGCGCGGCAGGGCCAGCGCCACCCCGGCATTCCAGCGCCAGCGTACACCGAACAGCGGTGCATCCAGCACCGCCTGAATCAGGATGTGCTCGGCGCTGTTGCTGTGCAGATAACGCCAGACGTCATCGAGCTCGAAACTGTGGCTGGTGGACAGCGACAGGACGATGGCGTCTTCACTGGCGGCGGCCTGCAATTCGAAGTTGAAGGTGCGGCAGAAACGCTTGCGCAGGGCCAGACCCCAGGCACGGTTGATGCGGCTGCCGAACGGCGAATGGATGATCAGTTGGGTGCCGCCGGACTCGTCGAAAAACCGCTCCATCAGCAGCGTGTCCCGGGACGGCAGGGCGCCGAGGGCGAGGCGGGTACGGGCTAGATAATCCACGAGCTGTTCGGCGCTGGCCAGGTTCAGGCCGAGGGTGTCGGTCAGCCAGTCGAGGGCAGGTTGCAGATTGCCGGGGCTGGCACTGAGCAATTGATCGAGTTGCGCGTGCAGCCGAGCCACGGCCGCCGACAGTTCATCGCTGCGCCCCGGGGCCTCGCCGAGCCAGAACGGAATGGTCGGCGGCTGGCCTTGGGCATCCTCGACCCGCACCTTGCCGGTTTCCACCCGCAGGATTCGGTAGGAAGTATTGCCGAGCTGGAACACATCACCGGCAATGCTTTCCACGGCGAAGTCTTCGTTGACGCTGCCGATGTTCAGGCTTTGGGGTTCCAGCAGTACGCTGTAGTCGGCGTTGTCCGGGATGGTGCCGCCACTGGTGACCGCTGTCAGCCGCGCACCGCGCCGCCCACGCAGGGTTCGGCTCACCGCGTCGCGGTGCAGGTAGGCGCTGCGGATGCCCTGACGGCCGTTGTAACCCTCGGCGAGCATGCCCAGCAGCGCCTGATAATGTTTTTCGTCGAGGCGGGCGTAGGGCTCGGCCCGGCGGAACAGTGCGAGCAAATCGTCCTCGCCCCATTCCTGGCAACTGACCTCGGCGATGATCTGTTGCGCCAGCACGTCCAGCGGCGCTTGGGGGATGTGCAGCGTATCGAGTTCACCCCGGCGCACGCAGTCGAGCAGCGCGGCGCATTCGATCAGGTCGTCGCGGGTGGTGGCGAACAGGCGCCCCTTGGGCGTGCCGCCGACCTGGTGTCCCGAGCGGCCGACCCGTTGCAGAAAACCGGCAATCGAGCGCGGCGAGGCGATCTGGCACACGAGGTCGACTTCGCCGATGTCTATCCCCAGTTCCAGCGACGCGGTGGCGATCAGCACTTGCAGCTCGCCACGCTTGAGTCGCTGTTCCGCATCGAGCCGAAACTCTTTGGCCAGACTGCCGTGGTGCGCCGCCACCGCGTGTTTGCCGAGGCGTTCGCTCAGATGTCGGCTCAGGCGTTCGGCCAAGCGTCGGGTGTTGACGAAAATCAGCGTGGTGCGGTGTTCACGGGCCAGCGTGGCGAGACGGTCGTAGACCAGTTCCCAGACGTCATTGGCCATTACGGCGGACAACGGCACCGGCGGTACTTCGATGCCCAGATCCCGTGGGCGCGCGTGGCCGATGTCGATGATTTCGCAGGGGCGCTCATGGCCGACCAGAAACCGTGCGACCGCATCGATCGGTTTTTGCGTGGCCGACAGGCCGATGCGGGTCAGCGGTTCGGCGCACAACGCCTGCAAGCGTTCGAGACTCAAGGCCAGGTGGCTGCCACGCTTGCCGGCGGCGATGGCGTGTATTTCATCGACGATGACAGTACGCGTGGTGCCAAGCATCTTGCGGCCGGACTCGGAACCGAGCAGCACGTAGAGCGATTCCGGAGTCGTCACCAGAATGTGTGGCGCGCTCTTGCGCATGGCGGCGCGGTCTTTTTGCGGGGTGTCGCCGGTACGCACGGCGGTGGTGATTTCCAGCGCCGGCAGATCCATTTGGCGTAACTGTTCGGTGATTCCCGCCAGCGGATTCTGCAGGTTGATGCGGATGTCGTTGGACAACGCCTTGAGCGGCGAAACGTAGACCACCAGCGTTTCGTTCGGCAGACCGTCCGGGGTTTCCAGGCCACGGTGAACCAGATCGTCGAGTACCGCGAGAAACGCGGTGAGGGTCTTGCCGGAGCCGGTGGGTGCGGCGATCAGCGTCGAACAGCGTTGGCGGATCAACGGCCATGCGCGGGCCTGGGCGGCGGTGACCGTCGCAAATGTGCGGCTGAACCAGGCGCTGACGGCGGGGTGAAAGCCTGCCAGCGCCGCGTCCTTGGGGATGGGCAGATTCATGTCTGCAGTTATGCGGGTGGGCGGGCGAAGTTGCAAGTACCGCTGGAGATCTACACTTTACGGGTGACGGTTGCGCACTAAACCCGCAAAATGCAACGATTCCGGCAATTATCGACGACGCTGTACCAAACATCGTCGCCAAAGCCATCGTTCCAATCAGACTGGGCCTGCTGACTCTATGCGAATGCGCCTTATGTTACTGGGCGGCGGAAATGCCCTTGGGCAGGCGCTGATTCGCCTCGGTGCGGAGGAAGACATCGGTTTCCTCGCCCCCCGCCCTCCCGAAGACGGCTGGGATGCCGCGAGCCTGACTCAACTGCTCGACGACACTCGTCCCGATGCGTTGATCAACCTTGCCTACTATTTCGACTGGTTCCAGGCCGAGACCGTCAGTGAAAGCCGTCTGTCGGGTCAGGAACGCGCCATCGAGCGTCTGGCCGAACTGTGCCAGCACCACAATATCGTGCTGGTGCAGCCCTCCAGCTACCGGGTATTCGACGGTTCCCGCGCCACCGCCTACAGCGAAAAGGACGAGCCGGTGCCGCTGGGCCTGCGTGGTCAGGCGCTGTGGCGGATCGAGCAGAGCGTGCGGGCCACTTGTCCGCAACACGTGCTACTGCGTTTCGGCTGGTTGTTGGACGACAGCCCGGAAGGCATCCTCGGCCGCTTCCTCGCTCGTGCTGAAAAGCCGGACGAATTGCTGCTGGCCGACGACCGTCGCGGCAACCCGACCCCGGTCGACGATGCGGCCCGGGTGATCATCTCGGTACTCAAACAACTCGATTGCGCCGCGCCGCTGTGGGGCACTTACCACTACGCCGGCCATGAGGCGACCACGCCGCTGGCGCTGGGGCAGGCGATTCTCTCCGAGGCTCGCAGCCTGCATCCGCTGGCGATCGAAGAACCGACCGCCCAGGCTCACGCCGCGCGTGAGGATGCCGCCGAAGAACCGCAACACGCGGTGCTGGCCTGCAAGAAGATTCTGCACACTTTCGGGATCAAGCCGCGCGCCTGGCGTGCCGCACTCCCGGGCTTACTGGATAGGTTTTATCGTCATGGCTGAAGGCCCTGTTTTAATCACTGGCGGCGCCGGCTTCATCGGTTCGCACCTGACTGACGCGTTGCTCGCCAACGGCCATTCGGTACGGATCCTCGATGACCTGTCGACCGGCAAACGCAGCAACCTGCCGCTGGACAATCCCAAGGTCGAACTGATCGTCGGTGATGTCGCCGATGCCGCTTTGGTCGCCCGTGCGATGCAAGGTTGCAGCGCAGTCGCGCACCTGGCCGCCGTGGCCTCGGTGCAGGCGTCGGTGGATGATCCGGTGAAAACTCACCAGAGCAACTTCATCGGTACGCTCAACGTTTGCGAAGCCATGCGCGAGGCCGGCGTGAAGCGCGTGCTGTTCGCTTCCAGCGCAGCGGTCTACGGCAACAATGGCGAGGGCGAGTCGATCGACGAGGACACGCCGAAGGCGCCGTTGACACCGTACGCCTCGGACAAGCTGGCGGGCGAACATTACTTCGATTTCTACCGACGCCAGCATGGTCTGGAACCGGCGATCTTCCGCTTCTTCAACATCTTCGGCCCGCGTCAGGATCCGTCCTCGCCATACTCCGGCGTGATCAGCATCTTCAGCGAACGCGCGCAGAAAGGTTTGCCGATCACCGTGTTCGGCGATGGCGAGCAGACCCGGGACTTCATGTACGTCGAAGATCTGGTCGATGTGCTGGTGCAGGCTCTGGAAAAGCCGCAAGTGGATGTCGGTGCGGTGAACGTCGGCTGGAATCAGGCGACCAACCTCAAGCAGATGCTGGCCGCGCTGGAAGCGGTGGTCGGTGAGCTGCCGCCGGTCAGTTATGGCCCGGCGCGTTCCGGTGACATCCGTCATTCGCGGGCGAACAACGGTCGCTTGCTCGAGCGCTTCAAGTGCCCGACGCCAACGCCGATGAGCGTTGGCCTGGCACGTCTGCTCGGCCGCTGAGCTTCTCGCAGACATGAAAAAGGCGCCTTTGACAGGCGCCTTTTTCACGGCCGGAAATCGGGTTTCAAACCGGTTTCCTGTAGCGAGGGAGCTTGCTCCCCGGTCGATGGCGTAACATCGCCGTCAGTTCTGAGTCAGCCCGCCACCAAGCCTCATTCACCACCACGTGAACGTTCTTTGATTGCTCGCTTAGAACTTGTAGCCCAGACCGACCATGTACACAAATGGATCGACGTCGACGTTCACTTTTGCGCGAGTGCCCGGGGCCACGGCGTTGTTCTCGACGGTGGCGCGGGTGTCGATGTCGATGTAGCGCACCTGGGCGTTGAGCATGATGTTGTCGGTCAGCATGTAGTCGGCGCCGACCTGCCAGGCCAAGCCCCAGGAGTTTTTCGCCTTGAAGTTGCTGAAGCCGTTGGACTGGGCTTCGCTGCCGACGTGCTCGTCGTAGATCCAGGTGTAGTTGATACCGCCACCGATGTACGGCTGGAACGGCGACTTCGCGTCCAGCGGGTAGTAGACGACGCTCAGGGTTGGCGGCAGGTGTTTGAGGGTGCCGAGTTTGCCGTTGGCAGCCGGCAGGGCTGTGCCCTTGAGCTTCACGTCATGCTCGAACGGCGAGGCGGCCAACAGCTCGATGCCGATGTTGTTGGTCAGCATGTAGGCGAAGTTCAGACCCAGTTGGGTGTCGCTGCTCATGGTTGCCTTGCCGCCCAGGTTGGTGCCGCTCAGCGGACCCTGATCGACCTTGACGCTGGAGCTGTCGGCCTTCGGGTTGACGGTGATCGCACCGGCACGAACGATGATGTCGCCGGCTTCGTGGGCGTGGGCGAGCGGGGCTGCGAGCGCGAGGGCAAACAGCGAAGCGCTGAGCAAGGACTTGTTCATGGAAGCTCCCAAAGGACGTTAAAAATGTTTGATGTCCTATGGTACGAATCCGTCTGATACGGTCTTTTGACTCAGCTCAATGAAACAGTGATGGCGGGTTTATTTGTGGAACCTTTGCCGGCCCCTTCGCGAGCAGGCTCGCTCCCACAGGTGAATGCATTCCAAATGTGGGAGCGGGCTTGCTCGCGAAAGCGATTGATCAACCGGTACAAAACTATCGGGATTTACTCCGGCAGTTCGTACACATAAATCTTGTCCGCTTCCATCTGATACCCGGCGTCAGCCAGTTCGCTGGTGGACGGCTTGACCTGCAACGGCCCTTCGACCCAGTACGGCTGATACAGCTCGTCGAGTTTCACGCCGACTTCGCTTTTCACGTGCACGATCTGGTTCGACGGCGGTGGCGGCACGTGGATGCAGGCGCCGAAGTACGGCACCAGCAGGAAGTCCGTGGTGCGGCCTTCCTCGCTGACTTCCAGCGGCACGATGTAGCCCGGCAGACGGATGTTCTGGCCGTCGAGGCTTTGCACCACCGGGGCGTTGGGCAGGTCTTGCTTGGCTGCTGGTGCCGACTCGGCGGACAGCGCATCGCTCATCTTCGAGAGGTCATGCAGCGGCGTCATGTTCGGCACTTCGGGCGCCGCGTCCGGCGGGATCATCTCCGACCAGGTCAGGTCTTTCGGCGCTGCTGCCCAGACGGGCAGAGCGACGAGCAACAGCAGCGCGAGTACAGCGCGGGGCATGGTGAACATCCTCATAAACGGATTGACAGGCCATCGGCCAGGGATTGGCGATACGCGCGCCAGGCCGGCACGCTGCCCATCAGCAGCGCGGCCGCCAGAATGCCACCGAGCAGCGTCCATTCATACTCGCTTGGCCACGCCAGCGGCAGATACAACCCGTAATTGGCCTGCACATAACCCTGAGCGGCGGCAATGCCGAGGTACAGCAACGCCAGCCCGGCGATGACTCCGGTCAGCGCCAGGGCGAAGGCTTCCAGCACCAGCAGGCTTGCGATGTGCCACGGCCGCGCACCGACCGAACGCAGAATCGCCATTTCGCGGCGACGCTCGTTGAGGCTGGTGAGAATCGCTGTGAGCATGCCGATCAATCCGGTGAGCACCACGAACAACGACACCACGAACAACGCTTTTTCGGCGGTGCTCATCAGGCTCCACAACTCCTGCAAGGCCACGCCCGGCAGGATTGCCAGCATCGGCTCGCCACGGAATTCGTTGATCTCCCGTTGCAGGGCGAAGGTCGAAATCTTGCTGTTGAGGCCGAGCATGAACGCGGTGATCGCTTGCGGCGTCAGGTCCATGTTGCGTGCCTGATCGGCGCTGATCCGTCCGTTGCCACGGGCCGGCACACCGTTGTGCCAGTCGATGTGGATCGCCTCCATGCCGCCGAGGCTGATGTGCAAGGTGCGGTCTACCGGGGTGCCGGTGCGCTTGAGAATGCCGACCACGGTGAACGGTTTGTCGTCGTGCTTGACCAGACTGATCGCCGCCACGCCGTGGGCGAGCACCAGTTTGTCGCCGAGCTTGTAATGCAACGCTTCGGCCACTTCGGCACCGAGCACCACTTCGAACGGATCGGTGGCGAAGGCGCGGCCGTCCGCCAGTTCCAGGTGCTGCTGGCGACCGTACTGGTAATGCTCGAAATAGGCTTCGGTGGTGCCCATCACCCGGTAGCCGCGATGGGAATCACCGAGGGACATCGGAATCGCCCACTTCACTTTCGGGTTGCTGGCGAAGTGCTCGAAGCTGTCCCAACGGATGTTGTTGGTGGCGTTGCCAATGCGAAACACCGAATACAGCAACAGGTTCACCGAACCGGAACGGGCGCCGACGATCAGGTCGGTGCCGCTGATGGTGCTGGCGAAACTGGCCTTGGCTTCGGTGCGCACCCGCTCAACCGCCAGCAGCAGGCAGACGGAGAGGGCGATGGCGAACGCGGTGAGCAGGGCGGTGAAACGGCGGTTGGCGAGGCTGGCCATGGCCAGACGGAACAGATACATCTCAGACCTCGGCAGGCGTGGCGGCGCGATTGAGTTCGGCCAGGGACAGATGACGGTCGAACAGCGGCGCCAGACTCTGGTCGTGGCTGACGAACAACAGGCTCGAACCGGCCTCGCGGCACTCGGCGAACAACAGGCGAATGAAGTTTTCCCGGGCGTCGTAATCCAGTGCCGAAGTCGGTTCGTCGGCGATCACCAGTTCCGGTTGACCGATCAATGCACGCGCAGCGGCGACCCGTTGCTGCTGACCGATCGACAGCGAATCGGCGCGACGGCCAAGAATGCTTTCGTCCTTCAAACCCAGGTGAGCGAGCAGCGTCGCCGCTGCCTGATCGACGCTGCCGTGACGTTGCTTGGCACGTTCAGCACGCAGCTTTGAAAAGTGGCAGGGCAACTCGACGTTCTCGCGCACCGAGAGAAACGGCAGCAGGTTGAACTGCTGGAAAATGTAGCCGGTGTGATCGACGCGAAAGCGATCACGGGCGCCGGCACCCAGTTCGGTCAGTTCCTGGCCGAGCAGGCGAATGCTGCCGCGACCGGGTTTCTGCACGCCGCCGAGCAGCCCGAGCAGCGTGGTCTTGCCGCTGCCGCTGGGGCCCTTGAGGAACAGGGTTTCACCCGGTTCCAGTCGAAACGCCGGGATGTCCAGCAGCGGCGGGTGACCGGGCCAGTTGAAGCCCAGGTCGGACAGTTCGATGAGTGCTTGGGTCATGGCGCCGTTCGTGATCAGAATTTCAGGGCGGCGGCCTTGGCCGTCACTTCGGTGCCTTGCTGGCCGCTCGGTCCGATCAGTTGTACCTGAATTTTCTGGGTGGCCGGGAAGGTATTGAAAATATTGGCCAGATCCAGCGTATTCAAGGCACCCGGCGCTGCGCAGGTGAACTGATAGTGGGCGTGGATTTCGCTGTGATCGTGGTGATGGGCGTCGCCACCTTTGGCGTCTTCGTCGTGGTCATCATCGTCGTGATCGTCGGCATCCGGCTTGTCGCCGAACAGTGGGCTTTCCAGTTTCTGACTGACGACTTTGCAACCGGCGGCGGCCGGCAGGCTGAACAGCGCCAATGGTTTTTCCAGCTGTGCGCGGGCGGCGGCGACCTTGGCCTTGTCGGCATCACTGGTGGCGACGTGTTCGAAGCCGACCAGGTTCATCGCCGGGCTTTCCAGCTCCAGTTCGAGTGTCTGGCCATCGAGCGCGGCGTTCAGGCGACCGACGCCATGTTCGTGGGCACCGAGGCTGCCGTGTTCATGATCGTGGTCATGTTCATCGGCAGCCTGGGCGATGGCCAGCGGCAACAGGGCAAACGGCAAAGCGAGCAGCAGACGACGCATGGCGAACTCCGGGAAGTAAAGTGAAGAGTTTGTTATGTAATCTTATAACGAAAGTGCGCAGAGTTTGCCCGCCCGCTTGGCGTTACACAAGTCCCATGGGAGCATGCAGGTCAGAAATGTGCGGGAGAAAAGCTTATGTTGCGGATACGCGGAACCGTCGGCGAATTGCCGGTGGATTTGACCCTGGAACTGGATGAAAGCGATTGGGCGCGGCTCGGTTCGCAGTTCGGCGTGCAGGTGCAGGCCAACCAGCCGCAGACAGCCGCAGCGGCGCCTGTGGCGAAACCGGTCAATCAGGATGACGCGTTGTGGCAGGTCGCCAGGGATCTGTTGCGCAAGGCCGGAAAACTCAGCGGGCCGGAGTTGCTGGATCAGCTCGAAGGGCTGACCGGCAGCGCGGCGGCGGGCAAGCGCCTGCTGGTGCGCCTGCGGCATTCGTCGGACGTGAAAGTGGCGAGCGGCGGGGATACGCCGCTCTACAGCTGGATCGAGTAAGCGCTTAGTACAGCGCGGCAAACATCTTGCGCCGGTAGGCAGTCACCAGCGGGTGATCGTTGCCCAGCAGTTCGAACACTTGCAGCAAGGTCTTGTGCGGCAGGCCTTCGCCGTAGCTGCGGTTGCGGATGAACAGCTTGAGCAGGGCGTCCAGTGCTGCTTCGTATTGCTGACGGGCCAGTTGCTGGATCGCCAGTTGATACACCGCCTCATCATCCTGCGGGTTCTGCGCCAGACGGCTTTTCAGGTCGGCGGCATCCGGCAGGTCACGGGCCAGGCCGAGGAACTTGATCTGCGCCTTGGCGCCCGCCAGTGCAGCCTTGTGTTCGTCGCTCTTGACCGCGTCGAGCACGGTTTGCGCTTCGCCCAGCTCGCCGCGTTCGGTCAGGCATCGGGCGTAGAGAATCAGCGCCTTGGCGTTGGTGTTGTCTTCGTTGAGCATCACCACCAGCGCGGCTTCGGCATCGGCGTAACGGCCGTCATCGAACAGCGCCTGGGCTTGCTCGAACGGATCAGCCGCTGCCGGTGGTGGCATTTTTACGTGAGGTTCGAGCAGGGCGCGCACGGCGGATTCAGGCTGGGCCCCGGCAAAACCGTCCACCGGTTGACCGTCCTTGAACAGCACCACGGTCGGCAGGCTGCGGATGCCGAAGCGGGCGACGATGTCCTGTTCGATATCGCAATTGACCTTGGCCAGCAGCAACTCGCCCTGATAGCTCTCGGCGATCCCTTGCAGCATCGGCATCAACGCCTTGCACGGCGCACACCATTCGGCCCAGAAATCCACCAGCACCGGTTTTTGAAAGGAAGCCTCGATCACCGACTGGTCGAAGTCGGCCGTCGTGGCGTCGAAGATGTACGGCGTTTGCTGACTCATGGGGTCTCTCGTAAAAGCGTGAATGGGGCAACTATACGGTCAGGCGCGGGCCGCGTGGTAGAGGCTGACATGGCGAAACTCTTCGGGCTCGGCCAGATCCGGCAGGGTCATGGCTTCGAGCATTTCGATGCGCCGGTACAGCGGATGACGGAAATCCCGAACCCGCGAATCAGCCACCAGCGCTTCGCGACCGCGACTGAGAAACGCGTCGAGCAGCGGCAGGTTTTCCCGGTCGTAGAGAACGTCGGCCACCAGGATCAGATCGAAGCGATCGGCCTCGGCGAAGAAGTCCGTGGAATAGCTCATCTGTACGTCATTGAGTTCGGCGTTGGCCCGGCAGGCGGCAATCGCCAGCGGGTCGAGGTCGCAAGCCACCACCTCCAGCGCACCGGCCTTCACCGCCGCGATGCCGGCAATCCCGGAACCGGCGCCGAAATCCAGCACGCGTTTGCCTCGAACCCACTCAGGAAACTCCGCCAGATACCTCGCCACCGCCAGGCCGCTGGCCCAGCAGAAACTCCAGTACGGCGGTTCGTGCAGGATTCGCCGGGTTTCCTCCGGGCTGAACTCCCGGGCCATGTTGTCGCCGTCGATCAGCCACAGCTTCAAATCAGTGTCCGGCAGTGGGCAGGTCACCAGTCGGGCATCGCCGAGCAACTCGCCCAACGCCTGTTGCAGGTCCAGCGGTGCATTCATGGCGCTTTGACAAATTGCATTTGGCCCAGGGCCTGGGTGGTCGGCTGGCTGATGGTCTGCGACGGCAGATGCAGGATCAACTGGCCGGACTGTGTGGCGCGGCCACGCAGTTCGACCCGCGCCCCGGCCGGGAACGCGTCGGGGTTGAAGCGCAGGCGAAACGGCAGAACCTGGTTGTTGCCGATCAGGCTGGAGCTGGCGAGCAATTGTTGCGGGCGACCTTTCTCATCGATCACCAGCAGTGCCAGTTCGACTTCGGCGCCCGTCGGCACGCCTTGCAGGGTGCCGCTCAGTTCACGTTGATACGCAGGCAGCGGGCCGAGGTCGGCAGCTTCTTTGGCCTTTTTCTGCGCCTGTTGCGGCGCCGGGCCCGGCGTTGGCGGCTGCGGCTTGGGTGCGTCGCTGCCGCAGGCCACCAGCAGGCTGAAAACACTGAGCAAAACGAGCGGTCGTAACGACATTGGTGGCTCCGTCAAAATGAAATCCATGGATCAAACGATCATGGCAGTCTGTATACCGCAAAGCCTATGGCTTGTCTTGCCACCGGGATGCGCTACCATGGCCCTCCCTTTTTTTGTTGCCAGCCACCATGCACTGTCCCTTCTGCGGTGCCAACGACACCAAGGTCATCGACTCGCGTCTGGTCGCCGAGGGCGAACAGGTGCGCCGCCGGCGTGAATGCCTGGCCTGCGGCGAACGTTTCACGACGTTCGAGACGGCCGAACTGGTGTTGCCGCGCCTGATCAAAACCGACGGCAGCCGCCAACCGTTCGACGAAGAAAAGCTCCGCGCCGGCATGCAGCGCGCCCTGGAGAAACGTCCGGTGAGCGTCGAGCGTCTCGAATCCTCGCTGGTCCATATCAAACACAAGCTGCGCGCCACCGGCGAGCGTGAGGTCAAATCCCTCGTGGTCGGCGAACTGGTGATGGCCGAGCTGCAAAAGCTCGATGAAGTGGCCTACATCCGTTTCGCCTCCGTATACCGCCGCTTCCAGGACCTCAACGAATTCCGCGAAGAGATCGATCGCCTCGCCCGCGAACCGGTGAAAGAATGACCACCACCGCCGAGCAGGCCATCCTCGACGCCCACTTCATGGCCCGGGCCCTGGAGCTGGCGCGCAAGGGGCACTACACGACTCATCCCAATCCACGGGTTGGCTGCGTGATCGTGCGTGACGGGCAGATTGTCGGTGAAGGCTGGCATGAACGTGCCGGCGAACCCCATGCCGAAGTCCACGCCCTGCGCGCCGCCGGTGAATTGGCCCGGGGTGCCACGGCTTACGTGACCCTCGAGCCCTGCAGCCACCACGGCCGTACACCGCCCTGCGCCGATGCGCTGGTGAATGCCAGTGTTGGCCGGGTGGTCGCGGCGATGCACGATCCCAATCCGCAGGTCGCCGGGCGCGGTTTGCAGCGTCTGGCCGATGCCGGCATCGCCACCGAAAGCGGTGTGCTGGAAACTGAGGCGCGCAAGCTCAATCAAGGTTTTCTGAAACGCATGGAACACGGCTTGCCGTTCGTGCGGGTCAAGCTGGCCATGAGCCTCGACGGCCGCACGGCGATGGAAAGCGGCGAGAGCCAATGGATCACCGGCCCTGCCGCGCGTTCGGCGGTGCAGCGGTTGCGCGCCCAGGCCAGCGTGGTGCTGACCGGCGCCGACACGGTGCTGGCCGATGGCGCACGCCTGACCGTGCGCGCCGAAGAGCTGGGGCTGGATGCCGAACAAACCGCGCTGGCCCTGAGCCGTCCGCCGCTGCGGGTGCTGATCGACGGGCGTCTGCGAGTGCCGCTGGATGCACCGTTCTTCAAGGCCGGCCCGGCGCTGGTCGCCACCTGCGTGGCCATCGAAGAACAGTACGCCCACGGCCCGGAATGCCTGATCGTGCCGGGCGATGACGGTCAGGTCGATCTGCACCAGTTGCTGATCGAACTGGCCAACCGTGGCGTCAACGAAGTGCTGGTCGAGGCCGGTCCGCGACTGGCCGGCGCGTTTGCCCAGCTTGGTCTGGTGGACGAGTTCGTGATCTTCATCGCCGGCAAGTTCCTCGGCTCCACGGCGCGTCCGCTGCTGGACTGGCCGCTGGCCTGTATGAAGGATGCGCCGGAGCTGAAAATCACTGAAATTCGCGCGGTTGGCGATGACTGGCGAGTCACTGCAATCCCTGTCTCATCGGCGAGCGTATAATTCCCGGCCATCGCGTTAGCGCTGGCTTCGTTCTCAAGGAGAACCCCATGTTTACCGGCATCATCGAATCCATCGGCAGTATCCGCGCACTGACCCCAAAGGGCGGTGATGTGCGGGTGCATGTCGAAACCGGCAAGCTCGACCTGAGCGACGTCAAACTCGGCGACAGCATCGCGGTCAACGGCGTGTGCCTGACCGCCGTGGAACTGCCGGGCGACGGCTTTGCCGCCGACGTCAGTCGCGAAACCCTCGACTGCACCGCCATGAATGATCTGAAAAGCGGCAGCCCGGTCAACCTGGAAAAAGCCCTGACCCCGACCACCCGTCTCGGCGGCCATCTGGTCAGCGGTCACGTCGACGGTGTCGGCGAAGTGGTTTCGCGCAGCGACAATGCCCGCGCCGTGGAATTTCGCATCCGCGCGCCAAAAGAGCTGGCCAAGTACATCGCCCACAAAGGCTCGATCACCGTCGACGGCACCAGCCTGACCGTGAACGCGGTCGATGGCGCCGAATTCCTGCTGACGATCATTCCGCACACCCTGAGCGAAACCATCATGGCGTCCTACAAGCCAGGTCGCCGGGTGAACCTGGAAGTCGACTTGCTGGCGCGTTATCTCGAGCGCCTGCTGTTGGGCGACAAGGCCGCTGAGCCGACGTCCGGTGGCATCACCGAAAGCTTTCTGGCCGCCAACGGCTACCTCAAATCCTGACTGAAGGGGGTGCCTTGTGGCGCTCAATAGCATCGAAGAACTGGTAGAAGACATCCGCCAAGGCAAGATGGTCATCCTCATGGATGACGAAGACCGCGAGAACGAAGGCGACCTGATCATGGCCGCCGAATGCTGCAAGGCCGAGCACATCAACTTCATGGCCAAGCACGCCCGTGGCCTGATTTGCATGCCGATGAGCCGCGAGCGCTGCGAAACCCTGAAGCTGCCGCTGATGGCACCGCGCAACGGTTCCGGTTTCGGCACCAAGTTCACCGTCTCGATCGAAGCGGCCGAAGGCGTGACCACCGGCATCTCCGCCGCCGACCGCGCACGCACCGTGCAAGCGGCGGCCGCGAAAGACGCGAAAGCCGAAGACATCGTCAGCCCGGGCCACATCTTCCCGTTGATGGCCCAGGCCGGTGGCACCCTGGCCCGCGCCGGCCACACCGAAGCCGCCTGCGACCTGGCGCGCATGGCCGGTTTCGAGCCGAGCGGCGTGATCTGCGAAGTGATGAACGACGACGGCACCATGTCCCGTCGCGCCGAACTGGAAGCCTTCGCCGCTGAACACAACATCAAGATCGGCACCATCGCCGACCTGATTCACTACCGGATGATCCACGAACGTACCGTTCAGCGGATTGCCGAGCAGCCACTGGACAGCGAACTGGGCCAATTCAACCTGGTGACCTATCGTGATTCCGTGGAAGGCGACGTGCACATGGCACTGACCCTGGGCACCGTTTGCGCCGAAGAGCCGACCCTGGTTCGCGTGCACAACATGGACCCGTTGCGCGACCTGTTGATGGTCAAGCAACCGGGCCGCTGGAGCCTGCGCGCCGCCATGGCTGCGGTCGCCGAGGCCGGCAGCGGTGTGGTGTTGCTGCTCGGTCACCCACTGGATGGCGACGTGCTGCTGGCGCATATCCGCGAAACCGGCGATCAGGCCGCGCCGAAAAAACCGACCACCTACAGCATCGTCGGTGCCGGTTCGCAGATCCTGCGCGACCTCGGCGTGCGCAAAATGCGCCTGATGTCGGCGCCGATGAAGTTCAATGCGATATCCGGTTTCGATCTGGAAGTTGTAGAATACGTGCCCTCCGAATAATGACCGGTTGTTTCCGGCTCCGAATTCGCGGCAAATAAATCACTGAGGGACGCGAAACAGACGCGTCCCGGCTCTTTAAGAGATCTGACGAATGACCCTGAAGACCATCGAAGGTACCTTCATCGCCCCTAAAGGCCGCTACGCTTTGGTAGTGGGCCGTTTCAACAGCTTCGTGGTTGAAAGCCTGGTCAGCGGTGCAGTTGATGCCCTGGTTCGCCACGGCGTGAGCGAAAGCGACATCACCATCATCCGCGCACCTGGCGCCTTCGAAATCCCGCTGGTTGCGCAGAAAGTCGCCCAGAAAGGCGAGTTCGCAGCAATCATCGCCCTGGGCGCGGTCATTCGTGGCGGCACTCCGCACTTCGAATACGTGGCTGGCGAGTGCACCAAGGGCCTGGCCCAGGTGTCCATGGAGTTCGGCGTACCGGTCGCTTTCGGCGTCCTGACCGTTGATTCCATCGAGCAAGCCATCGAACGTTCCGGCACCAAGGCCGGCAACAAAGGTGCTGAAGCTGCCCTGTCCGCTCTGGAAATGGTCAGCCTGCTGGCGCAGTTGGAGGCCAAGTGATTAGCGACGATAGCGATCGTTTCAACCCGCGCGATCCGAAACCTGCGGATGCCGGCAAGCCATCGAAAAGCGCCAAGCGCCGCGAAGCCCGTCAGCTCGCGACTCAGGCCCTGTATCAATGGCACATGGCCAAGGCTTCGCTGAACGAGATCGAAGCGCAGTTCCGGGTCGATAACGATTTCACCGATGTCGATGGCGCGTACTTCCGTGAAATCCTCCATGGGGTTCCGGCCAACCGTACCGAAATCGACACCGCGCTCACGCCTTGCCTGGACCTGGCGATCGAAGAGCTGGACCCGGTTGAACTGGCGGTTCTGCGCCTGTCCACCTGGGAACTGCTCAAGCGCGTCGACGTGCCGTACCGCGTTGTGATCAACGAAGGTATCGAACTGGCCAAGGTCTTCGGTTCCACCGACGGCCACAAGTTCGTCAACGGCGTGCTCGACAAGTTGGCCCCGCGCCTGCGTGAAGCTGAAGTGAAGGCGTTCAAGCGCTGATCCGCGCTTGAATACTTTTTCTCAGCCATGGGCGAGTTTGAGCTGATCCGCAATTTCTTCGCCGCCGCGCCTTGTGCGCAGGGCGGCGAGGGCGTTGCACTGGGGATCGGCGATGACTGCGCCTTGCTTGCTGTTCCCTCAGGGGAGCAGTTGGCAATTTCCACCGATACGCTGGTGGCCGGCGTGCATTTCGCCGATCCCTGTGATCCGTTTCTGCTCGGTCAGCGCTCGCTGGCCGTGGCGGTCAGCGACCTCGCTGCCATGGGCGCCACGCCCGTCGCCTTTACCCTTGCCCTGACCTTGCCGACGGTGACTGCCGATTGGCTGCAAGCCTATGCCCGCGGTTTGAACCGCATGGCGCAGAGCTGCGGCGTGGCGCTGATCGGCGGCGATACGACACGCGGGCCGTTGAGCCTGACCGTCACCGTGTTCGGCCGCGTCCCGGCCGGCCAGGCCCTGACCCGCAGCGGCGCGCAGCCCGGCGATCTGCTGTGTGTCGGCGGTGAGCTGGGCAATGCCGCCGGGGCCTTGCCGCTGGTGCTGGGTCAGCGTGACACCGAGCCGCACATCGCCCAGCCGCTGCTCGAACATTACTGGTCGCCGCAGCCGCAGCTTGCTCTCGGTCAGGCCTTGCGGGGCAAGGCCACCTCGGCGCTGGACATTTCCGATGGCCTGCTCGCCGATTGCGGCCATATCGCACTGGCTTCGAAGGTTCGCCTCGAAGTCGAGCGCGAGCGTGTCCCGTTGTCGGAGGCGCTGGTGGCGTTTCTCGGTCAGCGCGGCGCCGAGCGTGCGGCGTTGAGCGGTGGCGATGATTACGTGCTGGCCTTCACCTTGCCGTCCGTCGAGTTACCGACGTTGCTGGCCGACGGCTGGCCGGTCCATGTGATCGGGCGCGTGGCAGAGGGGCAGGGCGTGGTGCTGCTGGACCGCGAAGGGCACGACATCACCCCGCAAATCCGGGGTTATCAACATTTTCAGGAGTCACCGTGACAGATCACCCGAAACAGGTTCCCGGCGAATTCGTTCCGCCGTCGGTCTGGCGCAATCCCTGGCATTTCATTGCGTTCGGCTTCGGTTCGGGCACCTTGCCGAAAGCACCGGGCACGTGGGGCTCGTTAGTTGCGCTACCCTTTATTCCGTTGTGGCAGATGTTGCCCGACTGGGGTTACTGGCTGATGCTCGGGATCACCATGCTGTTCGGCTTCTGGCTGTGCGGCAAGGTGGCCGACGATCTGCGGGTGCATGACCATGAAGGCATCGTCTGGGACGAGATGGTCGGAATGTGGATCACCCTGTGGCTGGTACCGGAAGGCTGGTACTGGTTGCTCGCCGGGTTTTTGATGTTCCGCTTTTTCGACATCCTCAAGCCGTGGCCGATCCGCTGGATCGACCGGCATGTACATGGCGGTGTCGGCATCATGCTCGACGACGTGCTGGCGGGCGTGTTCGCCTGGCTGGCGATGCAGGGACTGGTGTGGGTTTTCGCCTGATTTCTAGGTGTGGATGAGGGACACAGGGATGGCTCGACGCTGGTTGGCGATTCTGGTTTTCACTCTGCTCGGTGCGACGGCCCTGGCACAGGAGGCGCCGCCGACGGTCATTCATCTGGCCAGCGAAGATTGGGAAGACTACACCGCAGCCGACGGCCACGGCCTGGGCTGGGACGTTCTGCGCAAGGTGTTCGAACCTGCCGGCGTGACCCTGGACATCCGCACCGTGCCGTACACCCGCTCGGTGGGGCTGGTGCAGTTGAAGGAAGTCGACGCGCTGGTCGGTTCCTATCGCGGGGAAGCCGAACAAGTGCTGTATCCGCGCTGGAACTTCGATTCCGATCACATCTACGCACTGGGCCTGGCCAGTAATCCGGCACCGACCGAGGCCACCCTCGACAAGTACCGGCTGGCCTGGGTGCGAGGTTATCGTTATGAGACCTACCTGCCGAACGTCAAGCGCTACAACCAGATCGAACGTCGTACGGGAATCCTGTCGATGCTCAAGCAGGGGCGGGCGGATTACTACATCGACGCGCTGACGGAAATCGAAGCGGTGGTGAGAAATGCTGCCGATCCTTCGCAATACCGTTACTCGCATCTGGCGGAGTTGCCCCTTTACCTTGGTTTCGCCGACACCCCTCAGGCCCGTGCACTGATGTCGATCTACGACCAGCGCATGGATCAACTGGTGAAAAGCGGCGAATTGAAGCCCATCTTCGAACGCTGGAAACAGCCGTATCCGTTCGAGCGAGGGCAATGAAGGCAGGCCTGCCATCAAACTTTTTGATCGTTATGGCCGATAATTCAGCCTAAGCGTCTGCAGGAACCTGCTGTTACAATGCCGCCCAGCGAATCTCGGACTTTTTAGATCAGGAGCACACCGGTGCCTGTCGTTTTTGTCGCCGCTTCCAAGCTGCCAACGCCTTTTGCGCAATTCACCATGCACGGTTTTCTCGATGAAGCCACTGGCCGCGAGCACGTCGTGCTGAGCCTGGGTGAGATTGCCGACGGTGCCCCGGTACTCGGCCGTTTGCACTCCGAATGCCTGACCGGCGATGCCTTGTTCAGCCAGCGTTGCGACTGCGGCTCGCAACTGGAGGCCGCCCTCAAGGCGATCGCCCGTGAAGGCCGTGGCGTGTTGCTGTACCTGCGTCAGGAAGGTCGTGGCATCGGTCTTTTGAACAAGATCCGCGCCTACGAATTGCAGGACGGCGGTGCCGATACCGTTGAAGCCAACGAGCGTCTGGGCTTTGCCGCCGACCAGCGTGACTACGCCATGTGCCTGCCGATGCTGGAGCATCTGGGCGTGAAGTCCCTGCGCCTGATGACCAACAACCCGCGCAAGGTCAAAGCCTTGACCGACATGGGCATCGTCGTCACCGAGCGCGTGCCGCTGCACACCGGTCATAACCCGCACAACAAACTCTATCTGGCGACCAAGGCCAGCAAGCTCGACCACATGATGGGCAACGAACATCAGGGCGAGGTAGACCGGGCGTGACCCGCGGTCAGGTGCGCCGCCGCCTGTCGGTCGCCTGGTGGAAATACCTGGCGCTGGCATTGGTGCCGCTGTTCGTGCTTAACGCCGTGTTCGGCGAGAGCGAAGCGATCATGCCGGTGTTGGCGATGCCGTTGTTCATTGCCGGTGTGGCCTCGATGTTTGTCAGTCTGAAGTTTTTCGGCCGCTACAAACATGCGCTGATCGCCACACAAAAAGCACTCGATACGCCGGATGAACCCGCTGCCTGGATCGCTCTCGCGGCTCGTCGGCGCACGGCGTTTCTGGCGGCGGGATTACCGGCATGGATCGGCGCACTGGCAGTGTTCGTCGGCCTCGAAGCGGTGCCGTTGATGCTGCTGGCGCTGTCCACGGCGGTGCTGTTCTACCTCTATCGTATCCCGCGTCAACTCGGTTGATGCGCCGTCTCTGGCTGGCGGTTCTGCTGCTGGCCGTCAGCAGCGAAACCCTGGCCGCCCTGCGAGTGGTCAGCCTCGCGCCATCCCTGTCTGAAATTGTCGTGGAGCTGAATTCGGCCGACTTGCTGGTGGGCGTGCTGGATGCCGGTGACCGGCCACCTGCGATCAAGGATCTCCCTTCTGTGGGCCGTTATGGCCAGCTCGACATGGAGCGGCTGCTCAGCCTCAAGCCTGACTTGTTGCTGTTATGGCCCGGCAGTGTCGGCCCGGCCCAGCGCGATCAGCTCAAGCGTTTGAACATCCCGACCTTCGTTGCCGAACCCCACAGTTTCGAACAGCTGACCGCGCAGATTGAGGCCATCGCGACACAGCTTGGTCGTCCTGAGCGTGGGACTGAGCGAGCCAGAGAGTTGCGGCAAAACCTCGATGAGCTGCGCCAGCGCTACCGCCGTGAAGCGCCGCAGCGGGTGTTCTATCAGGTCTGGGACAAGCCGCTGTACACCATCGGCGGCGGGCAGATCATCAGCGATGCGCTTGAAGTGTGCGGCGCACGCAATGTGTTCGGCGACCTGAGCCTGCCGGCGCCGCAGGTGAGCATCGAAGCGGTTTTACAGCGTGATCCCGAAGTGATTCTGGCCAGCGATCAGCCGCAACTGGATGCGTGGAATACCTGGCCGCAGGTGGCAGCGGTCAAGCAAAGGCAGTTGCTGCTGGTCACCGACAAAGGTCTGGAACGCCCGAGCGGGCAGATGATCGAGGCGACCGCCAAGCTCTGCCAGTTGATCGCGCCAGACCGCTGAGACCGAGGTGAATTCTTCGCGAGCAAGCCCGCTCCCACATTTGGAATGCGTTCCTCCTGTGGGAGCGGGCTTGCTCGCGAAGAGGCCAGTCAATGCAGCGCAAATTCTGGATCAGAGTTGCGGCGTCCAGGTCACGCCGAACATGAATGCCCGACCTTCCTCGCGATAGCCATACTGACTGCCGTCATGGCTGTACAGCGCCCGGCTGTAACCCTTGTCCAGCAGGTTATCCACTTTGAAGTCCAGCTTGATCTCACGGTTCAGCGCCCAGCTGCTGCGCAGTCCGAGCAGCGCATAACCACCCAATGGTTGTTGATTGTTCAGGTCGTCATAGCTGCTGCTGACGGCCTGCCAACTGGCGCCGAGGCCGAGGCGATCGAATTGCCGATCCAGATCCCAGCTCAAGGTGCGCCGGGCACGCCGCGCCAGGGTGTGGCCGGTGTCGCGGTCGCGGGGATCGATGATTGCCACGCCGAGATTGCTCTGCCAGCCCAGCAGCTCCTGTTTCAGGGCGGCTTCGAAGCCGTTGATCCGTGCCGAAGCGACGTTTTCCGGGCGTGAGTTGCTGCCGAAGATGATCGCGTCTTCCAGATCGGTCCGATACAGCGAGGCTTCGAGACGGCTACTGTCGCTCAACTGGCTGCGCCATTGCAGCTCGTAGCTTTTCGAAGTTTCCGGTTTCAGGTCGGGGTTGCTGAAGTCCGGGTAGTACAGATCGTTGAAGGTCGGCGCACGGAAGCCTTCGCTGTAGCTGAGCAGCAGATCGTTGTCCGGATTGACCGGCAACGTCAGCGTGCCGCTCCAGCTGTTCTGGCCGCCGAACTGCTGGTTGTCGTCGCGACGCAGGCCCAGTTCGGTGGAGAAACTGTCGGCCTGGAAGCGATGCTGGATGAACGCGGCGCGATTCCAGCGGCTGTCTTCATCGAACGCGGTGCTGCTGTTGATCCGGTCTTCGTACCAGTCGCCGCCAAGGATCAGGCTGTTGCGCGCATCCAGCGTCAGGTCGTTCTGCCAGGTCACCGAGTCGCGGTAGGTGTTGAACACCGAGCGTTCGTCGCTGAGCTTGTCGAAGGACTTCTCGCGGTTTTCGCTGTGGCCGAGTTCCAGGCGCGACTTCCAGCGCTCGTTGACCCGCGCATCAATGTAGCTGCTGAAACTGCTGACGGTGAAATCGCTGTAAGGCTGCTGCTGGAGGGAGTCGAAGGTCACCGGGTCGAAGCGGCCGAACGGGTTGTCGAACTCGCTTTTGCCACGGTTATCCAGCAGGTTGGCGCCGACTTCGATGTCATCGGTCAGCGCATGGCTGAGGCTCAGGCTGACGGATTTGTTGCGGTAGGCATCATGATCGCTGTCGCTGGGATACGACTCGTGGGTGCGGTCGATCCCGGCGGTTTCATCGAGACTCGCGCCGAGGTTGAAGCGGGTTTTCTCATCGCCACCGGACAGGCCGACACTTCGCTCCCAGGTCTGGTTGCTGCCGAAGCCCACATGCATCCGTGGCTGCAAGCCTTGTTCGCCGCCGCGCCGGGTGAAGATCTGAATCACCCCGCCAATGGCATCACTGCCGTAGATCACCGAGCGCGAACCGCGCAGCACTTCGACGCGTTCGATCTGCTCGATGTTCAGGTGTTGCAGGTTGCTGTCGCCGGAGGTGGAGTTGCCGATGCGCTGGCCGTCCACCAGCACCAGACTTTGCGCCGACTGTGTGCCGCGAATGTAGATTCCCGGCAGACTGCCGCGTCCGCCGGTTTGCGCCACTTGCACGCCGGGTACCCGTTGCAGCAGGTCGGTAACGCTGCGTGGTTGCAGGCGCTCAATGTCTTCGCGGGTGAACACGGTGTTGGCGGCGCTGCTGTCGTTGCGTGCTTCGACCTGGCGGTTGGCGCTGATCAGCATGTCCGGCAGCTTCAGGGCCTGGTCACGTTCGAAGGTGTCGGCGAGGGCGTTGGCGCAGGGCAGCAGCAAGAAGGGCAGGGCGAGGCGCGAGAGGTTCATCGGCATTCCGTAGGTCTTTCAGGTGTACACAAATCAAATGTGGGAGCGGGCTTGCTCGCGAAGGCGGTGTGTCAGTCAACTCATTGTCGACTGGTCCGACGCCTTCGCGAGCAAGCCCGCTCCCACATGGGGTTTTGCGTTTATCCAGCGAGTCAGCGGTTAAGCAGGTCCAGGCGCTCACGCACCGCCGCTTCGATCCCGGCCGCATCCAGCCCGCACTCGGCCAGCATCTGCGCCGGCTTGGCGTGCTCGACGTAAACGTCCGGCAAACCCAGGTGCAGCACTGATTTGAGGATATTTTCACGGGCGAGGAATTCGCTGACCGCGCCGCCGGCGCCGCCCATGATCGCGTTCTCCTCGATGGTCACCAGCAGGTCGTGGCTGGCGGCCACTTCACGCACCAACGCTTCGTCCATCGGTTTGACGAAACGCATGTCGACCACGGTGGCGTCCAGCGTTTCAGCGACAATCAGCGCTTCGGCCAGCTGCACGCCGAACACCAGCAGGGCGACCTTGCCGCCCTGACGACGAATCACACCCTTGCCGATCTCGATCGGTTCGAGGTTTTTCTCGATGGTTGCGTTCGGGCCGGTGCCGCGCGGGTAACGCACCGCCGCCGGGCCGTTGTACAGGTGGCCGGTGGTGAGCATCTTGCGCAGTTCGTTTTCATCGCTCGGGGTCATGATGACCATGCCCGGGATGCAGCGCAGATAAGACAGGTCGAAGCTGCCGGCGTGGGTCGGGCCGTCTTCGCCCACCAGACCGGCGCGGTCGATGGCGAACAGCACGTCGAGGTTCTGCACCGCGACGTCATGCACCAACTGGTCGTAACCGCGCTGCAGGAACGTCGAGTAGATCGCCACCACCGGTTTGGCGCCTTCGCAGGCCATGCCGGCCGCAAGGGTCACGGCGTGCTGCTCGGCAATCGCCACGTCGAAATAGCGCAGCGGGAAGCGTTCGCTGAACGCCACCAGATCCGAACCTTCCTTCATCGCCGGGGTGATGCCCACCAGGCGCGGATCGGCAGCGGCCATGTCGCACAGCCATTCACCGAATACGCCGGAGTACTTCGGCCCGCCGGCCTTCTTCGGTGCGGCGGCCGGGGCGTCCAGCGGCTCCAGCTTGGTGATGGCGTGGTAACCGATCGGGTCGACTTCCGCCGGGGCGAAGCCTTTGCCTTTCTTGGTGACGATGTGCAGGAACTGCGGACCTTTCAGATCGCGCATGTTGCGCAGGGTGGCGATCAGGGTCGGCAGGTCGTGGCCGTCGATCGGGCCGATGTAGTTCCAGCCCAGCTCTTCGAACAGGGTGCCGGGAACCAGCATGCCTTTGGCATATTCTTCGGTACGACGGGCAATTTCCCAGGCGCCAGGCAGGCGCGACAGCACTTTTTTGCTGCCTTCGCGCATGCTCGCGTAGGTGCGGCTGGAAAGGATCTTCGCCAGATAGTTCGACAGACCGCCGACGTTGCGCGAGATCGACATGTCGTTGTCGTTGAGGATCACCAGCATGTTGGCGTCCACTTCCGGCGCATGGTTCAGCGCTTCGAAGGCCATGCCGGCGGTCAGCGCGCCGTCACCGATCACGGCAATCGCCTTGCGATCACTGTTCTGCAGGCGGGCGGCGATGGCCATGCCCAGCGCGGCACTGATCGAGGTGCTGGAGTGGCCGACGCCAAAGGTGTCGTACTCGCTCTCGGAGCGGCGCGGGAAAGCGGCGATGCCGTCCTTCTGACGCAGGGTTTCCATGCGCTCGCGACGACCGGTGAGGATCTTGTGCGGATAGGCCTGATGACCGACGTCCCACACCAGCCGGTCGTCCGGGGTGTCGAAGACGTAGTGCAACGCGATGGTCAGCTCGATGACGCCCAGGCCGGCACCGAAATGCCCGCCGGTCTGGCCGACCGTGTAGAGCAATTCCAGGCGCAACTCATCAGCCAGGGTTTCCAGCTCGGCTTCGCCTAACCGGCGCAGGCCGTCCGGCGTGTTAGCGCGGTCGAGCAGGGGCGTGGTCGGGCGCTTGCGGGGAATCTCATGAAACGTCGTGGGCATCAGGCGAATCGTTATAGGTATAAAAGATGCGGCAGTTTACCTGATGCATCGTCCCCTGCCCACGCGTTGGGCTTTTTTGGCTGATTAGCCTTTAGTTGCGCCGGTCGACGATATACCGGGCCAGATCGCGCAATGGCTCGGCGGCCGCGTCAAACGGTCGCAGCGCGTGCAGGGCCTGATCGCGCAGTTCCAGGGCATAGGCCTTGGCGGCGTCGAGGCCGAGCAGGGCCGGATAGGTCGGCTTGTCGCGGGCGATGTCGGCGCCCTGGCGTTTGCCGAGGGTTTCGGTATCGCTTTCGACGTCGAGGATGTCGTCCTGCACCTGGAATGCCAGGCCAATGGCCTGTGCATAACTTTGCAGAGCCTTGAGTTCATCCTTCTCGGCGCGGCCGCTGGCCAGGGCGCCGAGCTTGACGCTGACCTCGATCAGCGCGCCAGTCTTGTGCCGGTGCATCTGTTCGAGGGCTTTCTGATCGAGCTTGAGGCCGACCGAACCGAGGTCGATGGCCTGACCGCCGACCATGCCGGCCGGGCCCGCCGCGTGCGCCAGCGCCGTGACCTGTTGCAGGCGGATGTCCGCACTCAGGTCGCTCAGGCGCGGGTCGAGCAGGGCGCTAAAGGCCAGGCTCTGCAAGCCGTCGCCGGCCAGAATCGCGCAGGCTTCGTCGAATTTCTTGTGAGTAGTCGGCTGGCCACGACGCAGATCGTCGTCGTCCATCGCCGGCAAATCGTCGTGCACCAGCGAATACGCGTGGATCAGCTCAACTGCGCAGGCCGCACCGTTGGCCTGTTCGGCCTTGCCGCCAAGGGCTTCGCACGCCGCGTAGGTCAGCAGTGGACGCACGCGTTTGCCGCCGTTCATCACGCTGTAGCGCATGGCTTCATAGAGGCGCGCCAGTTCCGGCAGCGGGGCATTGAACAGGGTTTCCAGTGCCGCGTTGACCCGCGCCTGGCTGGTGGCCGAATACGCTGCAATCATTCTGGCTGATCCGCGTCGAAGGGTTCCTCGGCGAGTTCGCCATCGCGCTCCAGCAACACCTGGACCTTCTGCTCGGCCTGGGCCAGCGCCGCCTGGCAGTCACGGGTCAGGCCGATGCCCTGCTCGAAAGCGGTCAGCGAGTCTTCCAGCGACAATTCACCGTTCTCCAGACGCTCGACCAGTGTTTGCAGGTCGGCGAGGGACTGTTCGAAATCCAGTGCAGCTTTTTTGCGGGCCATGGCGGCTAATTCCGGTTGACGTTAAACCGGCGCGACACTAGCAGATAGGGGGGGTATGGGCAAATGAGCGGGCCGACGGACAAGGGTGTCAGTCGGTCGATTCGCCCGGATATTGAATCTGATACCGAGTGCTGCGTCCGCCGCCCGGAAGACGTTGCAGGCAACCCTTTTCCAGCAGCTCCGCCAGATGTCGGGTGGCCGTGGCTTTGGAGACCTTGGCCACACTCTGGTATTGCGCTGCACTGATACCGTGCTCGAAACCGCGCTCACCACCGTCGAGCAAACGATTGAGCACTTTGATCTGCTCCGCCGACAGCCCGGATTCCCGGTGCGCCTGCCAGAAGCGTGATTTTCCCAACACACTTTCAATCCGCGCGATGGCCTGCTGCAGGCTGCGCAGCAAGGTTTGCAGGAACCATATGAGCCAGTCGGTAATGTCCAGCGTGGCTTTCTGGCTGGATTCGAGAATCCGGTAATAGCCCGCACGATCATCGAGGATGCTGGCGGACATCGCATAAAAACGAATCGCCTGCGCTTCGCCCTGAGCCAGTGCCAGATCGGTGAGGGTGCGAGTCAGGCGCCCATTGCCGTCGTCGAATGGGTGCAAGGTGACGAACCAGAAGTGTGCGATACCGGCTCGCAGTAAAGGATCGAGGCCCGCCTGATGCTGACTGGCGTCGAACCATTTAAGAAAACTGTCGAGTTGCCGCTCGAGGCCCTGTCGCGGTGGCGCTTCGAAATGCACGGTCGGACGCTCGATTCGTCCGGAAACCACCTGCATTGGCTCATCGCCGCGTAATGTGCCGACATTGATTGCTCGCGAAAGGAAACCACTCTCCTGTTCTGGAAACAGCCATGAATTCCATTCCAGCAATCGTTCCAGCGTCAGCGGTTCGGCAAAGCGCTGAGTGGCATCGAGCATCAGCTGTGCCAGCCCCTCGCTGCGCTTGCTGACGTGCTCGCCATCAGGCGATTCCAGCCCCAGACGTCGTGCCAATGAGGAGCGCACGGATTCAACATTCAACTGTTCCCCCTCGATGGCCGAGGAGGTCACGATGTTTTGCAGCAACGCGTCCAGCTCAGTCTGAGCGCTCAGTGAATTGCCCACTGATCCCGCCATGCCCATCAATTGTCCCTGCGCCTGAACGCATTCGCGCAACAGTGCAGTGAGACGCTCTGACTGCCAGTTGAAGTCGGGCCAATCGGGCTGTTGCCAGATCCAATGAGTTGCCATGCAATGCCATTCCTGAGTGCGTGAGCCGAATAGAAATGCTATTCGGCTCATTTCGTGAGCCGAATATGACGCCTATTCGGCTCATCGTCCACTGGGCGCCGTGATTCCCACCGCAAATCCAGATGTATCCGATTGTTAAAAAACTGCCGAATCGCTAACCTTCGCGCCTTCTACGACCCGACAGTCACGGGTCTTTCAGACGAAACGCAGTATCGCCCACTGTGAAGCGCCGAGGATCGGGTGCAAGGTTTCGTCAGGCATGGCAGGAGGCATCACATGCGTTCACTTCTTTTGCTGCTGATCGGCTTGGCTTGCGCGCCCGCGCTGCTGGCGGCGCCGAGCGCGGAGCTGTCGGAGCCGGTGGGCGGCTGGCGCTATCACGGGCTGCTCGATCGCACGGAAAACCCGCAGGTCGCCTATCCCACGCCGCCGATTGATCGCGGCATCCAGCGCAATCGCACGATGATCGAGGGCCAGCTCAAGGCAATCGGGCATCTGCGCCCGCCCCACAGCCTGGCGGTGAATGGCAATCCTCTGAATCTATACACCGACGACCAGGGCCGTTTCGCCCGGCCGTACGCGTTCGGCGCCGGTTCCAACAGCGTCGAGGTGATCAGTGCCGACGGCCAGTCGCTCAAGCGCGTTCAATTCTACGAAGCCAATAACCTGCGCACGCCGGCGCGGATCCGCGTGGTGCTCGGCTGGGATGACCCTAAAGCCGAACTCGACCTGCACGTCATTACGCCTGACGGCCAGCACGCCTTCTGGGCGCGACCGGCGATGAGCAACGGCGGCGGGCTCGATCCGGACGGTGTCGATGGTCCCGGCCCGGAAATGTTCACCATGACCGCGCCGCTGCATGGCACCTATCTGGTTTACGTCAACTATTGGGGCAACTTCGGTAACGGCGGCTATAACTTCGAGGAGACCAGCAACCAGAACGAGGTCATCACCTCGCAGATAACGCTGGTGCTCAACGAAAACACTGTCGACGAAAAACGCGAAACGTTCATCGTGCCCCTGCGGGCCATCGGTGATCTGTTGCTGGTCAAGACTTTCAACTATTAAGCATCCCGCACCACGGATGAACTGCCGAGCTTTGGGAACATGAGCGAGAAGATGAGCGAAAACACTGAGACCCCGGCGACCGCCGCACCCACCGCCAAACCTTCCCGGCGCTGGCCGTTGCTGGTGGCCGGGCTGTGCCTGGTGGCCGGCGTGGCGGGCGGGCTCGGCTGGCTGATGCACAAGCCCAAGCTACCGGCGGCGGCACTGGCCAGCGACAAACTCGGTCTGAGCCGCCCGGATGCGCTGCTGGAGACCCGCTCCCTGAGCCAGTTGCCCAAGGACCTGCTGACGGTGCCGTTCCTCAAGGCCACGCTCACCGAGGATTTCGTCTTCTATTACGAAACCCACGCCGACCGCCTCGGGTTGATCGGCAGTCTGCGGCGGATCATCTACGAGCATGACTTGAAGCTGCAGGACAGCCTGATCGAGCAACTCTTCGATCAACCGGCAGACGTCGCGCTGTGGCGTGGCGCCGATGGTCGCCTCAAGGACTTCCTGCTGGTGATGGATCGCGGCGGTCTGGCCAAGCTGCTGGAGCCGCTGGCGAAAGTCGCCCTGGATGATTCGCAACTGAGCGTGTTAAGCACCCTGAAAGTCGGCGGTGACGAAGTGCCGCTGTATCAGCTGACCTACAACGCCAGCAAATCCCTGTTGTTTGCTTCCCGTGGCGACAAACTGGTGGTGCTGTCCAACCCGAGCAAGTTCTACGACCCGGAAAGTGGCGCTTCCGAGGAATCCGGCCACGTTTCGCCGCAAGCGCTGGCGGCTTTGCTCAACGGCGAAAAACTGTTCCCCGAGGCATTCGGGCTCACGGCCAAGACACCTGAAACCAAGCAGCGTCTGTCAGTCAATTCCAGCGTCCTGGCCATGGGTTACCAGCGTTTCATCCCGAATTTCGCCGGTCTGCGTTTCGACATGGACGACAAGGGCTGGCACAGCTATCTCGCGATGGACGAGCTGGAGAACCAGCCGGACTTCGATTTCAAACCGGTCTGGCAAGCCATGCCGCTGGGCGCCAGTGCCTGCGTGACCTTGCCGATTGCGGCCGAGCCGCAAAAACCGCTGCTGGTGAAACTCGGCGCCGAAGAAGCGGTGGCGCAGAAACTCACCGAACACGTGGCCGGCGCGGCGGGCCTGTGCTGGTACGCCGATTCGCGGCTGTACACGCCCTTGCTGGTGGCCAGTCTGAACGATGAAGACAACGGCAAACTCGACGCGGATATCGGCACGCTGTTCGATTCGATGGTCGGCGCCTATGAAGGCAACGTCGAAGAGCACGCGTTCCCGGTGGTCGAGAAACAGGAAGGCCAGAGCCATCTCTGGCAGCGTCAGGTCAGTTCCAATTTCGGTCCGTATGCGGCAAAGGATGCCGAGAATCCGGACGCGATCACCGGCCGTGCGTTCATGAAAGTCAGCCTGGCACGCCATGGTTCGACGCTGCTGTTTTCCCTCGACGACAAACTGGTCGACAAGGCCCTCGGCACCCTCGACAAACGCTTCCCGCCGATGGCCGATGTGTTGCCCAAAGATGTGCTGATGCCGATCTACTTCGGCCCGGATTCGATGGCGCAACTGATCCAGCAGGAAACCCTCGACAGCCTGCCGCAGGACATGGAGCCGGTGTTCTACAACGCCGCGCAAACCTACCTGATCCCGAAACTGCGCACCCTCGGCGGCATGGGCAAATACGCCCTGACTTTGCCGGAAGGCAGCGAGCCTGACGGGCACTGGCAATGGCTGCCTCTGGAGTGGAAAGCGCTGTGACCGGACTGATTCGCAGCCTCGGCTTGCTGGCGCTTTTGCTCAGCGCGGGCGCCCGAGCCGTTGAGGCCCCGGCCCTCGATCCGCAGCAATCCCAGGTCTTTCGCGCCTGGTTCGTGCGCATCGCCCAGGAACAATTGAGCAAAGGTCCGAGCCCGCGCTGGTATCAGCAGGACTGCGCGGGACTGGTGCGTTTCGCCGCCAACGAAGCGCTGAAAGTCCATGACGACAAATGGCTGCGCAGCAATGGCGTGTCCAACCGCTACCTGCCGCCGGAGCTGGACCTGAGCGCCGATCAGCGCAAGCTCGCCCAGCAATGGCAGCAGGGCGGCGGCAAGGTCGGGCCTTACGTCAACGCGATCAAACTGATTCAGTTCAACAGCCATCTGATTGGCCGCGACGTGTCCCAGGCACGGCCCGGCGATCTGATGTTTTTCGATCAGGGCGACGACCAGCACCTGATGATCTGGATGGGCCGCTACATCGCCTATCACACCGGTACGACCACCCCAACCGATAACGGCATGCGTTCGGCAAGCCTGCAGCAACTCATGACATGGAAGGACACCCGATGGATACCCGACGCAGCCAACCCCAACTTCATCGGCGTCTATCGACTGAATTTTCTCTCCCAATGACCGGTGCCCGCATGCTGCGTTTACTGCCTTTTCTGTTGCTGTTGACCCTGCCGTTTTCGGCCGTCAATGCCGAAGACACCGTGGAGCCAAGCGGCTACACGCCGGTGTCCGGTGAAAGCTTTTTCCTGCTGGCCGACAGCAGTTTCGCCGCCGACGAACAGGCGGTGGTACGCCTCGAAGCGCCGGGCCGTGACTATCGTCGCTTCCGCATGGAACCGTACGGCGGCGCCGATATCCGCGTGTACAAGATCGACAAGCCGCTGGACTTCCTCAAGCGCCAGAAGAACCTGCACCGCGTGGTCAGCGACGGCCAGTTCAAGGGCGAAGGCCTGTCGAACACCTTGGCGTACCTGTGGGACAACTGGTACCGCAAATCCCGTCGGGTGATGCAGCGTGCGTTCTCTTACGAGTCGCGCCAGCAAGTCACCGAGGAAGTGCCGGAGCTGAAGATGGGCAATGCCATCGCCGCGCCGACGCCGTACGACGCGCAACCGCAGTTCGCCCTGATTCCGGGTCTGCCGGTGGTCAGCCAGTTCCGTTATCCGCTGTGGCAGGCCAAACCGATCCAGCCACCGACCGGGGTCAATCTGGCCGGGTCTTCCAGCGAGTTCGTCAGTGTTGCGCCGGGCAACGTCTACATCCCGCTGGGCAATCTGAAACCGGGTCTGTATCTGGTTGAAGCGCTGATCGGCAAATACCGTGCGACCACCATGGTTTTCGTTTCCAACACCGTCGCGGTAAGCAAGATTGCCGGTGATGAATTGCTGGTGTGGGCCGCGCGCAAACACGAAGGCAGCTCGGTGCCGAAGGTCAATGTGCTGTGGACCGACGGCCTCGGCGTAATGAGCAGCGGCGCCACCGATACCGACGGTCTGCTGCGCCTGAAACACGTCAGCCCGGAGCGTTCGTTCGTGATCGGCGAGGACGAAGAGGGCGGCGTATTCGTCTCGGAAAACTTCTATTACGACAGCGAAATCTACGACACCAAACTCTACGCCTTCACCGATCGGCCGCTGTATCGCCCGGGTGATTGGGTGTCACTGAAAATCGTTGGGCGCGAATTCAAGAATGCGCGGGACTCGGTGTTGCCGGGGGCGGCGGACGTCAATGTCAGCGTGCTCGATGCCACCGGCACCGAGTTGCAGCGTCTTGATCTGAAACTCGACTCCAAGGCCGGCACCCAGGGCCGTTTCCAGTTGCCGGACAACGCGGTGGCCGGCGGTTACGAGCTGCGTTTCAATTACAAGGATCAGGCCTACAGCAGCGCGTTCCGGGTGGCGGAGTACATCAAGCCGCACTTCGAAATCTCGCTGAACCTGGCCAAGCAGGATTACCGCACCGGCGATCCGGTGAAAGGCAGCCTGGTGCTGCTGTACCCGGACGGCAAACCGGTGGCCAACGCCAAACTGACCCTGAGCCTGCGTGCCCAGCAACTGTCGATGGTCGACAACGAGCTGCAATACCTCGGGCAATTCCCGGTGGAGCTGACCAGCACCGAACTGACCACCGACAGCAAGGGCAACGCGACCCTCGACCTGCCGGCCGCCGAAAAGCCTAGCCGCTACATGCTCACCGTGTTTGCCAGCGACGGCGCGGCGTATCGGGTCAAGACCACCAAGGAAATCCTCATCGACCGCGGCGCTGCCAGCTTCCGTCTGACCGCGCCACAGCGTTTCAGCGCGGTCGGTGACAAGGTCGCGTTCAGCTACGCCAACGAGGGCGGCAGCCAACAGGCGCAGGCCGTGGTGCCGAGCAGCTACAGCTGGGTGCGTCTGGAAGACCAGACCACCGGCGAGGGCAAACTGGCGGCGAAAGACAAAGGCTTCAGCGTGGCGTTCGATCGTCCGGGGACCTACAACCTGTCGTTGAAGGATCAGCACGGTCGAGTGCTCGGTGCGACCGGTCATTCGGTCACCGGCGACGGCGTCAAGGCGGTGCCGGGCACCGTGGAAATCGTCCTCGATAAACCCGAATACAAGGCCGGCGACGAAGCGCTGGCGCTGATCACATTCCCGGAGCCAGTCAGCGATGCACTGCTGTCGCTGGAGCGCGACAAGGTCGAAGCCACTGCGCTGCTGGCCAAGGGCGGCGACTGGCTGAAACTGGAAAAACTCAGCGACACCCAATACCGCGCACGCATCCCGGTGAAGGACAACTTCGCGCCGAACCTGACGTTCTCGGTGCTCTACACCAAGGGCGGTCAGTACAGCTTCCAGAACGCCGGGATCAAGGTCGTCGCGCCGCAGATCGATGTGGCGATCAAGACCGACAAAGAGACGTATCAGCCGGGCGATACCGTGACGGTTGATCTGACCACGCAGTTCGCCGGCAAGGCTGTGCCGGCGCACCTGACGGTCAGCGTCGTGGATGAAATGGTCTATGCGCTGCAACCGGAAGTCGCGCCGACCATCGACCAGTTCTTCTACCACCCACGCCGTAACAATGTGCGCACCAGCGCCAGCCTGTCGTTCATCAGCTACGACGTGGCATTGCCGGGCAGCCCCGGCGCACCGGGCAAGGCCAACCGCAGCGAGCGTGGGGTGAAAGTGCTGGAGCGGCCGCGTCGCGAAGACGTCGACACCGCTGCATGGCAGCCGGAATTGCTGACCGACGCCGACGGCAAGACCCGTTTCACCTTCAAGATGCCGGACTCACTGACCCGCTGGCGCATCACCGCGCGGGCGATTGCCGATGACGGTCAGGTCGGGCAGAAGAAGCAGTTCGTCCGCTCGGAAAAACCGCTGTACCTGAAGTGGAGCGGGCCGAGCAAATTCCGCAAGGGCGATCAGCCGCAACTCGGCGTGTTCGCCTTCAGCCAGGCCGAGAAACCGGTCAAGGCCGAGTTGGTGACGCACTACGCCGGCGCCGAACAGCGTCTGCCGGTGACTCTCAACAACGGCATCAACTATCTGCCGCTACCGGCCTTCGCATTGGCCACCGGCGAATGGACCGCCGAGCTGGTGCAGGACGGCAAAACCGCCGACGCCCTCGCGGTGCGCCTGACCGCCACTGGCGAAGGCTGGCAAGTGACGCAGACCCAAGGCCTCGACGTGGCCAGCGGCGACACACCGTTGAGCCTGCCGGCGGACGCCACCGACATTCGCCTGCGTCTGGATGACAGCCCGCAAGCGTTGTTCCGTTCGGCCCTCGACGATCTGCTCAGCTATCCGTACGGCGGCGTCGAGCAGACCGCCAGCCGTTTGCTGCCGCTGAGCATCGCTTATCCGTCGCTGGCGTCGAGCCCGCAGATCCGCGACCGCTTGCGTCTGATCATGCAGAACAGCCGTCTGCGGCTGGTGCAAATGGCCGGGCCGTCGGCGAGCTTCACCTGGTGGGGCTTCGACGGCGAGCCGGATGCGTTCCTCACCGCTTACGCCTACTACGCCGACTGGAACGCCAGCCAGGTGCTGGATCTGACTCTGCCGCCGGAGCATTGGCAGCGGGTGCTGGAGGTTTACGCCAAGCAAGCGCCGAACACGCCGTTGCTGCAACGGGCGCTGATCCTGTCGTTCGCCAAACAGATGCACTTGCCGGTCAACACGCTGCTCAGCGGCTTGATGGACGATCTGGCGAAGGCTGGTGAAGGCAATGCCGAAACCCTGATGGACGACGGCGAAGACAGTCTGGTGATGAGCGACCCGGATTCGGCGCTCGGTCTGGCGGCGGCGCGGGCCTTGACCGCATCGCTGGCCACCCAGTCGAAAGTTGCTTTGCCGGACGCGTTCAATCGTCAGCTGGGTGCTGCGCAACAGCGCTTGGCCGTCAGTTCGCAGCCGTTTGCCGAAGCGCTGAACCTGTCGCTGCAACCGTTCGATCAGGCGCGTGCGACGGCGTTGTTGCAACGCCTGTTGCCGCAGCAATCGACCCTTGAACGTGCGTTGGCGCTGACCTGGCTGCAACGCAGCATCGCCCAGGCGTCGCCGACCATCGCGCTGGCCCCCGGCGAAGGCTGGAAGAAAAACTACGGCGCGACCGGTGAGATGTACTGGACGTGGCAGGGTGCTGCGCCGGTACCGAGCGTGTTGACGGTGTCGGGCACTCAGGAGCGTCCGCTGCGAGCGGCGCTGAGCTTCCAGACCCAGCAGCCGGCGGTCGATCCGATGGCCGTGACCATCACTCGGCGCCTGTCGCGTCTGGTACCGGGTGACGAAGCCTTCACCTTCAAACTGGAGCCGGTCGGTACTAAACCACTGTCCAGCGACAGCCTGTACCTGGACGAAGTGATCCTCACCAGCAAGGCACCGAAACCGCTGCGCTACGGCATGCTCGAAGTGCCGCTGCCGCCGGGCGCGGATGTCGAGCGAACTACGTGGGGCATCAAGTTGCAGGGCAAGGACGGCACCGAGCCGACCGCGCTGGAGAAGGCGCGGTTCGAACCGGGCCAACTGGCCTACGCGGTGCCGGTGGATGCGCTGAGCGGTGAATTGCGTCTGCGCCATCTGGTGCGCTTCTCGCAGAAGGGTCAGTTCAAACTGCCGCCAGTGCGCTTCACTCAGGTCTACGCGCCGCAGCATCAGGCTCAGGAAGCGAAAGCGGCCCTCGGTCAGGTCACGGTCAACTGACATGACCCGGCCGCTGGTGTGGCTGCTGATGTGTGTGATTCCTGCGCTGGCGACGGCGCAGGATGAACCGCTGCGCGTGGCCTACAAGGGCGAGTTGCTGTCGCTGAACACTACGCAACTGACTGCTCGCGAGCCGCTGCCTTCGTCTCTGGATACGCCGCTGGGCAGTCTGTGGAAGGTGTTCGTTTACGCGTGGCTGGTGGATACCGGTGCGCGGGAACCGGCTTATGAATGTCGAGGGCAGTCGAAGGAAGAGGTTTATTGCTGCACCGCGGGCGGCAAGATCGAGCGTGATCAGGCGCTGGTGAAATCGTGCGGATTGTATTTCGAGCCGGCGCGGTTGGGCATAACCGCTGGCGATTGGAGAACCTATTGGCAGGCGCGACAGGCGCCGTCGTGGTTGCTGGATTTGCCATCGGTGCAACCGGCTACTCGGGTTTCCGTGGCTGACTTGCTGAAGGTTTTGGCGTGGCTGCCGGCCCAGGATCAGATGCGTCGTGTGCTGCTCGACGTAGTGCTGAACGCGTCGGACGGCAATGTCGTCGGTGAACTCGGCGGGCGCCTGCGGGTGAAAACCTGGAGCTGGCTCGGCGATCAGGACCCTCAATCACGCCAGGGCGGATTCGCCGGCTGGACGGCGGACGGCTCGCCGATCTGGGCCGGTGGTCGGGGTACCAGTCAGATGGTTCTGCGGCATTACGGTTCGGCGTTGGCGACGGTGTTGCCTGCTTCCTGGCCGGCGGACGGCGGGCGATGTGTCGAGGTGGGTCTGTTTTCGCGTTATCCCGTTACCCGGGTTCTGGCCGGTGATCGGGCGGTGACTTCGGGCCCGTTGCAGGGCGATTACCGCGTCGAATTCGCCAACGGCAATGCGCTGGATATCCACAGCGACGGTGAACTGTTTCTGCTCAACGACAAGCTTGTGGCACGACTGGATCGCGAAGAATACGTCGCCCGTGTGTTGGAGCGTGAAGCGAAACCGGAACCGGCCGAAGCGGCTAAAGCGTTGGCCGTGGCAATCCGCACGTATCTGCTGCAAAACGCCACGCGCAATGGCGAATGTTTGAGCATCGATGACAGCAGCACCCGCCAGCGTGTCGCCCCGCGTCCTGCTTCCGCCGAATCGCGCAGCATCGCCGCCTGGACGGCGGATCTGGTATTGGCCGGCAGCACCGTTACCTATCACTCCGATCAACCCGGGCCCGACAAACTCGCCTGGCAGCAGGCCGTCGAACAAGCCCATGCCGGCCAGCGTTACGACGCGATTCTGCTGCACGCCTATCCACGCGCCAGCCTCAGTCGCTGGGATAACCCGGTGGCGTCCTGCGAAGCGTTGCCTGCCGCGCAGGACTGGCTGCAAAAACAGCGGCGTGGCTGGCGTCCGAAGCTGGAAAGCGAAACCGGCTACAACGAAGTCAGCAAGTTCGCCGTGTGCAAACTCGCCTTCGGCCGCCCCTTCGTCGACCGCGAACGCCAGCGCATCTATGTGCGCGGCGTGCTGTCCTTGCAGGATCGCCTCGACCTGACTCACGAATACCTGCACCTGGCCTTTGAAGCACACCCCAACGGTCAGGATGAAACCTATATCGAAGGGCTCGCCCGTCACCTTTTGCTGGAATAGACCATGACACTCCGTTATCCACAGGTCTTGCTGTTGCTCTGCGTATTTGCCGCTGCTTCGCCGGTGATTGCCGCTGACGGCGTCAAACTCGACACCCCGGTCGGCGGCTGGCGCACCGGTGCGGCCGAAGGCGAGGGTGAAAGTTTCCGCCAGACTGTCAACTACCCGGCCTCCTCGGTCAACACCCCGGTCGGTCAGGCCAACACCGCCCGCATCAGCGGCGAAATCAAAGCCACCCCGAAAAACAAAGAGCCCGGCCGCCTGATCGTCAACGGCGTCAGCATGCCGCTGAAAATCGACGACAGCGGCCGCTTCGACCGCCCGTTCTCGTTTCCCAACGGCAGCAACAGCGTCGAAGTCCGCAGCCCGGACGGCCAGCAACGCCATCGCACCCAATTCCTCAACGCCAGCGGCGGCGCCACCCCGGCCAAACTGCGCGTGCTGCTGTCCTGGGACAGCGACGGCACCGACCTTGACCTGCACCTGATCACGCCTGACGGCGCGCACATCTGGTACGGCGACCGCGTCGCCCCCAATGGTGCGGCTTTGGACGTCGACGTGACCACCGGCTACGGCCCGGAGATCTTCGCCATGCCGGCGCCGATCAAGGGGCAGTATCTGGTGTATGTGAACTACTTCGGCGGTGGCTATCGCGGGGATGACGAGGGTGGGGAAGAGGCGGTGCAGCCGTTGACTACCGCACAGGTGACGGTGATTACCGAGGAAGGGACGCCGAGCGAGAAGATGGAGACGTTCGTGGTGCCGATGCGGGCGGTGGGGGAGTTGACGTTGGTGAAGTCGTTTAGTTATCCATGAATCATCTGTTCATTTAGGAAAAACACCGCACAGGGCATTGCCTTCGTAACCGTGAACGATTGGTCCCAGCACCATGAGTGGGCCGCAGGCGTAGAGCGGGGAGGGCACGGTTTGTTGCGTGTTGAGGAGGACGACTTCCCTGCCGAATTCGTCGCTGCCAAAGGATTGCTCGTAGTACGAATTGCACACCGGCAGTTTCAACGGCACCGGGATCACCAGCGCCCAGACAGTGATCCCGCACCATTCGCGGGTGGGAGTTGATCTTGCTGTTCGGGTGATCTGCGGGGTGAATGAGCGGTAACTTTGCGCTCTGTAGGCGTCGGTTTTCAGTGTGACTTTTTCCGGGAGGGAGATGCCTACTCCCACGCAAGCTGCCAGGCTGAGGCATATGGTCGAAACCAGTCCGACGGATTTCAGGCGTGAATTCAGGGCAGATGGGAACAATCTTGAACGTCCTTGTAGTGTATTGAGCATCGAAGTTGCCAAGAGCTTTTTCACTGAACAATTGTGCAAGTACCTGCCGCACAATTTGGTGTTGATCAGAAATTGGCTGAATGCCTCTCGAAAATCACTTTTCCAACAGGCATTAAAAAGCCGGCTTGTGGCCGGCTTCTCGGGGACTGGCTTGGTTTATTTTTGGTAAACCGCGCCAGCCTTCAAAACGTACATCCGGATCTTGCGTCCGGCTGTGGGACTTGGTCAGACAGTGGTCTGCCGCGTCAGGCGTCATCTGGGCCGCTTGGCGGGTCGATGCGCGAATGTGGGGCGCAGGATACTGAGTTTTGTTGGGGATGCCCAGTCTCAAGTGCGTAATAGAGCGATTTGTGCGGCAGGACGCAGGAATTTGTACCGTGTATCCGGGCCTCTTCGTCGGATCGCCGCCCGGACCAAGCCCGCTCTCACCCGGTTCTGTGCAGGGGCACAGAGTGATGGAGGGTCAGAGAAACGGCACCACCGGCCGCCGCTTGTTCAGTGTCGACCACCAGAATACCCACCCCAGCACATGAATCCTCTGCTCCTCGATCTGCGCCGCGCGGAAGATCTCGTCCGGGTATTCGGCGCTGTTGTGGCTGCGCAGGCGCAGGGCGTTGCCGGGCATGCGGTGCAGGTATTTGATGCGCAGCATGCCGTCGTGTTCGATGGCGTAGATTTCGCCGTCCACCACCTGGGTGAGGCTGCGGTCGATGGCGAGGGTGGAGCCGTCTTCGATTTTCTCCGCCATGCTGTTGCCGATCATGTGGGTGCAGATGGCGTCGGTGGGGTGGATGTTCAGGGTTTCGAGGTGGCTGCGGGGCAGGCGGACGGTTTGCTCCGGGTCCTTGATGACGTGGGTCTTGCCGGAGCCGGCAGTCGTGGGCGCTTCCTTGTAGAGCGGCAGTGCGATGTCGTTGGATTCGAGCACCGTGTAGACGCCACTGATGGCTTGGGTATCGAACGTCTGACCCGGATCTGTGTGCAACCGCGGGGCTTCTTTCGGGCCTTCGCCGGTCTTCAGCCATTGGCTGTTGACGGACAGCAGGCGCGAGACCTCTTCCATGCGGTACGCGGGTACGCCCCGGGTGTACCAGTTATGAACGTTTTGGGCTTCCGTGCCCCAGAACTTTGCGAATCCCGTGGTGGTGATGTTCGCAGCTTCCAGGAGTGCCTTGAATCTTGGACCACTAGTGTTCTTTCTCATAAACACGAGTCTAAGGCCGGCCCAGAGCGGTTTGAATAAACCTTGCGTTCAAAATCGAGGCAAATTTTGCGACGAGATGTAAGGCGTTCTTGTGGGAAATTACACACACTAAAACTTTTCTGTAGGCCGTCATAAACAAGCTGTTTAGGCCCTTGCCGCCCAGGCACAAAAAACCCCGGATCAACCGGGGTTTTCTTCAAGCGTGTCGCAGGTCGCGAGGCTTAGCCTTTGTAGGCGGCAACCGACTTGGTGATCGCGGCACGGGCAGCGTCAGCGCCGTCCCAGCCTTCGATTTTCACCCATTTGCCTTTTTCGAGATCTTTGTAGTTCGCGAAGAAGTGCTCGATCTGCTGGATCAGCAGGGCTGGCAGGTCGGTGTATTCCTTCACGTCCACGTACAGCTGCGACAGCTTGTCGTGTGGAACTGCGATGACTTTGGCATCGCCGCCGCCGTCGTCGGTCATGTTCAGGATGCCGACCGGACGCGCGCGGATCACCGAACCTGGAGCAACCGGGTAAGGGGTTACGACCAGCACGTCCAGGGGATCACCGTCGTCAGCCAGGGTGTTCGGGATGTAACCGTAGTTGGCCGGGTAGAACATCGGGGTGGCCATGAAACGGTCAACGAACAGGCAATCGCTGTCTTTGTCGATTTCGTATTTGATCGGCGCGTGGTTGGCCGGGATCTCGATCGCGACGTAGATGTCGTTCGGCAGGTCTTTGCCAGCCGGAATCTTGCTGTAGCTCATTGGGCGTTGCCCCCGTTAGTAGACCAAAACACTTGGCCGGATTGACCAAAAAGTGGCGGCGATTATAGGCATATTCCACCCGCGATGCCATGCACCGAAGGTCGACCAGGCCTTACTCGTGTGCCTGATAGACCGGGTCCGTGGCCTGAAGTTGCTTCAGTCGTGCCAGGGGATCCTGTCGGTAGAAAAGCTGCAGCTGCGCATACACCTGTGGATAAGCCTCCTGCAGCAGATCCGGGGCGCTGAAAAAGTACTCGCTGGTGACGGCGAAGAACTCGGCCGGGTTCTCGGCGGCATACGGGTCGATGGCGGTTTCGGCGTCGGGATGGCGGTCGAGCTGGCGATTGAGGTCGTCGTACGCCGCCTGCATCACTTGGGCCCAGTCTTTTACCCGCATGTCGGCGTGCAGCGGTGGCAGGCCGTTGGCGTCACCGTTGAGCATGTCGAGTTTGTGCGCCAGTTCGTGGATCACCAGGTTGTAACCTTCCCAGCCACCACTGGCCATCACTCCGGGCCAGGCAAGGATGATCGGCCCTTGTTGCCAGGCTTCACCGCTGTGTTCGCCGTCCCACTCATGCTCGACGCCACTGGCATCGCGATGACGCTGGGGGCTGAGGAAGTCGTCGGGGTACAGAATGATTTCGTGGAAGCCCTGATACCAGTTCAAATCGCCAAGGTGCAGCAGCGGCAATTGCGCCTGAGCGGCGAGCAGCAGGCGTTGTTCCTGATGCAGCTCGACGCCGGGCAGGGCAGTCAGGTGCTTGTCTTCGAGAAACAGTACGCAGGCTTCGCGCAGCCACTGATCTTCCGCGGCGCTGATGCCGTCAAGGAAACTCAAGTGGTGACGCACCCGCTGCCACATGTCATCGGCAATCGGATGCTTCGCCAGAGTGCGCCGGCGTCGCCAGGCGCTCAGTGACCACATCGAATTAGTGCGATTGGGCTTTGGCGCCGCCGAGACGGCTGCGCAGCATGCCAATGATCATCGGCACCAGCGACAGCAGGATGATGCCGACCACCAGCAGCGACAGGTTCTTCTTGATGAACGGCACGTTGCCGAAGAAGTAACCCAGCGTTACGAGACCGCCGACCCACAGGACGGTACCGAACACGCTGAAGCCGAAGAAGCGCGGGTAAGGCATCTTCGCGACACCGGCGACGAACGGGGCAAAGGTGCGGATGATCGGCAGGAAGCGCGCCAGGGTCACGGTTTTGCCGCCGTGCTTGTCATAGAAGTCGTGGGTCTGTTGCAGATAGTCGCGACGGAAGATCTTCGAATTCGGATTGCTGAACAGCTTCTCGCCGGCGGTTCGTCCGATCACGTAGTTGGTGCTGTCTCCGAGGATTGCCGCCAGCATCAACAGACCGGCCAGCAGTACCGGGTCCATGCCGCCGCCTGCAGCGACTGCCCCGGCGATGAACAGCAACGAATCACCCGGCAGGAACGGTGTGACCACCAGGCCGGTTTCGCAAAAAATGACCAGAAACAGGATGGCGTAGATCCAGGTCCCATAGTTGTTCACCAGCATGTCGAGGTAGACGTCGAGATGCAGGATGATATCGATCGGGTTGAAATCCATGTGGGCACCTGTGGTGATGGCCCGACTCGGCAGGCCTGTGCGGATGATTCGGTGTAAGCCTACAAGCGGTTGTAGTTTTTCTTACAAGCCGGAAAGCACAGGATTATACGATCTGACAGGTGAAAAGCGCGTTGGTTTTGTAGCGGGGCGTTTCGAGGGCGGAGTGAGGTGCAGGCCTTTGTGGCGAGGGTGTTGCACCTTCTTCACAAAGGCCTGCATCCACACTGTTAGAAAAAATCAGAGTTCGTCGCTGATCGGCAGCACGTAGTTCTTGAACTCGGTGTCTTCCTTGAATCCGATGGATTCGTAGGTTTTTTGCGCCACTTCGTTGTCGCTGCTGGTGGAAACGCGCATGCGCACAGCCTGGGTTTCCTTGGCCATGCGCTTGGCGGTGCGGATCAGGTTGTCGGCGACCAGTTGACGGCGGGCATCTTCGGCGACGTAGATGTCATTGAGGATCCACACCCGCTTGAGCGACAGTGAGGAAAAGCTCGGGTAGAGCTGGCAGAAACCCATCAGCTTCTTGTCGTCGTCATCGGCCAAGGCCAGGTAAATCACCGATTCCTTGCGCCGCAGGCGTTTTTCGAGGAATGCCCGGGACGAGTCCGGATAGGGCAGGGAACCGTAGAACTCGCGATATTTGACGAACAGCGGGGCCAGCAGGTCCAGGTGTTCGAGGGTCGCTTGAATAATCCGCATGATAGGTCTCGTCTTCAAGTGGCTGTCTTCAACTGCTCTGACGGCGATGGGAAACCCGGGCGGCCGTGCATCGATCCTGCCTGAAACCGGCGCAGAAACGCAATGCGGAAACGGTTCAGGCGGGGGGCGGATCGAGCAGGAAATTACTCTTCATGTCTGCACCGGCTTCCGATTCCAGCGTCTGCACCTGCGCCTCGTCCTTCAGATTGACGCCCGACAGCTGTCGCCGACAGGCTTCGCGCATCAGGTACAGCAAGCGATGCGCCGCCATGCCGTAACTGAGCCCTTCCAGCCGCACATTGGAGATGCAGTTGCGGTAAGCATCCGTGAGGCCGATCTTTGGATTGTAGGTGAAATATAAACCCAGGCTGTCCGGTGAGCTGAGGCCGGGGCGCTCTCCAATCAGCATCACGACCATTTTCGCGCCCAGCAACTGGCCGATTTCATCGCCAATCGCCACTCGGCCCTGTTCCACCAGCACTACCGGCGCTGTCGACCATTCGTCGGCGCTCATCTGTTCTTCCAGACGGGTGAGAAACGGCAGGGTATGCCGATGCACCGCCAGCGCCGAGAGACCATCAGCCACCACGATCACCAGATCCACCCCGCCCGGATGCGCCAGCGCGTATTCGCGCAGGGCTTGCGCCGATTGATCGCTCAACTTGCGCCCCAGATCCGGGCGTTGCAGGTAACTGTTGCGATCCACCGCCGCGCTGTGCAGCAGCAGGCTGTCGCGCTGGCGCCCGGTCAGTTGGGCGCGGAGCCCGGCGTGATCGAACGGCAAATGCACCGCGTCCCGCGCCTGGGCGTGGGCGTACTGGAAATCCAGTTGCGCATGGGTCGGCAGGCTGGTGCCGGTGCGGCCAAGGGCTATGCGCGCCGGGGTCAGACGACGCAGCTCCAGC
Organism: Pseudomonas sp. 58(2021); assembly: GCF_017491585.1. Lineage (NCBI taxonomy): Bacteria > Pseudomonadati > Pseudomonadota > Gammaproteobacteria > Pseudomonadales > Pseudomonadaceae > Pseudomonas > Pseudomonas sp. 58(2021). The sequence goes on from NZ_JAFGYZ010000004.1 coordinate 102,516, forward strand.
CACGGGTTTTGTGGATCGACGGGCGGTTTTTCCATCTGACTCATCCCAGTTGCGCCAACGCCTGGCGAAACGCCGGCGGCAGGTTGTTGCCGAAGCGGACCTTGCCGTCCGCCTGGGTGAAGATGCCCATGTTCGCCAGCCACTGTTCGAACTCCGGCGCCGGTTTCAGGCCCAGGGTCTGGCGGGCGTAGAGGGCGTCGTGGAACGAGGTGGTCTGGTAGTTGAGCATGATGTCGTCGGAGCCGGGGATGCCCATGATGAAGTTGATCCCCGCCACGCCCAACAGGGTCAGCAGGGTGTCCATGTCATCCTGGTCGGCTTCGGCGTGGTTGGTGTAGCAGATGTCGCAACCCATCGGCACGCCGAGCAACTTGCCGCAGAAGTGGTCTTCGAGGCCGGCGCGGATGATCTGTTTGCCGTTGTAGAGGTATTCCGGGCCGATGAAGCCTACGACGGTGTTCACCAGAAACGGCTTGAAATGCCGCGCCACGGCATAGGCCCGGGTCTCGCAGGTCTGTTGATCGACGCCGTGGTGGGCGTTGGCCGACAGTGCGCTGCCCTGGCCGGTTTCGAAATACATCAGGTTCTGCCCGAGTGTGCCGCGATTGAGGCTCAGGCCCGCTTCATAACCCTCCTGCAAGATGTTGAGGTTGATACCGAAACTGGCATTGGCCGCTTCGGTGCCGGCAATCGACTGGAACACCAGATCCAGCGGCACGCCACGATTGATTGCTTCTATAGAGGTGGTGACGTGGGTCAGCACACAGGCCTGGGTCGGAATGTCGTAGCGCTGGATGATTGCGTCGAGCATTTCCAGCATCGCGCAGATCGAGGCGATGCTGTCGGTGGCCGGGTTGATGCCGATCATGGCGTCGCCGTTGCCGTACAACAGACCGTCGAGAATGCTCGCGGCGATGCCGGACGGCTCGTCGGTCGGGTGATTGGGTTGCAGCCTTGTGGATAACCGTCCGCGCAGGCCAAGGGTGCCGCGAAACTTCGTGACGACGCGGATCTTCTGCGCTACCAGCACCAGATCCTGCACGCGCATGATCTTCGACACGGCGGCGACCATTTCCGGCGTCAGGCCGGGGGCGAGGGCGCGCAGGCTGGACTCGTCGGCCGCTTCGCTGAGCAGCCAGTCGCGAAAACCACCGACGGTAAGGTGGCTGACCACGGCGAAAGCCTGTTTGTCGTGGCTGTCGATGATCAGCCGGGTGACTTCATCGGACTCGTAAGGAATCAGCGCTTCCTGCAGGAAATGCGTAAGCGGGATGTCGGCCAGCGCCATTTGCGCGGCGACCCGCTCGCCATCGTTGAGCGCAGCGACTCCAGCGAGGAAATCCCCGGAGCGCGCCGGGCTGGCCTTGGCCATCACATCCTTGAGGCTGTCGAAGCGGTAGGTCTGGGCGCCGACGGTATGGGCAAATGCGGCCATGGGGCGGTGTCCTCTTGATTCTGTGGATAACTCGATCCCACATTGGATCTTTATGCACTTCTATATAGCGGGCACCGGGCGAAACGCCCGGTGCCGGTGCAACTAGATACCTTCGAGCATAGCGTCTGCCGGTGCTTCGGAGCGTTGCTTGGCGGTCAGATGGAAGTACAGGTAACCGGCGGCCATGAACCCGAGGAACACACAACCGATCAGCGTGTTGAACCAAGCCATCGCCACCAGGCACACCAGCGCCAGAAACAACGCGATCCCCGGCACGATCGGATAACCCGGGGCGCGGAAGGTACGCTCAAGGTTCGGCTCGGTTTTGCGCAGTTTGAACAGGCTGAGCATGCTGATGATGTACATCACGATGGCGCCGAACACCGACATGGTGATCATCGCCGCCGTGAGGGTCATGCCTTGCAGATTGACCAGGCCGTCGCTGTAGATCGCAGCAATGCCGATCACGCCACCGGCCAGGATCGCCCGGTGAGGGGTCTGGAAACGCGAGAGTTTGGCCAGACTTTTCGGCAGGTAACCGGCCCGGGCCAGGGCAAAGAACTGCCGTGAGTAGCCCAGAATGATCCCGTGGAAACTCGCCACCAGCCCGAACAGACCGATCCACACCAGCATGTGCATCCACGTCGAGTTGTTGCCGACTACCGCTTTCATTGCCTGGGGCAGCGGATCGTTGATGTTCGCCAGTTGTCGCCAGTCGCCGACACCGCCGGCCATCACCATCACGCCGATGGCCAGGAACACCAGGGTCAGGATGCCGCTGACATAAGCCTTGGGAATCGTGCGTTTCGGGTCCTTGGCTTCCTCGGCCGCCATGGCTGCGCCTTCGATGGCGAGGAAAAACCAGATCGCGAAGGGAATGGCGGCGAAGATCCCGGGAATCGAGCCGAGGCTGAACTCGCTGGAGCCCGACCAGCCATTGAGCACGAAATTGCTGAAGCTGAAGCCCGGTGCAACGACGCCCATGAACACCAGCAATTCAGCAACGGCCAGCACGGTGACCACCAACTCAAACGTCGCGGCGATGCTGACGCCGAGGATGTTCAGGGTCATGAACACGAAATACGCGCCGACCGCCGCGACTTTCGGATCAAGCTCCGGGTATTGCACATTGAGATAGGCGCCGATGGCCATGGCGATGGCCGGCGGGGCGAACACGAATTCGATCAGCGTGGCGATCCCGGCGATCAACCCGCCTTTCTCGCCAAAGGCCCGGCGGCTGTAGGCAAACGGCCCGCCCGCGTGGGGAATCGCGGTGGTCAGTTCGGTGAAACTGAAGATGAAGCAGGTGTACATGGTCGCAACCATCAGGGCCGTGACCAGGAAACCCAGGGTTCCCGCCGTGCCCCAGCCGTAACTCCAGCCGAAGTATTCGCCGGAAATCACCAGGCCGACGGCGATGCCCCACAGATGCAGGGTGCCGAGTGTGGGTTTGAGCTGTGTGGTGGAAGTCATAAGTCCTCTCTGTCTTTTTTATTGTTCGATCTGTTGGACTTTCGGGTGCAGGGTTTGAGTGGATGGATGCTGTTCACGCAGCGGCGGTGTTCAGGCAAATCCTGAATGACGGGTACGCAAGGCCCGTGCCAGAGCGGCCAGGCTTCGTGTTGTGTCATTAAGGACGCCATCGCTGGCTTGCCAGCGATAGCAATTAAAAGGGCGACACCGATAGTTCGGTGTCGCCCGGTTTTTTAGAAGAAGCCCAGCGGATTGATGTCGTAGCTCACCAGCAGGTTTTTGGTCTGCTGGTAGTGGTCGAGCATCATCTTGTGGGTTTCACGGCCGACGCCGGACTTCTTGTACCCGCCGAACGCGGCATGCGCCGGGTAAAGGTGGTAGCAGTTGGTCCACACACGACCGGCCTTGATGGCGCGGCCCATGCGATAGGCGCGGTTGATGTCGCGGGTCCAGAGGCCGGCGCCGAGGCCGAACTCGGTGTCGTTGGCGATGGCCAGGGCTTCGGCTTCGTCCTTGAAGGTGGTGATGCTCACCACCGGGCCGAAGATTTCTTCCTGGAACACACGCATCTTGTTGGTGCCCTTGAGCAGGGTCGGCTGGATGTAATACCCGGTCGCCAGGCTGCCCTCGAGTTTTTCCACCTTGCCGCCGGTCAGCAACTCGGCACCTTCGCCCTTGGCGATTTCCAGGTACGACAGGATCTTGTCGAATTGCTGTTCGGACGCCTGGGCGCCGACCATGGTGTCGGTGTCGAGCGGGTCGCCACGTTTGATCTGGCTGACCTTCTTCATCACCGCTTCCATGAACTGCGGATAGATCGATTCCTGAACCAGTGCACGGGACGGGCAGGTGCAGACTTCGCCCTGGTTGAAGAACGCCAGCACCAGGCCTTCGGCGGCTTTTTCAATGAAGCTTGGCTCGGCCTGCATGATGTCTTCGAAGAAGATGTTCGGCGACTTGCCGCCCAGTTCCACGGTGGACGGAATGATGTTTTCGGCGGCGCACTTCATGATGTGCGAGCCGACCGGCGTCGAGCCGGTGAACGCGATCTTGGCGATGCGCTTGCTGGTGGCCAGGGCTTCGCCGGCTTCCTTGCCGAACCCTTGCACCACGTTGAGCACGCCCGGCGGCAGCAGGTCGCCGATCAGCTCCAGCAGCACACTGATACCCAGCGGGGTTTGCTCGGCAGGTTTGAGCACCACGCAGTTGCCGGCGGCCAGGGCCGGGGCGAGTTTCCACGCGGCCATCAGGATCGGGAAGTTCCACGGGATGATCTGGCCGACCACGCCCAGCGGTTCATGGATGTGATAAGCGACGGTATTGCCATCGATCTCGGCAGCGCTGCCTTCCTGGGCGCGCAGGCACCCGGCGAAATAGCGGAAGTGGTCGGCGGCCAGCGGGATGTCGGCGTTGAGGGTTTCGCGGATGGCTTTGCCGTTGTCCCAGGTTTCGGTGATCGCCAGGGTTTCGAGGTTCTGTTCGATGCGGTCGGCGATTTTCAGCAGAATCAGCGAGCGGGCCTGGGCGGAAGTGGAGCCCCAGGCATCGGCAGCGGCGTGGGCGGCGTCCAGGGCCTTTTCGATGTCTTCGGCCGTGGAGCGCGGGAATTCGGCAATCGGCTGGCCATTCACTGGCGAGGTATTGGTGAAGTACTGACCTTTGACAGGCGCGACGAACTCGCCGCCGATGTAGTTACCGTACTTGCTCTTGAACGAGACTTTGGCGCCTTCAGTACCGGGGTGGGCGTAACGCATGATGTTCTCCTTGGCTTTGTACTTATTAGAGAAACGCGCATGAGCGCTTGCCATAAGCGTAGAGCAAAGGGCGGGCCACTGCCGTGCAGGTCAGGCAAATCAAGGCCTTGCGAGGTTTGTGTCGGACAAGTGGCAAGCGTCTGTGACGGTATCGGTACAGCTTGAGTGACAGTTTGTACCGCTTCTGGCACAACCCGTGACCGGGCGGTCTTGCCAGCATTGCAAAGACCGGTGGGGTGGAGGATGCTGGGCACCACTTCACGCATGGGCCGATGAGCCTCGGGGAGAATAATAAGAAATGCACGACAACCATTTGAGTCGCCATGCCCAACAGGTTCTTACCGTCACCCAGGGCAAGCCGCACCTGCATGGCCCCGGTGCCGACCCGTCGATTGCCCGCTCGTGGCTGCGTTGTCTTGAGGACTATCACCTCGACCCGGCCCTGACCATGGCGCCGACCGTGCTCGAGCACGGACGCGTCCTCGAAAGCCGCGAACGGCTGCAGCAGGTGTTGCAGATCGCCGGCAACGAAATGAGCAGCCTGCATCAACAACTCTCCGGCGCCGGACACGCGGTGCTGCTGACCGATGCGCGCGGGGTGATCCTCAACTGCGTCACGGCTCCCGCCGAACGCAAGATCTTCGAACGCGCCGGCCTCTGGCTGGGTTCCGACTGGAGCGAGGCCTGCGAAGGCACCAACGGTATCGGCACTTGCCTGGTTGAACGTCAGGCTTTGACCATCCATCAGGACGAACACTTTCGCGGGCGCCACACCGGCCTGACTTGCTCGGCGAGCCCGGTGTTCGACCCCCACGGCGACTTGCTGGCGGTGCTCGACGTGTCCTCGGCGCGGCCGGACGTTTCGCGCCAGAGCCAGTTCCACACCATGGCGCTGGTCAATCTGTCGGCGAAGATGATCGAGAGCTGCTATTTCCTGCGCTGTTTCGATAATCAATGGTTGCTGCGTTTCCATCTCCAGGCCGAATCCGTCGGGCTGTTCAGCGAAGGGCTGCTGGCGTTTGACGGGGAAGGGCGGATCAGTGCGGTCAATCAGAGCGCATTGAATCTGCTGGGACACATTCGTGGTGGTTTGCTCGGTAAACCGGTGGAGGCGTTTTTCGATTGTTCGCTGGATGAGTTGCTGGGGCGCGCCAGTGCCCATGCCAGCGCAAGCTGGCCGCTGCGCACCCGAGACGGGCGGCATCTGTTTGCGGTGTTGCGCGCAGAAGCGCGCAAGCCGTCTCCCGTGCTGCCGAAACCGGCAGTTCCCGAGGCGCCGCGCCTGTCCGGCATTTGCCTGGGCGACGCCGGGCTGCAAGCGGCTTTTCGCAAGGCCCTGCGGGTGTTCGAGCGCGACGTGCCGCTGCTGATCAATGGCGAGACAGGCTCCGGCAAGGAAGCATTTGCCAAGGCTGTGCATCAGGCCAGTCAGCGTGCGAGCAAGGCTTTCGTTGCCCTCAACTGCGCAGCGATACCTGAAAGCCTGATCGAGAGCGAGTTGTTCGGCTATCGCGGCGGCAGTTTCACCGGTGCGCGCAAGGACGGCATGCGCGGCAAGCTGCAGCAGGCCGATGGCGGTACGTTGTTTCTCGATGAAATCGGCGACATGCCGCTGGCACTGCAAACCCGGCTGTTGCGAGTGCTGGAAGACCGGCAGGTGGTGCCGATCGGTGGCGAGCCCGAAGCGGTCAACGTGCGGATCATCAGTGCCACTCACCGCAATTTGCTGGAACGGGTTGGCGGCGGCAGTTTCCGGGAGGATTTGTATTACCGGCTCAACGGGCTGGAAGTGGCGCTGCCGCCGTTGCGCGAGCGCAGTGACAAGTCGCAGTTGCTGGATTTTCTGCTGGCCGAAGAGGCGGGCGGGGAAAGGATCCTGATTGACGAGCCGGCGCGCCGGGCTTTGCTCGGGTTCAACTGGCCGGGCAATGTGCGGCAGATGCGCAATGTGCTGCGCACACTGGCGGCGTTGTGCGATGAAGGGCGGATCGGGCTGGAGGACTTGCCGGCGATGCTCCGGCAGGTGCAGCCGCTGCTGGTCAACGTCGATGAAGCGTCGTCCGAACATCCACTGGAAGATGCCGAGCGGCTGGCGTTGCTCAATGCGCTGGAACACACGCGCTGGCACATGACCCACACGGCGCAACAGCTCGGCGTGAGCCGCAATACGCTCTATAGAAAGTTGCGCAAGCACGGGATTGCCCGAACCGCCTGAATACTCCTGCCGATCGCTCCCACGCTCTGCGTCCGCTTTTGGACGCAGAGCGTCCTGTGCTGCATTCCCACGCAGAGCGTGGGAACGATCATGTCGGGTGATCAGCTAAAGAGTGCGATTTCCCCCTCCCTGCGCTAACCTGCGGCCATGTTTTACGAGGTCGACTATGCACATTCATATTCTGGGTATCTGCGGGACTTTCATGGGCTCGATGGCGGTTCTGGCCAAAGAGCTGGGCCATCACGTGACCGGCTCCGATGCCAACGTCTATCCGCCGATGAGCACCCAGCTCGAAGCCCAGGGCATTCAGCTGACTCAGGGGTACGACCCGGCCCAGCTTGATCCGGCACCGGATCTGGTGGTGATCGGCAATGCCATGTCCCGCGGCAACCCGGCAGTGGAATATGTGCTGAACAAAGGCCTGCCGTATGTATCCGGCCCGCAGTGGCTGGCGGATCACGTGTTGCAAGGTCGCTGGGTGCTGGCGGTTGCCGGTACTCATGGCAAGACCACCACCAGCAGCATGCTCGCCTGGGTACTGGAGCATGCCGGCATGAGCCCGGGCTTCCTGATCGGTGGCGTTCCGCAGAACTTCTCGGTGTCGGCGCGTCTGGGCGGCACGCCGTTCTTCGTGATCGAGGCCGACGAATACGACAGCGCGTTCTTCGACAAGCGTTCGAAGTTCGTCCATTACCGTCCGCGCACGGCGATCCTCAATAACCTCGAGTTCGATCACGCTGACATCTTCCCTGACCTGCCGGCCATCGAGCGGCAGTTCCACCACTTGGTGCGGACCATTCCGAGCGAAGGCCTGGTGATCCACCCGACCACCGAGCCGGCCTTGCAGCGCGTGATCGAGATGGGCTGCTGGACCCCGGTGCAAACCACCGGTGCCGGCGGTCAGTGGCAGGTCAAATTGCTCAAAGACGACGGCTCGGCGTTCGAAGTGATGTTCGAGGGCGTGTCCCAAGGCGTCGTCGAGTGGGAGTTGACGGGGCAGCACAACGTCGCCAACGCTTTGGCCACTCTGGCCGCCGCGCGTCACGTCGGGGTTGTGCCGTCGATGGGTATTGCCGGTTTGAGTGCGTTCAAGAGCGTCAAACGCCGGATGGAAAAAGTCGCGGAAGTGCGCGGCATCACCATCTACGACGATTTCGCTCACCACCCGACCGCGATTGCCACCACCCTCGACGGTCTACGCAAACGCATTGGCGATGCGCCGCTGATCGCGATCATCGAACCGCGCTCCAACTCGATGAAGCTCGGCGCGCACCGTGACGGCCTGCCGGACAGCGTGGTCGATGCCGATCAAGTGATCTGGTACGCCCCGGCCAACCTCGGCTGGGATCTGGCAGGCACCGCCGCGTTGTGCACTGTGCCGTCGATCGTCAGCGATTCGCTGGAAGGCATCATCGAACGCGTCAAGAGCCAGGCCCAGCCCGGCACTCATGTAGTGATCATGAGCAACGGCGGCTTCGGCGGCCTGCACGGCAAACTCGCCGAGGCGCTGAAATGAACACTCGTCTGCAGAGCAATGGCCCTGAACGCATCACGCTGGCGATGACCGGCGCGTCCGGCGCCCAGTACGGCTTGCGCCTGCTGGATTGTCTGGTGCGCGAGGATCGCGAGGTGCATTTCCTGATCTCCAGGGCCGCGCAACTGGTCATGGCCACCGAGACCGATGTGTCGCTGCCGGCCAAGCCGCAGTTGATGCAGGCGTTCCTCACTGAATACACCGGTGCCGCTGCCGGGCAGATCCGCGTGTACGGCAAGGAAGACTGGATGTCGCCGGTGGCCTCGGGATCCGGGGCACCGGCGGCGATGGTGGTGGTGCCGTGCTCGACGGGTACGCTGTCGGCCATCGCCACCGGCGCCTGCAACAACCTGATCGAACGGGCAGCAGACGTGACGCTGAAGGAACGTCGCCAGTTGATTCTGGTGCCACGCGAAGCGCCGTATTCGAGCATTCATCTGGAGCACATGCTCAAGCTGTCGAACATGGGCGTGACCATCCTGCCGGCCTCGCCAGGTTTCTATCACCAGCCGCAGACCATCGATGACCTGATCGATTTCGTGGTGGCGCGGATTCTCAATCTGCTGGGCATTCCCCAGGACATGCTGCCGCGTTGGGGCGAACACCATCTGAGCAGCGATGAATAAGCTGCTGGCGATCCTGCTGATCTTGCAACTGACCGGCTGTGCCACGGCGCGCACGCTCGATGCCGCCAAGCCCGGCGCGCCGGTGGTGTATTCCGGCACCCGACTGGACTTGTACGCCATGAATGGTGGCTGTTGCGCGATGGATCGATTCGGCGCCGAAGCGCCGAGCTATCCCGCAGTGGATCTGCCGGCCAGCGCATTGCTCGATACGCTGCTGTTGCCGTTGTCGTTGCTGACGGTGCTGGGCGTAGGGTTTCAGGCCACTGGCGGGCTGTGAAAATCAATGGCTCGACCACGCAGGATCGAGCCATTGAAACTGCCTACAACGTGATCGTTTCGGGTGGAAAGACGATGTCGTCGGAGAAGATGTCCTGTCCCGTCGGCAACTCGATAACGCGCTTGCCGGCGCTCGCCACTTCATCGATCAGCGCGTCATATTCGTCACGGTTCAAGTCTCCTGCACGCGTGCGGGCCTCGATGGCGTCAGTGTGGTTCTGATTCGATCCGGTGGCGCGTGACTGTGCCTGCAGATAGATATCCTCCACGGTGGCCGCGCGGGTCATGGTCGAGTTGACGAGCCAGACGCGTCTGGAGGTGAGCCCGATCGGAGACGTCGAGACATGCCCCTCCATTTTCATGCTCGGGAACAGGATTTTGCCGTCAGCGAGGCTCTGGTTGGGCCGCATTGGATTGTAGGCGCGATTTTCCTGTCCCGGAACGACCTCCACATTGCGAGTGTCGAGCAGGTAGCAGAATCTGATACGTCGCGGGTGGGGCGCCAGGCCGGCGTGACTGTTCTGGCGCGATTCGCTACCCGCCAGCGGATCCTCTGTCCGGACGACCTCATTCGCGAAATCCATGGCAGTCTTGAGACTGAACACCGCGCTGACGGGAGTCTCGCTCGTGGAGCCTACGGTCGATAACCGTTGTGGAACCATGGCGGCGGGCCGGGCAATTTCGAAGGGCATCCGCTCGTCTACTTTGAACACGGCGGGGATGTCGGTTCTGTACAGGTAATTATGCTTGTTGCGTTTATAGCCACTGTGTACCAGCAATTCTTGAAAGAAGGGGGCCGTCAGGCTGGCTTTCAGAATGCTGGTGCCTGCCCCCTGATTTCTCAATCTGATCATTTCGGCACGAATTTCCGGCAGAAACGGCTCGTAGAGTTTTGGATTGGCTACGAGTCGCGTGCGATCTCGATGTGTCATTGCCCACATGGGCAGCTCATCGTTGATCAGATTCTTGAACTGCCCGGTCGGCGATATCTCCTTGCACAGTCGCGCCAGTTGCAGGGTGGACAGATTGTACGGCTGGAAGCGGGCAATGACCTGTTCCTTTGAGTCGAGCTGAGAATAAGGGCGTGTCCACAACCGCAGGTATTCGATCAACTGTTCGCGCCGGGAAGGCGCTTCACGTTGTTTGATCCATGCGGGTGGTTTCCCGGAGATCGCAACGTCCCGACGAAAGCGCACGAGGTCGTCTCCTTCGATCCTGTACAGGTTCCAGATATCGATGTCCCGCCAGTAGGGTCGGAATGCCCGTTGTTCCGCTGAATACTTCACAGGCCTGACGACAGTCAGGCCGGATCCTTCGGGGAACGCCACTTGAGTGAGCGGGCCGTGACTGTCGTCCAGGCCAGGTTTGCGCCGCATTTCGACGTAACCATGAGGGTCTGGTTTTTCGAGATCCCAGGTGTAGTGACTCTTGTCACCGTAAACCGGTGTGGCGTCCGGGTTTTCTGGTGTGCCGGGTTTCGACAGGCGCGGCAACGAGTCGGGCGTCGGCAGCTCTGGTAAAGGCGTTCGAGGGGGTGGTGCGGGGCGGTGCAAAGTGACGGTTTCGAGATGTTCGGCCCACTTGGCAGGGGGGCGTTTCTGATGGTCCAGGAGGCGGTTGAACATGTTGCGGTCCATCTCCGGCCCCAGCCAGCGACGTAGCTCGTCAAACAGGTAGGTGTTTTCCATCCGTCGTGCGCGAACATGGGCCCACTGAGGTTTCCTGCCGGTGCGCTCTGCTTCGGCGCGAAAACGGGCGATGTCTGCACCCTGTATGCCGTAGAGATCCCAGATGTCGCGATCTGTCCAGGCAGGCAGCAGTTCGGCTGGCTGATCGATGGGGTGAGCGGGGGGTTCGACACTGACGAACGCGCCGCTATCGTCCCTGAACGCGTGGTGCAACGGAGGGCCAACCGAGTCGTCCAGCCGCATTTTTCGGTGCATGAGCACATAACCATGGTGATGGCGGGTGGCTTCGTCCCATACGTAATGTCGGGTATCGACGTACACGACGGGAGTGACCGATTGCGGCTGAGGCGGTCGCCCCGGTTGTGGCTGGAATGCCTGTGCCAGGCTGTCGTCTGCGTCGACTACCGGCTGATGTATCGTCGGTTCAATCGAACGGCTGACAATTTGCGGCCTGCCGATCCGCCAGGTATTGCTCTCGGGGTCGAAGTGCAGGGCAGGGCCAGAGGGGTGCGCTTCCTGTGGAAGGATGGGGCGGTAGGTTCCGATGCTCTCGTCCCAGGCCACCATGACCGTTGCGGTCGAGGTGTACTGCACCTCGGCGTAAATGCGCCCTTTGTGGACGCGTAACCCTTCGGGCCCCACGGCAGGCAAAAGGGGTCTTGCCTGGGGTGGCACTTCATACTGGCGAATCGATTCGGTCGAGCGGGGATCGAGGAGCGAGGTTCCGGGGTTCTCGGCGACAGGGTTTACCAAGTCCCTGACCTGCATCGCGGGCAATCTGTCGCTTGTAACGGCGGGCAGTGTGGTTCCCGGTTGCTGGTTGGGCAGAGAGAGTTCCGGTCCTTCGAGGCGAACCAGCCCCGGGATCTCAAAACGCGGAACTGACGGAGGGGGTGATGAATCAACGGGGTTGTGGGGTGTGCCGGTGTTTTTCGGCGTTGGGTTTTTGGGTGCCATCTGGGAATCCTTTCAATGATTGCCCGACGTGCTGCCGTCTCATGTGGGGATGACAGCAGGCGCAGGCGTGCCGGCAGGCACGTTATCCATGGAAGGGAAGGCGAATGAGGTAAATAGATAGGACGTGGTTACTGATTCGATTCAGTTCGTTTCAACTGTCGGGCCGTTCAACGCGAGATCCTCGGACTCCATTGGAAATGGCCGTCCGGATCCGCGTTGAACTGCCGGGTGAGGGAGCTTACTTGCCGAGTTTGCGTAACTCATCCGACTCGACGATCCGCACCCCGTCCTGTTCTTCCAGCGCAAGGCGCCACATGGCACGGGCCAGTTGGCAGGCTTCGATGCCGCGGTACTTGCCGGGAATCAGTTTCGAGAAGGGGGCGGCCAGTTGTTCGCCCAGGCGTGGCTCGCTGCGTTCGCCAAGCAACAGCGATGGCCGGCAAATGGTCAGTTGCGGCCAGTCCTGCGCGCGCAATGCATATTCCATCTCGCCTTTGACCCGGTTGTAGAAAATCGAGGATCGGCGATCGGCCCCCAGGGCACTGATCACGATCAGGTGTCGTGCGCCCATTTCCCGGGCACGCTTGGCGAATGCTACGACCATGTCCAGATCCACGGCGCGAAACGCCTCTTCGGAGCCGGCCTGCTTGATGGTGGTGCCGAGGCAGCAATAGGCGATGTCGACCCGGCCGGCCAGTTGTGGAAGGAACGTCTGTGGATCACCGACCGGGTTTTCCAGGTGCGGATGTTCGGCCAGCGGCCGGCGTGAAGGGGCCAGGACACGGGTAATCGTCGGCTCGTTGAGCAAACGGTCGAGCAGATGTTCACCGGTCAGCCCGGTGGCTCCGGCAAGCAATACATGCTGAGGCGTCAAGTACATAGTGTCTCTCCCTTGATACTGTTCAGCTTAGTTGCTGTTTGTCGCTCCGTCGTTCAACGCAGCACTTTGCAACGCTTTTCTCGCCTGTTGCTTGCGCAGTAGCTGCCAGTGCGCAAGCACGGTTTTCGGTGCCCAGATCTGCGGTTCAGAAGCTTCGAAGTTGTCCGCCAGCTCGCGCTCGGCAACCGTGGCCTTGGCCAGTTTGAAGGCTTGCTCCAGGTCGTCGGTCTGGTTCAGTGCCTGGGCAAACAGGGCATCGCCGAAATAGGTGAAGTTGGCCTCCTCGGAGCAGCCGAATGACACGCGGTCGGCGCGCGAGGCGGTCATGATCAGCGTTCTTTCGTCCTTCAGCGCCGGAATGAAACCACCGGAATAGCACGCGGAAATCACGATGATCTTGTCGCGGTTTTTCAGCGGCGCGAGCACGGCGGCGAGTTCGTCGGCGGGCAGGTCGGCAAGCTCCATGCGCGGCTGATCGAGGACCAGTTCGTGTTCGGCGGTGCCGTGGCTGGTCAGATAGATAAACACCAGGTCTTCCGGGCCAGTGCGTTCGGCCAGGGTCAGTGCTGCTCGGCGCAGGTTTTCGCGGGTGGCCATCGGTCGATCGCCCAGGTGATCGCGATGGTTGACCAGGCGAATCTGGCCAAAGGCGCCGAAACGGCTGGCGAGCATGTTGGCCACGTAGTCGGATTCGCGCAGGAACACGCTTTGCTTGCCGTCGCCGCCGAGGGTCAGGGTGTACAACTCTACCGCCGGGGTCGAGGCCGGCACGTTGGCCAAGGCTTCGTCGAGCAGGCGGCCCTGGGCCAGCAGGCCGAGTTCGAGGGTGTCGGGCAGCAATTTGCCGTCTGCATCGCGCACGCGCTGGCCATTGATCCAGGTGCCGCTGAGCACGGTGCCGTCAGTCAGCACCAGCGTGCCGCGTCCCGCGTAGCTGTCGCTGTCGAAACCGCCGATGTAGAAACTGCCGTCGGACAGATTCAAGCGGCCCTGGCCACTGAAACGCCAGTCGTTGAAATAACCGATGTAATGGCTGCCGTCGGCACCGATCAGTTCGCCCTTGCCAGTCAGCGCGCCTTCCTTGAACTGGCCGAGCCAGACGTCGCCGTCGGCGTTCTCGTAGCGGCCCTTGCCGTGCAGTTGATTGTTCTTGAAGCCACCGACATAGATGTCGCCGTCGGCACTGTTGAAGGTACCGTTGCCTTCGAGCTGGCCATTGATGAAGTGGCCGCTGAACTGATTGCCGCTGGCGTCGCCGCGCTGGCCTTCACCGTTGGGTTTGCCGTGGGCGAACTGACCCTGGTAGGAACTGCCGTCGTCGAGTTCCAGGCGACCCAGGCCGGAATACTGATCGTCCTTGAATTCGCCGCGATAGGTCATCGCGTTTTCCTTCAGGGTGCCTTCGCCCTCGCGCCGGCCGAGCTTGAAGCCGCCGGTGTAGCTGCCGCCGTGGGTGGTCAGCGTGCCCTGGCCGTCGAACAGGCCTTGCTGGAAATTGCCGCGATAGACTTCGCCGTTGCTGCCGTGCCATTCGCCCTGACCGTGCCACTGCCCCTTGTCGAATGTGCCGGCGTACCAGCTGCCGTTGGGGTAGTCGACCCGGCCCTGGCCTTGCAGCAGACCGTTGACCAGCTCGCCGCGATAGCGTCCGCCGTCGGGCAGGCGTGCGTCCGGGGGCAACAGCGATTCGCCGTCGCCGCAAGCGGTGAGCATCAGGGTCAGGGCAAGCGGTGCAAGAGCAGCAAGTTGGCGCATAGCGGGATCCGGGCAATTAGGCGACCGAGTATGCCGCAGCTATGTGACCTTATACAGCCGGCAGGGAGGAGTGGATGCGAAACCGCGTGAGCGGCTTCGCATCCCGGCACTCAGACGAAGCAGAGCGACAGCGGTTCGGCGATGTAGGCCGGTTTGTCCGAGCCTTCGATCTCCAGGGTGGCGGTGGCCTTGAGCAGCCACTGGCCGGGTTTCTTTTCGGTCACTTCGCCGAGGTCGACCTTGAGCCGGACTTTGGAGTTGACCTTGACCGGCTGGATGAAACGCACGCTGTCCAGACCGTAGTTGACCACCATCTTCACGCCTTGCGGCAGGATCAGGATGTCTTCCATCAGTTTGGGGATCAGCGACAACGACAGGAAACCGTGTGCAATGGTGCTGCCAAATGGCGTTTGCGCGGCTTTGACCGGGTCGACATGGATGAACTGATAATCCCCGGTGGCTTCGGCGAACAGGTTGATGCGCTCCTGATCGATGGTGAGCCATTCGGAACGTCCGAGTTCCTTGCCGACATAATCTTTGAGCTCTGCAACTGGAACATAGGGCATTGAGACTCTCCTTGGGTTCATCGGTTTTATAGTTTTTCAGGTGGGGGATTTGACCGCCCTGCGAACCACTGTAGATCATCATGGCGATTTGCTCAGGTCAACCGACCATGCTTTTGGCGAATGCCGATCCATAGCGCAGGCGTGCTTATAATGCCGACGACTTGCGGGTTGGAAAGTAAGACGGAGATGACGGATGTTGCTACGCGGCCTGACGTGGCTGGTGCTGTTTCAATTGCTCGGCACGGCCCTCAATCATTTGCTGTTGCCGGTGCTGCCGGGGCCGATCATCGGCCTTTTGCTGTTGCTGGCATTCCTGATCGTGCGCGGTGAAGTCGGCGAGCCGCTGAATCTTGCGGCCGGCAGTCTGCTGCGTTACCTGCCGTTGCTGCTGGTGCCGCCGGCGGTGGGCGTGATGGTCTATGCCACGGCGATTGCCGCGGATTTCTGGGCGATCGTCGGTGCGCTGGTGGTGTCGCTGATTCTGTCCATGGCTTTCGCCGGGGTGTTGATGCAGCGCCTGGTCAAGCGCCACGCACCGCATTCGGAGGAATCCTGATGCTGTTTGACTGGCAAGGCGCCTGGGCTTCGGTGATTCATCACCCGCTGTTCGGCATCGGTATCACCTTGGGGGCTTACCAACTGGTACTGGCGGCGTTCGAGAAAACCCGCTGGATCTTTCTGCAACCGGTGCTGGTGTCGATGCTGCTGGTGATCGGCGTGTTGGTCGGTTGCGGCCTGACTTACGTCGAGTATCGCAAAAGCACGGAGATCCTCAGCGTTCTGCTGGGCCCGGCAACCGTCGCGCTGGCGGTGCCGCTGTATCTGAATCTGCGGCGCATCCGCCAATTGTTCTGGCCGATTTTTACTACGCTGGTGATAGGCGGGGTGGTCGCCACGGGCATGGGTGTGGCGCTGGGCTGGTGGTTTGGTGCCGATCATATGATCCTGATGACCATGGCACCCAAATCGGTGACCTCACCCATCGCGATGCTGGTGGCTGAGCAGATTGGCGGTGTCGCGGCATTGGCCGCAGTGTTCGTGTTGATCACCGGGGTGATCGGCGCGATCTTCGGCCCGGCGTTGTTGACCCGCCTCGGTGTGCACAGTCCCGAGGCGCGTGGCATGGCGCTGGGCATGACGGCGCATGCGGTCGGCACGTCGGTGGCGTTGCAGGAAAGTGACGAGTGCGGCGCCTTCGCGGCACTGGCAATGAGTCTGATGGGCGTGGCCACGGCGGTGTTCCTGCCGTTGGCGGTGTCGATGGTGGTGTAAGGAAATGTCTATGAGTCTGCCGCTTTTTCCGCTGAACACGGTGCTGTTTCCCGGCTGCAACCTGGATTTGCAGATCTTCGAGGCGCGCTACCTGGACATGATCGGCCGCTGCATGAAACAGGGCGGTGGTTTCGGCGTGGTGTGCATTCTCGAAGGCCATGAAGTCGGCGCTGCCCCCGAAGGTTTCGCCATGGTCGGTTGCGAAGCGCGGATCACTGACTTCCAGCAGCAGGACAACGGACTGCTGGGCATTCGGGTGCAGGGCGGACGCCGGTTCATCGTGCAGCGCACCGAAGTGCAGCGCGATCAACTGATCGTCGCCGAGGTCGAGTGGCTGGACGAAGAGCCTGAGCAACCCTTGCAGGATGAGGACGCCGATCTGGTGGCGTTGCTCAAGGCTCTGGCCGAGCATCCGATGGTTGAGGCGCTGAACATGGGCACCGAAGCGGCAGGGCAGCAGTCGCTGGCCAATCAGCTGGCGTATCTGCTGCCGTTTGCCGAGGAAGACAAGATCGACTTGCTGCAACTCGATGACCCGCAGCAGCGACTGGATGCGATCCAGGCGCTGCTCGACGAGTTGCAGGGCGAGTTGTTTGCCTAGAGTCGAAATCGCTATTGCGGCCAGATGATGTCGTTGGCGAACCACTCCTTGTCCTTGCCCAGTGTCAGTATCGGTTTGCCGGCCTGGGCTGCCTTGTCGATCAGAGCATCATATTCGTATCGATTGTAGGCGCCTCGATGGGTTCGCTCTTCCATGTCCATTCGTGACTGATATCCGGCCTCATAAGCAATGTCTTCGACTTTTGCGGCGCGAGTCAGGGTCGAGTCGAGCAGCCAGAGGCGATTCGAATCGATGCCCCGTTTCGATGCTGAAATCAGCGCCTCAAGCTCATCCTCCGGGAACCACGCACCCTTGTCCCTGGCCGCGGCATTGAGCAGGTGATTCTCCTCTCTTAGAACGACTTCCATTTTTCGTGTGTCGATGATGTAGGCGAATATGATCTTTTGATCGTGCCGGACGGTTTCGTAATTGCGTTCGGGGTCGAGCTCTACGTCCGACGCTTCGGACCAGTCATTGTCAGATTCCCCTGACTCATTGTCGGGATCGCCGGGCTTGCGTCCGGGGTACTTGTTTTTCTGGTTGTTGTAGAGCAGGTATACCGGATCGGGCGAATCGATGCCTTTGCCGGCATATGCATGAACCAGTTTCAGGCTGACGGTTGCGCTGACCGGTTTCTCGGTGGTTGCTCCACGAGGATGCTTCAATCGCGGCAACATCCGGTCATCGTTGTAGAACTCGAACGGTGTCCGTTCATCAGCCCGGAACAGGGCCGGAATGTCCGTCCGGTACAGGCAGTCGCTGTCGTTGCGCAGGTACCCCAGCTTCGCAATGAATCCGTCGAGAAATTCGCGGCTGACGCTCTCGCTGAAATCACCATAATCGCCCAGACGACTGAGCAGCAGCTTGCCGTTTCTCAGGGGAAGGAGCAGGGGTTCTATTTCCTGATGGAGCGCGTCGTAGCGTCCAGGGTCGTCAGTGTTCAGGGATCGTGTCTTGTGCTGCACGACCCATTCCGGGAGCTCTGACGGATGGGCGATCAGATCGTCGCGCAGTCGAACGTGCTGGAGCGGAGAAAGGTTGTATGAACGCAATTGCATGACCCGCTCACCGTGAGTCATCTGCGGGTACAGCCTTGCGAAATGCGTACCCAGCAGTTCGGACGTGGCTGCTTTCAACTGGGCTGGCACCAACGTGATTCGCGGCTGTCTTGTCGGCACCGCCGACTCTGCGGCACGGTTATCCGCACTCGGTCGTTTGAGCGGATGGGCTGTATCGCTCTGTCGAGCAGGGCTCCAGGTTGATTCGCCGGCGTTTCTGTAGAGCGCAGGTCCCGGCGCAAGCTTTCGGTACAGATCCATGGCCCGATACGTGCCCAGGTTCGGGTCGAACTCCACATGCACGGTGCCGCTGTCTTTGACATCGACGAACTTGCGTCCGACGACATAACGCAAGCCCTCTTCATTGGCCGGTTGCATGTTGCGCAGCAAGCCGGGGCTCAACAGATAGCGGCTCAACAGGGTTGCCGATTCCCGGGACCGCTCAGGCAAGTCCGAGAACTCGACTCTGGAAGGGGTGGTGATAGCGGTGGATGGCAGTTGATGCCCCGGGGGGCGATTGACTGATATGACCGGATCGGAAAGTGAATCATGTGACGGTGGTATCTGCCCCTGTGGCTGCAGCCGGTGAGGTTGAATCGACGGGTCGGCGGACGTGTCGATCCTGGACGGGGTTGGCATTGAGGGTGGTTTGGGGCGCATGGTGTCATTCCTTGACGATGGACAGGTGTTCGGCCGATATCACACGGGACGGCTCGCTTTCGAGTCTCCAGGTGTCGGTGGCAACGTTGTAGAAAATCCTGCCGGAAGTGGCATCGCGCAAGCGCAGGTTCAGAACCTGCAAATCAGTGTTTTCAAGTTCGTCGCGATGCTGGTGGTCCCTCGCGTCCTGAACAAGCGCATCGATTGTCGAGTACGCCCGAGCATCCGCCACGCAGAGACCAATCACCTCGAACAGGTTATTGATCCGGTAACGGTTCCCGGACGAGATCGCTACCTCGACGGTTTCCAGGGGCAATAGTGGATCGTTACTGTCCGGCAGGTGAATGTGAACGCTGCCGATTTTGATCAGGTCGTTCTTGATGCTCAGGTCGCGCAGGGTGATTTTTTCCGGCAGGAGATGCGTGTGAATGAGCCAGGTGGATGAACCGGAGAGTCTGACGTCAGCTTCGGCGGTGGACAGGCGGATGGAGAGATTGCTGGCGGGGAAAAGCTCATAGCTTGCCGATCTTCCTTCCAGCCAATAGGTCGCGTTGTGCTCGGTGGCCAGAAAGTCGACCCGTTGCGGGGTATTCTTCAAGGCGCGCTTGCTGACAAAGGGGCTGACGAACAGGTATCGGCCCGCTCGCTCGCGCAGTGAGGCTCGGCTTTCAATGAGCCGGTAACCCGGATTCTTTGCATCTTCCAGATAGTTATTGCGGGGGAAGTCCAGGTGGTAGGAGACGCCATCGCGCATCACCAGGGTCAAGGGATGATTCATCGCCCAGCCGGCGGCCATGTTGCCGGCGCCCATGTCGCTCTTTCGGGTCCGGTTCCCGATCACGTTTCCATGCAGCGAGAGCCGGGCTCCCCGAGCGAACGTCAGGGTGAAATGGACATTGTCGTAATCGAGGAATGTGAACGCCTCCATTTCCGTGATGCTCACGACATAAGTGGCGCTGACCCTGACAATTTCCTCACTGTCGAAATCGACGTACACGGTGCTGTGCGAAGGGAGGCTGTCCTTCGGGGCGAACAGGGCGGCGCGACGGATCTGGCGGGAAACGAAATAGTGAGAGTGTGCTTGAGCCGACAGTACGTGCGGATGATCGTTGATCTGCACCGGAGACGCCTTGGGTACACCTGACGTTCGGATGGTGACGCTGACGGGCAGATCGCCGGACTGCAGAATCTCGGTGGGCCAATCCGGCTGCAACTGGAAACCGTCCTGGGTAATGAACACCCATTTTTCGTGGTGCAGGATGCGTTTGCCATCCATGGTCCGGTAAGCGTTCTCCAGTATCAGTTCACGCCTGGGCGACCCAGGATCATCGTCTCGAAGTGACTCGATCACCAGCGCGTTCTCCCGGACGAACCAGCGCTGGATGGCTTCAAGCGATACGCCCAGATAGACCGTGCTCGGCTCCAGACCGTCCTCGGTGATGGAGATCCTGTGGCACATCGGGTCCAGATAATAGATATCACTGCCGGGACCGCCATCGACTGTGGCATTCAGACCACGTACGGATATCTGATCATCCCCGGCACCGGCCTCGACGTGATCGTTACCATTGGCTGCAATGATGTCCGCCTGATCGGAGCCGATGACCCGATTGGTTGCGCCGGCAAGTGTCTCGACCTTTTCGATGGACTTGAGCGTCGAATGCAGTACCGGTTCAAGTCCCGGGCTCGCGGGGCGCAACGCCAGCCTTCCGCGTTTCAGATCAATGTCATAACCGAGGTGGCGGGGTGGGTCGGGAATATGGTCGAGGTGCTTGTGCGTGCCTTGAAGCCACAATAGATCGATTCCCTCTCCACCCGACAGTTCGCTGGCCTTGATCGGGTCGTACGAGAGTGCTTCTGACGCCGACTGAAACACAAAAGAGTCGTTCTTGTCGCCACCGCTCAGGGTTTTGCGGCCTGTGGTGTAGCTGAAGAAATTCGGCTTTTCCTTAACACCCTGCACCGTGTCATGGCCACCGCCCAGACTCCAGAAAACCCCTTTGGCAGGGTCACTTTTCGTTATGGAGACGACGGAATCCGAATCCGGTAAACCGTCACGCGCGTCATTCGAGTCGTCTGTGTCTTTGATGATGGGCAGGTTTTCGATGGTGTAGGGCGTTTCGCCCTTGTCTTCGTCCCATTGGTAACGATAGAGACGGGTGGGTTGCAGCGTCACCTCGAATCGACCGTTGACAATGACGTCGACGGTTTCCCTGAATTCGTTGTCCAGCCATCGAAGGCTGCGCGTCTTCAGGGCTTTGGCGTAGTCGTCGGTGGTCTTGGCGATCAGGTAGCGATCCATGAGCGCCTTGTCCTGACGCTGTCCGGTGAACGCAAACCAGCCGGCACGCCAGCGTTCGTTCACGGTCAGTTCGATGTAGTCGTCAATGTCGTCGACCGCCCGCACCGCACCATAGATTTTTGATCCGACAATCATGATTGCGGCGGCGGCGATACCCACCGGGCCTGCCGCCTGGAATCCCGCCAGTGCTGCGCAGCCAAGGGCCAGGGACAGCGCGCCACTGAACACGCTCAGCCCGCCGGTGACATACAGGTCCTGCGCTTCCTTGCCCTGGGCCTTGGCCGCATCGGTGAAGGATTTGATGGCGGTATAGATATCGAAGGGCAGTGTCAGCACGCTGGCGATCAACCCGGCTCCACGACACAGCCACTTGCCCATGGAGGTCTTGCCGAATTGTTCGAAGGCCATGGATCCCTGGCGGATCATTTGCTCGCCGGTCTTGCTCAGGGCGTATTCGACCCCCAGTGAAGTGATTTCCGAGAGACCTCCGCCAAGGTTGATCAGCGCTTCAGTCGTGTCACCTTTCTTCAACGCGTCGATGGCGCCGATGTAAGCGCTGTAGAGTCCGTACGCCTGCAGCCCGACGCCCATGCTGGCCATCCCGCGGCTTTTGGTTTTGTCGACCCAGTCCGGCAAGTGTTCGGGCAACGGGTCCCGACGAATGTCCAGGCGTTGGGTGGCGTTCAGCAGGTGGTTGATCTTGTTCATGGCGTCAGCGAACTCACCGGTGGGCATCTCACGCATGAGTGGTGGGGCATCGGGAGAGCGCTGGGTGACGATTTCGTACAGCAGGGGCGGGATCTGAGCGTTTTCCGGTGAGGGAACGGATCTCATGCGCTGTTCGATCTGAGTCGTATCGAATTCCAGTGCATCGATGAACGCTTGGTCAGGTTCGGAAAAGTAGGTGCTGCTCGCCGAGAGGGCTTGCCCGTGGATTCGGCCACCCAAGGCCTGAAGCGTCTGCCGACTGACGCTGAACTCTCCAATGCGCAGAGGGCCGAACAGGGTGTCGATATCCGCAAGCCCGGGCTTTTGGCCCGAGGCCTGAAGGGGGGGCTCCGATTGGATGTTCAGGTCGGATATTTTGATCGGAGCTGGCGGTCGGTCAGTCCGTGAAACAGGGTTCAATTGATTCGTCAAAGTCATGGTTCTTTTCACAAGTCCGTTTGTGGTGCTGCTGCCGGAATGTGGCATGGGACACGGACTTGTTCATGAGCATTTGCTTTGCCAAATGTTTGATGACGCTCACCGGCGCCGGATGCACCGATGAGCATTGAGCGCGGGCTCAGTAGGCATATCGCAACAAGGTGTGTGGCAAATGCCGCAATACAAAAAAACCGAACAGGGCGACCAGCGCAGGCAGCACCAGCCACCAGACCTTTTGCGGCATCGCTTCAAGCGGGGAGCGGCGCTGAGTCAGCCACAGGCTCGCTGCGCAGACGCAGGCGGCGAGCATGGCACCAGCCAGGACATCCGTCGGCCAGTGAGCCCCCAGATACACCCGTGACAGAGCAATCGCCAGCGCCGGAATGCAGCCGATCAACAGCCAGGTCAGGCGCAGTCTTGGCGGTTGCCCGCGTCCGGCCAGCACCGCCAGTGTCAAAAACAGCGCGAACGACCCGGACGCGTGGCCGCTGGGCATGCTGTAACTGGTGATCGGGTCGGTCAGCACTTCCGGGCGTACCCGGGCGAAAAACAGTTTGGTTCCGGTGTTGGCCAGTGCGGTGACGAGCAAGGTACTGCCGGCGAAGATCGCCTGACGCCACTGGCGGCACAGCAGCAACAGGCCGGTCAGCAGAATGCTGAACACCAGCATGTTGCGGAATTCGCCGATCAGGGTGAAAACCACCGCAACTTCGTCGAGCGCCGCACTGCGGTGTTCCTGCACAAGGGCCATGACGCCTTGATCGAGTGCTGTCAGATACGGATAACCGATGAACAGCGCGATCAGGATCAACAGGCTCATGCTGCTGATCCAGACCGTCGCCCGGCGATGGCGGCGCAGGCTGCTGTTGGCGCTCAGGCCGACCATCACCGCGATGCTGCCGGCGACGATTCCTGCCTGCAGCCAGAAGCCTTCCGGCAACGGCAGACGAATCGCCGCCCCGGTGGCCCAGCCCGGCAGCAGGTAGGCAATGCTCCAGCCTGCCGCCGCCAGCAGGCTGACGGCAGCGAAGCGCGGGAAGGGCATGTCGCACATCCCGGCGACCATTGGCAGCATCGGCCTTAGCGGACCGATGAAACGCCCGACCAGCAGACTGGCAATACCGTAGCGCTGGAAATAGGTCTCCGCGCCGGCCATCCACTCCGGGTGATGACGCAGGCCCGGCAGGCGCCGGATGTTCTGATGGAAGTGGCGTCCGAGGAAATACGAAACCAGGTCGCCAAGAATCCCGCCGAGAAAGCCCAGCAACAGGGTCTCGCTCAGTGACAACGCACCGCTGCCGGCAAGTGCCGCCACGGCGAACAGCAGCACTGTGCCGGGAACGATGATCCCCGCAATCGCCAGGCACTCGACTAAGGCCACGATGAATACCGCAGCGGCCAGCCACTGCGGGTTGGCGGCCAGCCATCCGGTCACGCTATCGAGCCATGGGCCCATACAAAGCACTCCATTTCATTGATGTCCCAGGTCGGCGTACCGCAGAGGGGAATTTCACAGCAGAAAGTAATCACGCCCTTCGACCTGACCCCGGCGCAACGGGTTCCGGGTGCACCACTGGGCGTAGGCTGCGTCGACGAAGCGATACATCAGGTGCTCGTCGCGCCCGCGGGGGATGCCCAGGCGGGTGGTCTGGATGATGTGCCCCGGCGCAGGGCCGGTGTCCTCCACCAGCAGTATTTCGTGGTCGAAGCGCTTGGCGTCCCACACCGGCACCTTCAGTCCCAGTGCCTTGCACAGCAGAGTCTGCCCGGCACAGAGTTTCTGCGAGGGGCGCGGGTGGCCCTGAGCATCGGGATTGTTCAGCAGCATTTGCGCGAGACTGGCCGGGCCGCTGATCTCGTCGACCCATGGATAGGCCGATTTGATCAGAACCGCATTACCAGGCCCCTGGGCACTGAAGTTCAACGAGTCGCCGCCACGGGCGTAGTACATATAGATGTGGCCACCATCCAGAAACAAAGCTTTACGCTTTTCCGTGTAGCCGAGGGACGCGTGGCTGCCTTTTTCTTCGCAGTAATACGCTTCGGTTTCGATGATCCGGGCGCTGAGCCACAGGTCGCCGACGCGATGGCGGATGACTTTGCCGAGCAGATCCCGGGCAAGCGTCTGGGCGTCACGGTCGAAAAAAACGTCCGGAAGGCCCAGCGGCAGGCGCTCGGTACGGGCGCGAACGGTCAGGTTGGACATGGCAAACGGTGTTTATCCAGGTGAAAGAGATCGTGATGATAACAATCCGAGCCTTAATTACGGCTGAACATCGGCAAATCGCCGTCCATTTCGACCATCCGCCCGTCACCGCTGTTAGTCCCGGGACGCGACAGCTATAATCTGCCGCTTTCCTCTTTGCCAAGACCCCAGCAGACCATGACTGAGTCCGTTCTTGACTACATGACCCGATTGGGTCGCGCCGCCCGCGAAGCTTCCCGGGTCATCGGCCGTGCCAGCACCGCGCAGAAAAACCGCGCCCTGCTGGCTGCCGCCAATGCCCTGGATGCCGCCCGCGCCGAGCTTGCAGCAGCCAATGAACAGGATCTGGCCGCCGGTCGCGCCAACGGTCTGGAGCCTGCACTGCTGGAGCGTCTGGAACTGACCCCGGCGCGCATCGACGGCATGATCGTCGGTCTGCGTCAGGTCGCAGCGCTGCCGGACCCGGTCGGTGCGATCCGCGACATGAGCTTCCGTCCGTCGGGCATTCAGGTCGGCAAGATGCGTGTGCCGCTGGGCGTGATCGGGATCATCTACGAATCCCGTCCCAACGTGACCATCGATGCCGCGAGCCTGTGCCTGAAATCCGGCAACGCGACCATCCTGCGCGGTGGTTCCGAAGCGATTCATTCCAACCGCGCGATTGCCGCCTGCATCCAGCGCGGTCTGGCCGAAGCCGAACTGCCGGCCGCCGTGGTGCAAGTGGTGGAAACCACCGACCGCGCCGCCGTTGGGGCGCTGATCACCATGCCCGAGTACGTCGATGTGATCGTGCCGCGCGGTGGTCGTGGCCTGATCGAGCGCATCAGCCGCGACGCACGGGTGCCGGTGATCAAGCACCTGGACGGCATCTGCCACGTCTATGTCGGCGAGCACGCCGACCTGCCGAAAGCCCAGCGCATTGCCTTCAATGCCAAGACCTATCGCTACGGCATCTGCGGCGCGATGGAGACTCTGCTGGTCGATCAAAGTGTTGCGAAGGGTTTCCTGCCGTCGATGGCGAAGCAGTTCCGCGAAAAAGGCGTCGAGCTGCGTGGCTGCGAGCGCACCCGGGCGATCATCGATGCCGTGCCGGCCAGCGAAGAAGACTGGAGCACCGAGTATCTGGCGCCGATTCTGTCGATCCGCGTGGTCGACGGTCTGGACCAGGCCATCGAACATATCAACCATTACGGCTCCCACCATACCGATTCGATCGTCAGCGAAAATCTCGCCGACACCCGCCAGTTCGTGGCTCAGGTCGACTCGGCGTCGGTGATGATCAACACCCCGACCTGCTTCGCCGATGGATTCGAATACGGATTGGGTGCCGAGATCGGCATTTCTACTGATAAGCTGCACGCCCGTGGCCCGGTGGGCCTCGAAGGACTGACCTGCGAGAAATACATCGTGGTCGGTGATGGCCAGTTGCGCGGCCAGGCGACGGTCTGACTTGTCCGACCTCGACCTGAAAGCGCCGAAGTCCGGCAGAAAGTCTCGTCCCCAGCGCATTGGCGTTCTGGGCGGTACGTTCGATCCGGTGCATGTCGGCCATTTGCGTGGCGCGCTGGAAGTTGCCGAAGCGCTGGCCCTCGATGAGCTGCGCATGATGCCCAGCGCCCGGCCGCCGCATCGCGATACCCCGCAGGTGTCGGCGCAGGATCGGTTGGCAATGGTTGAATGTGCGGTGGCCGGTGTGCCGCCGCTGGTGGTGGACGCCCGCGAACTGCAGCGGGACAAACCGTCCTGGACCATCGATACCCTGGAGTCGCTGCGTGCCGAAATGGCCGCCGGGACCCAGGTTTTTCTGCTTTTGGGCTGGGACGCATTTTGCGGCCTGCCCACTTGGCACCGCTGGGAGGAGTTGCTCCAGCATTGCCACATCCTGGTGCTACAGCGCCCGGACGCCGACAGCGAACCGCCGGATGCCTTGCGCAACCTGCTGGCAGCGCGTTCGGTGAGCGACCCGCTGGCCCTGAAAGGGCCGAGCGGACAGATTGCATTCGTCTGGCAGACACCGCTCGCGGTCTCCGCCACCCAGATCCGTCAACTGCTGGCCAGCGGTAAGTCGGTACGTTTCCTGGTGCCCGACGCGGTCCTGGCCTACATCGATGCGCACGGTCTGTACCGTGCGTCGAACTGAACAAGGCGTGCTCAAGTAACACGATCATCGTGGGACGAGACGCCGAATACATGAGCAAAACGAGTTTTATATGACTGACAAAGACCAAACCAAAGTAAAGCGCAAAGGCACGTTCAAGAGCGCTCCGCTGCCAGAGCCGGTCAACACCAGCGAGCCGCTGAAAGGTGACGAGCTGGTCAAGATTGCCGTGGCCGCCCTGGAAGACGTCAAGGCCCAGGACATCCAGATCATCGATGTGCGCGACAAGCAGAGCATCACTGACTACATGATCATCGCCACCGGTACGTCCAACCGCCAGATCAACGCGATGCTGGACAAGGTTCGCGAAGAAGTGAAAAAGCAGGGCGCCAGGCCGCTGGGCGAAGAAGGCAAGGGCGACAGCGACTGGGTGCTGCTGGACCTGGACCTGGTGATCGTGCACATGATGACCGCCTCGGCTCGTCAGTTCTACGACCTGGAGCGCCTGTGGGCCGGTGCCGAGCAAAGCCGTGCGGCGGACGCCAAGCACCACAGCCCGGAAAACACCCACGAGCACTTCACCAAGCTCAACAAAGACCAGCTGTAAGGGCCGCGCTGTGCGACTGCGACTGATCGCCGTCGGTTCACGCATGCCCAAGTGGGTGGAAGAAGGCTGGCATGAATACGCCAAGCGTCTTCCGTCCGAGCTGGCACTGGAACTGGTGGAAATTCCGCTCAATACCCGTGGCAAGAATGCCGACGTGGCCCGCTTCATCCGTCAGGAAGGCGAAGCCATGCTGGCCAAGGTCGGGCACAACGAGCGGATCGTCACCCTCGAAGTGCACGGCAAGCCCTGGAGCACCGAGCAGCTGGCGGGCGAACTGGACCGTTGGCGGCTGGACTCGCGCACGGTCAATTTCATGGTCGGCGGCCCGGAAGGGCTGGCGCCGGAAGTCTGTGCCCGCGCCGACCAGCGCTGGTCGTTGTCGCCGTTGACGCTGCCACACCCGTTGGTGCGCATCCTCATCGGCGAGCAGTTGTATCGTGCCTGGACCGTGTTGTCCGGCCACCCTTACCACAAGTAATCCTGCCCTCATGTCCCAGCCGATCCGCATCAAGGACCACGAAAAAGACGCCCGTCTGGTGCGTAGTCGCGTCGTGTTCGGGGCCATTGCGGTGGTGCTGCTGATCTGTGTGCTGATTGCGCGGCTGTATTTCCTGCAGGTGATTCAGTACGAGTATCACTCGACCCTCTCGGAAAACAACCGCGTCCATGTCCAGCCGATTCCGCCGACCCGTGGCCTGATTTACGACCGCAATGGCGTGGTGGTGGCGGACAACCGTCCGAGCTTCAGCCTGAGTATGACCCGGGAACGCTCCGGCGACTGGCAGCAGGTACTCGACGTGATCGTCGAAGTGCTGGAGCTGACGCCGGAAGACCGGGTGATCTTCGAAAAGCGCATGCGCCAGGGGCGTCGGCCGTTCGAGCCGGTGCCGATCCTGTTCGAGCTGACCGAGGAGCAGATCGCCCGGATCGCGGTGAACCAGTTCCGGCTGCCCGGGGTGGAAGTGGTGGCGCAACTGGTTCGTCACTATCCGCAGGGCGCGCATTTTGCGCACTCGGTGGGTTACATGGGGCGGATCAACGAGAAAGAGCTGAAGACCCTCGATCCGGTCAACTACAGCGGCACTCACCATATTGGCAAGACTGGCATCGAGCGTTTCTACGAAGCCGAACTGCACGGTCAGGTGGGTTACGAAGAGGTCGAGACCAACGCCCGGGGCCGCGTACTGCGGGTACTCAAGCGTACCGACCCGGTGCCGGGCAAGGACATCGTCCTGAGCCTTGACATCAAGTTGCAGGAAGCCGCCGAGGCCGCGCTGGGCGGGCGACGCGGTGCGGTGGTGGCGCTGGACCCGAGTACTGGTGAGGTGCTGGCCATGGTCAGTCAGCCGAGCTTCGACCCGAATCTGTTTGTCACCGGCATCAGCTTCAAGGCGTATGCCGAACTGCGTGATTCTATCGACCGGCCGCTGTTCAATCGCGTGCTGCGCGGTCTGTACCCGCCGGGTTCGACGATCAAACCGGCGGTGGCGATTGCCGGTCTGGACGCCGGCGTGGTGACGGCGTCGAGCCGGGTGTTCGACCCGGGTTACTACATGCTGCCCAACTATGACCACAAATATCGCAACTGGAACCGCACCGGGGACGGCTTCGTCGACCTCGATACGGCGATCATGCGGTCCAACGACACCTACTTCTATGACCTGGCGCACAAGCTCGGCATCGACCGGTTGTCGGCCTATATGAACAAGTTCGGCATCGGCCAGAAGGTCTCGCTGGACATGTTCGAAGAATCTCCAGGGCTGATGCCTTCGCGCGAGTGGAAACGCGCCACCCGCAAGCAGGCGTGGTTCCCGGGCGAGACCCTGATCCTCGGGATCGGCCAGGGCTACATGCAGTCGACCCCGTTGCAACTGGCCCAGGCCACCGCGCTGGTGGCCAACAAGGGTGTGTGGAACCGTCCGCACCTGGCCAAGACCATCGAAGGCGAGAAGCCGAAGGATGAAAACCCGATGCCGGACATCGTCCTGCGCGATCCGTCGGACTGGAACAAGGTCAATCACGGCATGCAGCAGGTGATGCACGGTGCCCGGGGTACGGCGCGCAAGGCGGCGATCGGCGCGCAATACCGGATCGCCGGCAAGTCGGGTACGGCCCAGGTGGTCGCGATCAAGCAAGGCGAGAAATACGATCGCTCCAAGGTGCAGGAACGCCACCGCGACCACGCCCTGTTCGTCGGTTTTGCACCGGCCGACAACCCGAAAATCGTGGTGTCGGTGATGGTCGAGAACGGTGAGTCCGGTTCCGGCGTCGCCGCGCCCGTGGTGCGTCAGGTGATGGACGCCTGGCTGCTGGATCAGGACGGACGCTTGAAGGCCGAATACGCCAGCCCAATCAGTGCGGAGGCTACGGCCCGTGAAGAATAATTTCGATCGCATGCTCTCCAGCGAGGATGTGATGCGTCGCCGGGCGACGCTGTTGCAACGTCTGCATATCGACGGACCTTTGCTGGTCCTGTTGCTGATCCTCGCCGCCGGCAGCCTGTTCGTGCTGTATTCGGCCAGCGGCAAGAGCTGGGATCTGCTGGCCAAGCAGGCCACTTCGTTCGGTATCGGCCTGGTGTCGATGATCGTCATCGCCCAGTTCGAACCACGGTTCATGGCCCGCTGGGTGCCGCTCGGTTATGTGGTCGGGGTGGTGCTGCTGATGGTGGTGGACATCATGGGCCACAACGCCATGGGCGCGACCCGC
This sequence comes from Pseudomonas sp. 58(2021), assembly GCF_017491585.1. NCBI lineage: Bacteria > Pseudomonadati > Pseudomonadota > Gammaproteobacteria > Pseudomonadales > Pseudomonadaceae > Pseudomonas > Pseudomonas sp. 58(2021). The sequence goes on from NZ_JAFGYZ010000004.1 coordinate 132,334, forward strand.
TGGATCAACATTCCCGGAGTGATCCGCTTCCAGCCGTCGGAATTCATGAAGATCCTGATGCCGGCGACCATCGCCTGGTACCTGTCCAAGCGCACCCTGCCGCCGCAGCTCAAGCACGTCGGGATCAGTCTCATGTTGATCGGTGTGCCGTTCATTCTGATCGTGCGTCAGCCGGATCTGGGTACTTCGCTGCTGATTCTGGCCGGCGGTGCGTTCGTGCTGTTCATGGGCGGATTGCGCTGGCGCTGGATCCTCAGCGTGCTGGCCGCCGCTGTACCCGTGGCGATCGCCATGTGGTTCTTCATCATGCACGATTACCAGAAGCAGCGGATCCTGACCTTCCTCGACCCGGAAAGCGATCCACTGGGCACCGGTTGGAACATCATTCAGTCGAAGGCTGCCATCGGTTCCGGCGGCGTGTTCGGCAAGGGCTGGCTGCTGGGCACCCAGTCGCACCTGGACTTCCTGCCGGAAAGCCATACCGACTTTATCATTGCGGTGCTGGGCGAAGAGTTCGGACTGGTGGGCATCTGTGCGCTGCTGCTGATCTACCTGCTGTTGATCGGTCGCGGCCTGGTGATTACCGCTCAGGCGCAGACACTGTTCGGCAAATTGCTCGCTGGCGCCTTGACGATGACGTTTTTTGTTTATGTTTTCGTCAACATCGGTATGGTCAGTGGCCTGTTGCCGGTCGTAGGGGTGCCGTTGCCGTTCATTAGCTACGGCGGAACTTCGCTGGTGACGCTGCTGTCAGCGTTTGGGGTTTTGATGTCGATCCATACGCATCGCAAGTGGATCGCACAGGTTTGAATAAGGTGAAGAGTTCAATGCAAGTAATGCGTGACTGGGCGACACGATACGCACCGTGGCTCGGCCTGGTAGGCATCCTTGGCAGCGCGCAGGAAGCGCTGGCCGGCGATTACGAAGGCTCGCCCCAGGTGGCCGAATTCGTCGGTGAAATGACCCGCGACTACGGCTTCGCCGGCGAGCAACTGATGGCGGTGTTCCGCGAGGCCCAGCGCAAGCAGGCGATTCTCGACGCGATTTCCAAACCCGCCGAACGCGTCAAACAGTGGAAAGAATATCGGCCGATGTTCATCACCGACGCGCGCATTGCCCGGGGTGTGGACTTCTGGCGCCAGCACGAGGCGGTACTGGCACGTGCCGAGCAGGAGTACGGCGTTCCGGCTCAAGTGATCGTGTCGATCATCGGCGTCGAGACCTTTTTCGGACGTAATACCGGCAATTACCGGGTGATCGATGCCTTGTCCACGCTGGGTTTCGACTATCCTCCCCGTGCCGAATTTTTCCGCAAGGAGCTTCGTGAGTTTCTGCTGCTGGCTCGCGAGGAACAGGTCGACCCGCTGACCCTCAAGGGGTCCTACGCCGGGGCGATGGGCCTGCCGCAGTTCATGCCGAGCAGTTTTCGCGCCTACGCGGTGGATTTCGACGGCGATGGCCACATCAATATCTGGAACAACCCGGATGATGCGATCGGCAGCGTCGCCAGCTACTTCAAACGTCACGGCTGGGTGGCCGGCGAGCCGGTGGTCAGTCGTGCCGATGTGCGCGGCGAGCAGGTGGATGATGGCCTGACCACTGGCATTGAGCCGACGAAAACCGTCGGGGAGTTGCGAGCGCTGGGCTGGTCAAGTCATGATGCGCTGCGCGATGATATGCCGGTTACTGCATTTCGCCTGGAAGGCGACAATGGCCCGGAATACTGGATGGGCCTGAAGAATTTCTACGCGATCACGCGTTATAACCGCAGCGTGATGTACGCCATGGCTGTACATCAACTGTCTGAAGAGCTGGTAAAAGCACGGGGCGTCAAGTAATGCAGGCATTGCCTATCAACAAACCCCTGAAGCTGGTGGCATTCGCCGCGTTGGCGGTCCTGGTCGCCAGTTGCTCGACCAGTCGTGCGCCCACTCAGAAATACGCCTCCAACACCGTTCGTGCCCAGCCGGGTCTGGACATCAACCGGGCCCACAAGGACGGCGCGCCGTGGTGGGACGTTGACGTGTCGCGCATTCCGGACGCCACGCCGACCCTGCACACCGGCCCGTACAAGGCCAACCCGTACACCGTGCTGGGCAAGACCTACTTCCCGTTGCAGGAATCCAAGACCTACGTGGCCTCGGGCACCGCGTCCTGGTACGGCACCAAGTTCCACGGTCAGAACACCGCCAATGGCGAGGTCTATGACCTGTACGGCATGAGTGCCGCCCACAAGACCTTACCGCTGCCAAGTTACGTTCGGGTGACCAACCTTGACAACAACAGGAGCGTGATCCTGCGGGTGAACGACCGCGGGCCGTTCTACTCGGACCGGATCATCGACCTCTCCTACGCCGCGGCCAAAAAGCTCGGTTATGCCGAAATCGGCACCGCGCGGGTCAAGGTCGAGGGCATCGACCCGCAACAATGGTGGGCCGCCAAGGGCCGTCCGGCGCCTTTGATGCTCAACGAGCCGCAAGTCGCGCAGAATAGCGCGCCGGTGATCACGGCTTCGGCCGGTACCATCGAGCAGTGGACTCCACCGCCGCAGCAACATGCCTCTGACACTGTACCTGTACAGATCAGCGCAAAAAAAAACGCTTCTGCACCAGCGTCTGGCCAGTATCTGCAGGTGGGCGCGTTCGCCAACCCGGACGCTGCAGAACTCCTGAGGTCGAAGCTCAGCGGGATGGTGAGCGCTCCGGTGTTCATCAGCTCGATCGTGCGCAATCAGCAGACCCTGCACCGGGTACGCCTGGGACCGATCGGCTCGCCGGGTGAAATTGCCCAGGTACAGAACAGCGTGCGCTCGGCCAACCTTGGTTCGCCAAGCGTGGTCACCGAGTAAGCAATACGTAGCACTTGATTGACGGTTCACCAGCGATTGGGGGGTGAGCCAGGTTGTTGGCTCGTCGAAGAACAAAAGCCCGGCAAAGGGTGACTGGAGTGAGCAACTGAACACGCGATGGCCCGTTAGAAAGCCATCTGATTAATTTTGCCTTCGGGCAGTTTCCATTAGCGATTTCGAGAGACGGATGAACATCACCACCTTTGCCAAACGCCTGTGTCTGCTAGTCCCGCTGCTCCTCTCGCCAGCCGCCTTCGCGGCCGAGATGATGCCGTCGCCACCACAACTGGCCGCCAAAGCCTACGTGCTCATGGATGCCAACAGCGGCAACGTGCTGGTGGAGAACAACGGTGACCAGCGTCTGCCGCCGGCCAGCCTGACCAAACTGATGACCGCGTACATCGCCACGCTGGAAATCCGTCGCGGCCAGATCGGTGAAAACGACCCGGTGACCGTCAGCGAAAACGCCTGGCGCACCGGCGGTTCGCGGATGTTCATCAAGGTCGGCTCGCAGGTGACTGTCAGCGACCTGCTGCACGGCATCATCATCCAGTCCGGCAACGACGCCAGCGTCGCGGTGGCTGAACACATCGCTGGCAGCGAAGATGCCTTCGCCGACCTGATGAACAAGACCGTCGCCGATCTGGGCATGACCAACACCCACTTCATGAACCCGACCGGTCTGCCGAACCCAGAGCACTACTCGTCGGCTCACGACATGGCGATCCTGGCTCGCGCGATCATCCACGAAGACCCGGCTCACTACGCGATCTACTCGCAGAAAGAGTTCTTCTGGAACGGCATCAAACAGCCTAACCGCAACCTGCTGCTGTGGCGCGACAAGACCGTTGACGGTCTGAAAACCGGTCACACCGACGAAGCAGGCTACTGCATGGTGTCCTCGGCCGTTCGTGACGGCATGCGCCTGATCGCCGTGGTATTCGGCACCAACAGCGAAGTGGCTCGCGCCGCCGAGACCCAGAAGCTGCTGACCTACGGTTTCCGCTTCTTCGAAACCCAGACCTTCTACCAGAAGGGCACCGAACTGGCTCAGGCCCCGGTATGGAAAGGCACCACCAGCCAGGTCAAGGCCGGCCTGGCACAAGACCTGACCATGACCCTGCCCAAAGGCCAGCTGAAGAAGCTCGCTGCCAGCATGACCATGAACCCGCAACTGACCGCGCCAATCGCCAAGGGCGACGTGATCGGTAAAGTCGAAGTGAAACTGGACGACAAGGTGGTGCACAGCGCCGATCTGATCGCTCTGGACGCTGTCGAGGAGGGTGGTATCTTCCGCCGCATGTGGGATAGCATCCGTCTATTCTTCTACGGCTTGTTCAACTGATACGAGTTGACCTGCATGGCCCCGTTCCCTTCCGGAGCGGGGCCTTGTTCGTTACCGGGCTTACGCTTACGAGGCCGTTACGCCATGACCGACACCGAAGTAAAGGCGCCAAAGATCGAATTCCCCCAGGTTGATTATCCGGTTAAGGTGATCAGCGATACGGGCGTCGGCAACAAAGACAAGATCATCGACATCGTCAAGAAACACGCGAAGATCAACGATGAGCGTGTGGACGAGCGTCAAAGCAGCAACGGCAAGTACACCACCATCCAGTTGCACATCGTCGCGACCGACCAGGATCAGCTGTACAACATCAACAGCGAACTGCGGGCGACCGGCTTCGTACACATGGTGTTGTGATGCCGGGCACGCTGGGCTTTCGCGAACTTGGCCAGATGGCTTACGAGCCGGTCTGGCATGCCATGCAACGCTTCACCAACGAACGCGGCAGCGATGCCGCCGACGAAATCTGGCTGGTCGAGCACCCTCCGGTGTTCACCCAGGGCCAGGCCGGCAAGGCTGAACATCTGTTGCTGCCGGGAGATATCCCGGTGGTGCAGGTCGACCGCGGCGGGCAGGTGACTTACCATGGCCCCGGCCAACTGGTGGCGTACCTGCTGCTGGATGTGCGCAAACTGGGTTTTGGCGTCCGCGACCTGGTCACGCGCATGGAGCGGTGCCTGATCGAGCTGCTGGCCAGCTATGACGTCACCGCAGTGGCCAAGCCAGATGCTCCCGGCGTCTATGTCGACGGAGCGAAAATCGCTTCTCTGGGTTTGCGGATTCGCCACGGTTGTTCCTTTCATGGCCTGGCCCTGAACGTGGACATGAATCTGGAGCCGTTTCGACGGATTAATCCCTGCGGCTATGCCGGGCTGGCGATGACCCAGCTGAGCGATCACGCAGGATCGATTGAATTTGCCGAGGTAAGTGCCCGGCTGCGCGCGCAGCTCGTCAAACACCTCGACTATGCTGAGCAGACGACCCTGACGGGCGGAATCGACTGATATGACTACTGATGCAGTGCAAACCATGATCCCGACGCTCGACGTGACCGAGCGCCCGGCCCCGCGTCCCAAGGTTGAAGCCGGCGTCAAGCTGCGCGGCGCCGAGAAGGTTGCACGCATCCCGGTGAAGATCATTCCGACCACCGAACTGCCGAAGAAACCCGACTGGATCCGCGTGCGCATCCCGGTTTCGCCGGAAGTCGACCGCATCAAGAGCCTGCTGCGCAAGCACAAGCTGCACAGCGTCTGCGAAGAGGCCTCCTGCCCGAACCTGGGCGAGTGCTTCTCCGGCGGCACCGCCACTTTCATGATCATGGGCGACATCTGCACCCGTCGCTGCCCGTTCTGCGACGTCGGCCACGGTCGTCCGAAACCACTGGACGTCAACGAGCCGCAAAGCCTGGCCATCGCGATCGCCGACCTGAAACTCAAGTACGTGGTGATCACCTCGGTGGACCGCGACGACCTGCGTGACGGCGGTGCCCAGCACTTTGCCGACTGCATCCGCGAAATCCGTAAACTGTCGCCGAACGTGCAGCTCGAGACCCTGGTCCCGGACTACCGTGGCCGCATGGACATCGCCCTGGAAATCACCGCGGCCGAGCCGCCGGATGTGTTCAACCACAACCTGGAAACCGTGCCGCGTCTGTACAAGGCTGCGCGTCCGGGTTCGGACTACCAGTGGTCGCTGACCCTGCTGCAACGCTTCAAGCAGATGATGCCGCACATTCCGACCAAGTCCGGCCTGATGCTGGGTCTGGGCGAGACCGACGACGAAGTCATCGAGGTCATGAAGCGCATGCGCGAACACGACATCGACATGCTGACCCTGGGCCAGTACCTGCAACCGTCCCGCAGCCACTTGCCGGTGCAGCGTTTTGTGCACCCGGACACCTTCGCCTGGTTCGCCGAGGAAGGTTACAAGATGGGCTTCAAGAACGTTGCGTCCGGTCCGTTGGTGCGTTCTTCGTACCACGCCGACGAGCAAGCGAAACTGGTCAAGGCCGAGCTTCTCGGTTCCTGATTCAGCGCTGAATGAGAAAGTGCCCGCCGGGGTTTACCGCCCGGCGGGCATTTTTTTGTCCGGCCTACACTCGTTATCGACTTTTCCTGCAAACTGCGGCGCAGCCGAACCTCTTCTGTTTGTCGCCGTTCCTGACTACTGTGTGAGCATGACTTCACACAGGGAGATCCATGGATGACCGTTCGACCGACCCACACCCTTTTTCCGCACAAGCCTGTGCCGGCGCTGCCGTCGGAAGGGCTGATAGGTGTCATTGCACCTGCCGGTCCCGGCACGCTGGAGACTGAAAAAGCCGTTCAGTGGATGCGCGCCCGGGGTTACGGTTTGCGGGTATTCCCTGGCGTATACGAGAAAGATGGCTATCTGGCCGGCAGCGACGAGGTGCGACTGAACGATCTGCACGCGGCGTTCACTGATCCCGAGGTTGACGCAATCATCTGTCTGCGTGGCGGTTACGGCACGCCGCGCCTGCTGGATCAAATCGACTACGATCTGCTGGCGCGTCATGCCAAGCCGTTCGTTGGCTATAGCGACATCACTGCACTGCATCTGGCGATCAGTCGCTACGCAGGGTTCGTGACCTTTCACGGGCCGCTGTTGAATGCCGATCTGCTGGGTGACAAGGAGCCACCAACGGTGACGTCGTTCTTCGCCATGCTGCGCGGTCAATTGAAGACCGGCAGTGTACTGAGTCATCCGGCGGCTTATCCGTTGACCACGGTTGAGCCCGGCATTGCCCACGGGCGTCTGCTGGGTGGCAATCTGGCAATGATCGCCGCGACCCTGGGCACGCCTTACGAAATCGACGTCGAAGGGGTGATTCTGCTCATCGAGGACATCAACGAGCCGCTGTACCGGATCGACCGCTTGCTGACTCAGATGCGTCTGGCGGGCAAGTTGGCCAGATTGCGCGGCGTGCTGGTCGGGGATGTGGCGGGCGTGGATGTCGAGGCCTTGAACCGCTTGCTCAAGCAGACCTTTGCACAACTGCGGATTCCGGTGCTGTCAGGCTGGCGCAGCGGGCACTGCGATCCGAACCTGACGTTGCCGCTGGGGGCATTGGTTCGACTGGATGCAGGAAAGAAGGAGTTGATGCTGGAACAGGATGTGGTGATCAAGGCGTAGAGACTGATCGCCTGATAGTCAGTCATCGCGGGCAATCCCGCTCCCACGGTTTTCAGGTTGTACGCAGATACTGCGATCACCTCTAAACCTGTGGGAGCGGGCTTGCCCGCGATGCTTTTACTGGTTGCGCAGGCTTTCGAGCAGTTTGTGCGTCGGATAGCCATCTGCGGGCCAGCCCAAGGACTGCTGCGCACTGCGGATCGCCTTGCGCGTATTGGCGCCGATGATGCCGTCAGCGGTGCCCGCGTCGTAGTTGCGCGCGGTCAGCAGGTTTTGCAGCTCGATGCGCTCGGTACGACTCAGCGGCAGGTCATCTTTCGGCCAACTGCCATTGATCAGCCCGGCACCGTTGAAGCGTTCGGACAACAGACTCACCGCCAGAGCATAGGACGACGAGTTGTTGTATTTGAGGATCGCTCGGAAGTTATCGAGTATCAGGAACGCCGGGCCACGATAGCCGGCCGGCAACAGCAGGGCGGCTGACAGCTGTTCGGAGCCGGCTGGTGGCTGGCCTCCGTTGGGCAGAATCACACCCAGTTGCCGCCATTCGGCGACGCTCTTGCGAATCGCGCCATCTGCCAGGGTGTAGTTGAAACCGCTCGGCAGCTGCACCTCGAAGCCCCAAGGCTGGCCACGCTGCCAGCCGGAGCTTTGCAGGTAATGCGCGGTGGATGCCAAGGCGTCAGCCGGGCTGCCCCAGATGTCACGGCGGCCGTCACCATCGAAATCCACGGCGTGGGTGTTGTAGGTGGTCGGGATGAACTGGGTCTGGCCCATGGCACCGGCCCAGGAGCCGAGCATTTTCTCCGGTGTGATGTCGCCCTGTTGCAGGATTTGCAGCGCCGCGATCAGTTGCGCGTGGGCAAAGCCCGGGCGGCGACCTTCGTAGGCCAGGGTCGCCAGGGAGTTGATCACCGATTTGGTGCCCTGGAACTGACCGAAATTGCTCTCCATCCCCCATACCGATACCAGTGCCTGGCGATCGACGCCGTAACGTTGCTCGATGCGCTGCAGGATATCGGCGTACTGGTTGATCAGGGCCTGGCCTTTACGTACTCGCAGCGGCGACAGGGCGCCGTCCAGGTATTCCCAGACCGGCCGGGCGAACTCCGGCTGGCTGCGGTCGGCGCGGATCACGCTGGCGTCGAAACTGACGTTGGCGAAGGCACGGTCAAAGACGTCAGCGCGAATTCCGGCGGCCAGGGCGTCCTTGCGGAAACCTGCCTGCCACTCGGCGAAAGTCTGGGTTGGTTGCAGATCGAGGTCGTCACCGGACGGCACTACCGGCGGGACGATCGCAGGGGCCGTGGCAATGGGAGCAGTCTGAAGCGGTTGCGCGTCGGCGGCGGTGGGTTTCTCCGCGCAGGCGACAAGCAGTATGAAACTTGTGGCAGCGATCAGTTGGCGAACGGGCCAACGACGGGAAAGACTGAGGGGCATGCACAGGTCCAGGGGATACGAATCAGGTGCAGACCTTAACATGAGGAAGGGGTGCTGCGCTTCAAGCGGCCAGAAAGTAAGAAGCCTCCCAGCTGTCAGACTGGAAGGCTTCGCGGCGATAGCTGCCTTTACCCTTGGTTGGTCGTTCCTGGCGGCTGCGGAACAGGGGTTGGGCGACGATGGATTTGGCCTTGTTGTGGCCATGTTTGGATGGCTTTTTGCTCATGAGGGTTCTCGCGAGTGAGTGAGTTTTGCGCGGCAAATGATCTGCCGATGTCGAGCTTCTGTCTATAGGACTGAAGGCGAGATGTGCTGTAGGAAATGGTCTGTGCAAAAAAAACTGGATCGCAGTATGCGATCCCGGGTTTCATTCGGCAGGTAACGCCAGACGCTGACCCGCCATCAACAGCGCCAAACGGCTGAGGCTCATCCACGGTGAACCGGCCGCCTGGCCCTTGATCTGCGCATCGATGCGCTGGGCTTCAAGCAACAACTGCGCCCAGCGCTGTGCCGAGTAGCGTTGCAGGGCCTTGCTCATCAGCGGTTTGCGCTTGTCCCAGACCGGCGGTTTGGCCTGACTGAAGCACTTGTCCAGCGGTGTGCCCTGGCTGTACTGCAGCGAGATGTTGGCCAGCAGGCGCAACTCACGGGCCAGGGCCCAGAGGATCACCGGCGGCTCGATCCCTTCACCGCGCAGCCCTTCGAGCATGCGCAGGGCGTGAGCCGGTTCGCCGTTGAGCACCGCGTCGGTCAGGCCGAACACGTCGAAGCGCGCACTGTCGGCCACGGCCGCCTGTACGGTTTCGACGGTGATCTGACCGCCTTCGGCCATCAGCTTGAGCTTCTCGATCTCCTGCGCGGCGGCAAGCAGGTTGCCTTCGACCCGCGCGGCAATCAGTTCGACCGCGTCCTGACTGGCCGAGAGGCCGGCCTGAGACAGTCGTTGGCGAATCCAGCTCGGCAACTGGTTGGCATCCACAGGCCAGATCTGGATGAACTGGGTCTGCGGACCTTCGACCAGCGCCTTGCCCCACTTGGTCTTCTGCGCGCTGCCGTCCAGCTTGGGCAGGCTGATCAGCAGTACCGTGTCTTCGGCAGGGCGCGAGCAGTATTCGATCAGTGCGGCAGCGCCTTTGTCGCCAGGCTTGCCGGAGGGCAGGCGCAGCTCCAGCAAGCGTTTTTCGGCGAACAGCGACATGCTGGCACCGGCCTGCAGCAACGTACCCCAATCGAAATTGGCATCGGCGGCGAACACCTGGCGTTCGTCGAACCCTTGCTGACGGGCAGCGGTGCGAATGGCGTCGGCAGCTTCCTGACACAGCAACGGGTCATCGCCGCTGATGATGTAGACCGGCGCAAGGGCGCCTTGCAGGTGTTTGCCGAGTTGGGCGGGAGCGAGCTTCATAAGAGAGGGCGAACGGGGCGCCTGCGCGCCCCGAACGGCTTACTGCTGCGGCAGTTCGAGCGGCGACTGACGCGGGGTTTCCGCTTCAGCCTTCTGCGCCGCTTCCAGGGCGTCGGCCTCTGCCTTGGCACGGGCATTGGCGGTTTGCTGCAGAGCGTCCAGCTGCGCCGGTGTCAGCTGTTGCAGACGCAGCATCATGCGCTGAACCAGTTCGCGGCGGGTTTCACGACGCGCATCGTTGGCTTCCTGATCGGAACCCACGAGGTTGTTGCCGTCGTGGATGAACACTTTCTGCACTTCAAGCTTGTCGCTTTTGAGCAACAGGCCTTTTTCACCGCGGATGTCATAGCTGAGCACGGTGCTCACCTGATATTCGCCAGTACGACCGGCGCCGGCGTAGCTGAGGATGCGCTGGTTTTCCTGCTCATCGGCCAGGTACAGCTTGTACGGTGCGCCGGAGACGACCTTGACGCCGCTGGCCTCCAGCACCTGACGCAGTTGCGTCACGGTCTCGCCGTAGGCGTTGCGGGCGCTCAGATCGAGCTCCTTGATCGACAGTTCGTTGGTGCCGGTGCCGCGCAGCTGGAAACCGCAGGCGCTCAACAGGACGGCGAGGCCCATCACCAGCAGATTGCGTTTGATCATTGTGTTGCTCCCCTTGAAACCATGTGGGCCGACTCTGTGGCCCGAAAGGTTTTACTGGGCGTCAGGAACACCTGACGCCCGATCCAATTAGCTGGCGACGATATTGACCAGTTTCCCGGGCACTACGATCACTTTGCGAATCGTCAGGCCGTCAACGAAACGCAGCACGTTCTCGTTGGCGCGGGCTGCCGCTTCGACTTCTTCACGGGTCGCGGCAGCCGGCATTTCGATCTGGCCGCGCAGTTTGCCGTTGACCTGGATCACCAGGGTCAGGCTGTCCTGAACGAGTGCGCTTTCATCCACCACTGGCCAGCCGGCGTCGATCACAGGATCGGCGTGGCCCAGTTGATTCCACAGTTCGTGGCAAATGTGCGGGGTGATCGGAGCCAGCAACAGCGTAACGGCTTCCAGACCTTCCTGAACCAGCGCGCGATCCTGTTCGGTGGATTGTGCCGCTTTTTCCAGCACGTTCATCAGCGTCATCACCTGGGCGATGGCGGTGTTGAATTTGTGGTTCTGGCCAACATCGTGGCTGGCCTGCTTGATGGCCTGGTGGATCGCGCGACGAACGGCTTTCTGCTCGTCGTTCAGGCCGGCGATGTCCAGTTTGCCCGGCAGGCCCTGAGTGACGTGGGCCTGAGCCAGACGCCAGACGCGCTTGAGGAAACGGTGCGAGCCTTCAACGCCGGAGTCGGACCACGCGGCGCTCATGTCGGGCGGCGAGGCGAACATCATGAACAGGCGGCAGGTGTCCGCGCCGAACTGGTCGATCATCGATTGAGGGTCGACGCCGTTGTTCTTCGACTTGGCCATTTTCTCGGTGCCGCCGATTTCCACCGGCAGACCGTCGGTTTTCAGTCTGGCGCTGGTGACGTTGCCCTTGCTGTCGCGTTCGAGATCGACGTCCGCCGGGTTGAACCAGGTATAGGCGCCGTTGGCTTCGCGGCGATAGTAAGTCTCGGCAATCACCATGCCTTGAGTCAGCAGGTTCTTGAACGGCTCGTTGGAGCTCACCAGGCCTTCGTCGCGCATCAGCTTGTGGAAGAAGCGCGCGTACAGCAGGTGAAGAATGGCGTGTTCGATACCGCCGATGTACTGATCCACCGGCAACCAGTGGTCGGCTGCGGATTTTTCCACCAGACCGCCCTCGAAGTGCGGCGAGGCGTAACGGGCGTAGTACCAGGACGACTCGACGAAGGTGTCCATGGTGTCGGTTTCACGCTTGGCAGGCTGACCGCATTTCGGGCAGGTGCACTCGTAGAACTCGGGCATGCGTGCCAGCGGCGAACCGGCGCCGTCCGGCACCACGTCTTCCGGCAGTACGACAGGCAACTGGTCTTCCGGTACCGGCACGTCACCGCAGGTATCGCAGTGGATGATCGGAATCGGGCAGCCCCAATAGCGCTGACGGCTGATGCCCCAGTCGCGCAGCCGGAACTGGGTGCGCGAGGCACCGAGGTTTTTCTTGATCAGGGCAACTTCCATGGCGTCGAACGCGCCGGCGAAGTCCAGGCCGTCGAACTCGCCGGAGTTGATCAGCGTGCCGTGCTCGCCGTAGGCATCCTGCCATGGCGCCGGGTTGGTTTCACCGGAGCTGGTGCGAACCACGGATTTGACCGGCAGGTTGTACTTGTGGGCGAATTCGAAATCGCGTTCGTCGTGAGCCGGCACAGCCATGACCGCGCCGTCGCCGTAGTGCATCAGCACGTAGTTGGCGACCCACACCGGCAGTTTTTCACCGGTCAGCGGATGCTCGACGAACAGGCCGGTCGGCAGGCCCTTCTTCTCTTGGGTGGCGACGTCGGCTTCGGCGACGCTGCCGCCCTTGCATTCGGCGATGAACGCTTGCAGCTCAGGGTTGTTCCTGGCGGCGAGAGCGGCCAGGTGGTGCTCGGCCGCCACGGCAACATAGGTTGCGCCCATCAGGGTGTCCGGACGGGTGGTGAAGACTTTCAGGGTACCGCTTTCGCCGATCGAATCGACGTTGTACGGGAACTGCACTTCCATCCCGCGGGACTTGCCGATCCAGTTGCGCTGCATGGTCTTGACCTGTTCCGGCCAGCCAGTCAATTCGTCGAGACTCTCCAGCAGCTCATCCGCGTAGGCGGTGATCTTGAAGTAGTACATCGGGATTTCGCGCTTTTCGATCAGCGCGCCGGAGCGCCAGCCGCGACCGTCGATCACCTGTTCGTTGGCCAGAACGGTCTGGTCGATCGGGTCCCAGTTCACGGTACCGTTCTTGCGGTAGATCACGCCTTTTTCGAACAGGCGGGTGAACAGCCACTGTTCCCAGCGGTAGTAATCCGGTTTGCAGGTGGTGACTTCGCGGGACCAGTCCACCGCGAGGCCCAGGCTGCGCAGCTGGGATTTCATGTAGGCGATGTTTTCGTAGGTCCACTTGGCCGGGGCTACGTTGTTCTTCATCGCGGCGTTTTCCGCCGGCATGCCGAAGGCGTCCCAACCCATCGGTTGCAGGACGTTCTTGCCGAGCATGCGCTGGTAGCGGGAGATGACGTCGCCGATGGTGTAGTTGCGCACGTGCCCCATGTGTAGCTTGCCGCTGGGGTAAGGGAACATCGACAGGCAGTAGTAAGTCTCCTTGCCTGGCTGTTCACTGACTTCAAAGGACTTTTGCTCGTCCCAGAACGACTGGGCGGCGGCTTCGATTTCACGGGGCTGATATTGTTCGTGCATGGCTACTTTTGTACTGGATAGGGGTGGCCTAATCCTCTTCAATGCGACATCCGGAGCGGGCCGGACGGGCTGGAAGTGGAGTTACAGGAAGCGCCGTAGCATACATGACCGCGCTTGGCCTAGGGAAACCCTGATTGCAGCCGTGTTACCCGTTGAAATCGCGGCGAGGGCCGTTGGTCGCGGCGTGCAGCCGGTTTGTGCAGCGAAGCTAAGCTCTAACTGGGGAGTGAGTCTTATCTTCAATGAGGTGAGGGATGGTGGAGTCACAGCAAAGAAACATAAGCAAACCGGAGTTGTACGAGCGGTTGATCGATCGTCTGGGAATGGCCCTGGACGCTGCAAAAACCGCTGGACGGCTGCGCGACGAGCGCCCCCTGGAGCTGGAATTGCGTGGCTTGAGCCCCGCCGAGTTCAATCTGGTCAAGGCTTATCTGGATCGCAGTGAGCGTGAAACCCACGGATACCTGTCACAGGCAGTGAAGCAACTCGATGCAGCCCATTCGGCCAAGGTCGTCTGGCTCAAGGACAAGGCACCTGGCAGAGACCCCGTCAAGGTGCGCACTCTGCAGGCCAAGTAAACGCATGGCAGGTCAAAAAACGGATCTTTTTCAACAGGATCCGACCCTACTGGTTGTCGCGTCGTATCAACCCACTTAGGCTTCGGGCATCTCTGGAGATGCTCGATGCCTTTTCGTTATTTCATTAAACAACTTCTATTGCCGCCCGGCCTGCTCTTGTTGCTGTTGCTCGTCGCCTGGTGGTTGCGACGTTCGCGCCCGCGACTGGCCGGCCTGTGTTTTGCCCTGGGTTTTGGCGGGTTCTTGCTGATGAGCCTGCCGGTGGTCGTGCAATGGGGCGCCAAGGCCCTGGAGCGCGAGCCGCCGCTGCCCCGGGACTCATGGACAAGCCTTGCGCAGCGCGCCGATGCGATTGTGGTGCTGGGCTCCGGGCGCGAGCGTGGCGATCTGGCCTGGGGTGAGGATCAACCGACGGGCGTCGGGCTCGAGCGGCAGCGTTATGCGGCGCGCCTGGCCAAGGCGTCAGGGTTGCCGATTCTGACCAGTGGCGGCCTGCATTACGGCACGCCACCGACCGAAGCGAAGCTGATGGCCGATTCACTGCGCGATGATTTCGGTGTGACCGTGCGTTGGCAGGAAGGGGAAAGCCGCACCACGTGGGAGAACGCCGAATTCAGCGCCAAAGTGCTGTTGCCGGAGGGCGTCAAACGCATCGTGCTGGTGACCCAGGCCTGGCACATGCCCCGTGCGGTGTGGAGTTATCAACAGGCTGGATTCGAAGTAGTGCCGGCACCGGTCGGCTTCCTCGGCACGGACAACGCCCGGCCGTTTGGCGGCTGGATGCCGGAGTTCAAGTCGATCTGGCAGAGCGGGCAGTTGTTGAACGAGGCGGTGGGGCAGATCGGCTATTCACTGTTCTACCGAGGGGGTGACAGCGCCGATTGATCACTCCCGCGCAGGGCGCGGGAGTGATCGGGTTTTCAGAGAGTCTTGGACATCCGGTTGGTCATCAGCGCCCAGCCAAACAGCACTACGCACAGAATGATCAGCGGCCACGAGCGCCATTGCAGATACGGTGTCAGGTTATGCATCGGCACCACTTCGCCGTAGAGCACGCCTTGTTCGAACTGCGGAATGCGCTCGGTGATCTGCCCGAACGGATTGATCAGGCCGGTCACGCCGTTGTTGGTCGCACGAATCATCCAGCGCCCGGCTTCAAGAGCGCGCATCTGCGCCATCTGCAGGTGTTGCAGCGGGCCGATGGAGGTGCCGAACCAGGTGTCGTTGCTGATGGTCAGCAACAGGTCGCTGCGTGCTGCCAGACCGGCAGCAAACTCCGGGTACACCACTTCGTAGCAGATGAACGGTGCAATCTGATAACCCTTGGCCTGCAATAGCGGCTGATCCGCAGGGCCACGGGCGAAGTCGGACATCGGCAGATCGAAGAACGCGATCAGCCCGCGCAGCAGGTCCTGCAAGGGGACGTACTCGCCGAACGGCACCAGTTTCTGCTTCAGATACGTGCCATCACCTTCGCCGACCACCGTGATGCCGTTGTAGAAGCGTCTCTCGTGGTGAACCATTTCGCGAATCGGCACGCCGGTGATCAGCGCCGATTTACGCTCGGCGGCAAAGCTGCCCATCATGTTCAGGTAACCCTCGGCGGACTCCTTGAGCACCGGGACGGCGGTTTCCGGCCAGATCAGCAGATCCACCGGTTTCGAACGGAAACTCAGGTCGCGGTACAACGCCAGTTGCGCGTTGAGCTGCGCCGGGTCCCATTTCATGCTTTGCTCGACGTTGCCTTGAATGGCCGCAACGGTCAGCGGTGCGCCGGAGGGACTGGTCCAGGCGTGGCCCTTCAATGCAATGCCCGCCGCCCATGGGCCGATCAGCAATACCAGCCCGGCAGCGATAAAGCCCTTGCGACCGGTGTGCAGCAGGCGCGGTGCGTTGTAGATCAGCGCGGCGGTCAGTGCCAGGACGAACGACACCAGCCACATGCCACCCAGCGGCGCGAGCCCGGCCAGCGGACCATCGAGCTGGCTGTAACCGGAGTACAGCCACGGGAAACCGGTGAGGAACCAGCCACGAAAGGCTTCCTGGCCAACCCACAGCGCCGCGAAGGCCAGGGCATCGGCCAGCGGTGCTTCGTTACGGCGCAGCCAGCGCGCCCACAGCCACGCGGGCAGGGCGAAGAACCAGGCAATGGCCGCCGTGAAGATCAGCATCAGGAACCCGGCCAGCAGCACCGAAGCACCGCCGAAGTGGTGGATGCTGTAATAGATCCAGCTGGTGCCGGCGCCGAACAGGCCGAAACCGAAGCACCAGCCACGACCCAGTGCCTGGCGCGGGCTCAGCTCGCGCAGGCCGGCGTAGAACAGGCCGACCGCCAGCAACGCCAGCGGCCAGAGATCGAACGGTGCCAGCGCGAAGGTGGTGATTGCACCGGCCGCCACGGCCAGCAGGTTACCGGGCCAGCCGGGGCGGGTAGTCCAGCGCATTTCAATCCTTAGATTTTTTACCGGGCGATAGGGGTCAGTCGCAGCAAATGAATCCGACGGCTGTCGGCGTTCAGGATGCGGAAACGATAGGCGCCGATTTCAGTGATTTCGTTGCGTTTTGGCAAGTGCCCGAACGCGCTCATCACCAGCCCGCCGACGGTATCGAACTCGTCGTCGGAGAATTCGCTGTCGAAGAACTCGTTGAAGTTCTCGATCGGCGTCAGGGCCTTGATCAGGAAGTCACCGCTGGGCAGCGGCTTGATGTAGCTGTCTTCTTCGACGTCGTGCTCGTCTTCGATGTCGCCGACGATTTGCTCAAGCACGTCTTCGATGGTCACCAGACCGGCCACGCCGCCGTATTCGTCGATGACGATGGCCATGTGGTTGTGGTTGGCGCGGAACTCACGCAGCAACACGTTCAGGCGCTTGGACTCCGGCACGAAGGTGGCCGGGCGCAGCAGGTCCTTGATGTTGAAGCTGTCGCCGTTCTCCTTGAGGATCAGCGGCAGCAGATCCTTGGCCAGCAGCACGCCCATCACGTCGTCATGGCTTTCGCCGATGACCGGGTAGCGCGAGTGGGCCGAGTCGACCACGGCAGGGAGGAATTCGCGGGGTGTATGGGTCGCCTTGATGCTGATCATCTGCGAGCGCGGCACCATAATGTCGCGAACCTGCAGGTCAGCCACCTGGATGGCGCCTTCGACGATGGCCAGCGCTTCGCTGTCCAGCAGTTTGTTCTGATGTGCATCGCGCAGCAGCTCAAGCAGCTCCTGGCGGTTCTTCGGCTCGTGGGCAAAAGCCTGGGTCAGTTTACCCAGCCATGACTTTTGCCCGTTGCTCGATCGATCTTCGCTCATAGCGATTACTCTGAATCCTTTGTTGTAACAGTAGGGGATGTTTCGGTTTCGTCGTCCGCGTACGGATCGGAATAACCCAGTTCGGCAAGCAACTCGCGTTCCAGTGCTTCCATTTCCTCGGCTTCCTCGTCATCTATATGGTCGTAACCAAGCAGATGCAAGCAGCCGTGAATGACCAGATGTGCCCAGTGGGCCTTTAGTTCCTTGCCCTGTTCGGCGGCTTCGCGCTCGACCACGGCCACGCAGATCACCAGATCGCCCAGCAATGGAATGTCGAGAAACTCGTCGGGCACTTCAGCGGGAAAGGACAGGACGTTGGTCGCGTAGTCCTTGTGGCGCCAGGTGTGATTCAGTTCGCGACCTTCTTCCTCGTCGACCAGACGAATGGTCATTTCCGAGTCAGCGGTGCGCTGGCGCAGGGCCAGTTCGCACCATTGGCGGAACTCGGCTTCGGTCGGCGCAGACGCTTCGGTCGCGATTTGCAGGTCAAGCTCAAGCATCGTGGCGGGTGTCCTTTGGCGCTTCGTCGGCCAAGCGCGTCTCGAAGCGCTCGTAGGCTTCGACGATGCGTTGCACCAACGGGTGGCGCACCACGTCTTTGGGCTGGAAGTGAGTGAAGCTGATGCCCGGCACATCCTTCAGGACTTCGATGACGTGATGAAGTCCGGACTTGGTGCCGCGCGGCAGGTCGACCTGGGTGATGTCGCCGGTGATCACGGCCGTGGAGCCGAAACCGATCCGGGTCAGGAACATCTTCATCTGCTCGACGGTGGTGTTCTGACTTTCATCGAGAATGATGAAGCTGTTGTTCAGCGTACGACCGCGCATGTAGGCCAGCGGCGCGACTTCGATCACCTGACGCTCGATCAGCTTGGCCACGTATTCAAAGCCGAGCATCTCGTAGAGCGCGTCGTAGAGCGGGCGCAGGTACGGGTCGATCTTCTGCGACAGGTCGCCGGGCAGGAAGCCGAGTTTTTCACCCGCTTCGACCGCCGGACGCACCAGCAGGATGCGACGGATTTGCTCGCGCTCCAGCGCATCGACGGCGCAGGCGACAGCCAGGTAGGTCTTGCCGGTACCGGCCGGGCCGATGCCGAAGTTGATGTCGTTGCCGAGGATTTCCTTCACGTAGCGCAGCTGATTCAAGCCCCGAGGGCGAATCATGCCTTTCTTGGTGCGCAGGGCTACGGAGGCTTCGGCGGGAGCGTGGTTGTCCAGCTGCTCGACGGCCGATTCCTGGAGGAACAGGTGCACCGTATCCGGCGACAGCTCTGAACCCTTGGTTTCCCGGTACAGGCGGCGAATCAGGTTTTCCGCGGAAGTGGTGTGCTTGGGTTCGCCGATCAGCTCGAACTGATTGCCGCGGTTGCGGATCTCGATGGCCAGGCGTTGTTCGATCAGGCGCAGGTGTTCGTCGAACTGTCCGCACAGATTGGCGAAGCGGCGAGCCTCAAAAGGCTCGAGGATGAAACGATGAGGTTCTATGGGTGCGTTCAAGGTCGTATTTAGCCGCCATGGGGCAATTGGGATGAAATCAAGGATAACGCCAGTGGCGTGGGTGCGAAAGCTCTTAAAAAGCCTCGCATCGATTCAGCCGTCTGGCGGGGTCTTCTTGCGGTGTTACTGGATCAGCGAGCCACGCAGCGAGTGCGGTTGCGCCGCGTCGATGTGGACGTCGGCGAACTGGCCGATCAGGGTCGGATTATCGCAGCGGAAGTTGACGATACGGTTATTCTCGGTGCGCCCTTGCAGCTCGCCCGGATCCTTCTTCGAGTAATCGGTCACCAGAATCCGCTGGATCGAACCGACCATTTGTCGGCTGATCTCGAACCCTTGCTGGTTCAAACGGTGCTGCAAGGCGTTCAGGCGTTCTTTCTTCAGTTCTTCCGGGGTGTCGTCGGCCAGGTCGGCAGCCGGAGTCCCCGGGCGCTGGCTGTAGACGAACGAATAAGAGAAGTCGAAGCCGACGTCGGCAATCAGCTTCATGGTCTGTTCGAAATCTTTCTCGGTTTCCCCCGGGAAGCCGACGATG
This sequence comes from Pseudomonas sp. 58(2021), assembly GCF_017491585.1. Classification (NCBI taxonomy): domain Bacteria; kingdom Pseudomonadati; phylum Pseudomonadota; class Gammaproteobacteria; order Pseudomonadales; family Pseudomonadaceae; genus Pseudomonas; species Pseudomonas sp. 58(2021). The sequence continues at coordinate 151,778 of NZ_JAFGYZ010000004.1, forward strand.
AAGTCCGAGCTGATGCAGATACCCGGTACGGCGGCGCGCAGTTTGCGCAGCTTGGATTTGTACTCCAGTGCCGTGTGGTTGCGCTTCATCGCCGCCAGAATCCGGTCCGAACCCGACTGCACCGGCAAGTGCAGGTGCTTGACCAGTTCCGGCACTTCGGCGTGGGCCTGGATCAGGCTGTCGGAGAATTCCAGCGGGTGCGAGGTGGTGTAGCGGATGCGGTCGATGCCATCGACCGCCGCGACAACGCGGATCAGTTCGGCCAGGTCCGCCAGACGCCCGTCGTGGGTCAGGCCGCGATAACCGTTGACGTTCTGGCCCAGCAGGGTCACTTCACGCACGCCGTTTTCGGCCAGGTGAATGATCTCGGCGATCACGTCGTCGAACGGCCGGCTGACCTCTTCGCCGCGGGTGTAAGGCACCACGCAGAACGTGCAGTACTTGCTGCAGCCTTCCATCACCGACACGTAGGCGCTTGGGCCATCGATGCGCGGCTCGGGCAGGTGGTCGAACTTTTCGATTTCCGGGAACGAGACGTCGACTTGCGGCAGCTTGCTGATGCGTGCGGCGTCGATCATTTCCGGCAGGCGGTGCAGGGTCTGCGGGCCGAACACCACGTCGACGTACGGGGCGCGATCACGGATCGCCGCGCCTTCCTGGCTGGCCACGCAACCGCCGACGGCGATGACCATGTCCGGGTTGGCCAGTTTCAGTTCGCGCCAGCGACCGAGCTGGGAATACACCCGGTCCTGGGCGCGTTCGCGGATCGAACAGGTGTTGAGCAGAATCACGTCGGCATCTTCGGCGCGCGCCGTGACTTCCAGGGCCTGGTGTTCGCCCAGCAGATCGACCATGCGCGAGCTGTCGTACTCGTTCATCTGGCAACCGTGGGTTTCGATGTAAAGCTTCTTGGCCATGGAATAGGGTCGTCACGTGGTTCAAAGAACCGCGCATTATAGGGAACATGTCCCCAGGTTCCTACCGTTGCGCGTCCAGTGGCTATGCTATAGTTTGCGCCCTCATTTTTACCCCGATGTGTTGTCCGCCCGCCATGACCAAACGCGAAGCTCCAATCTACAAGGTGATTTTCCTCAACCAGGGCCAGGTGTACGAAATGTACGCAAAGCAGATCTATCAAAGTGATCTGTGGGGGTTTCTGGAAGTGGAAGAGTTCGTCTTTGGCGAGCGCACCCAGGTGGTCGTCGACCCGAGCGAAGAGAAGCTCAAGGCGCAGTTCGAAGGCGTGGTGCGCAGCTTTGTGCCGATGCATTCGATCGTGCGCATCGACGAAGTGGAGCGTCTCGGTACGCCGAAGATCAGCGAAGCCCGTGGCGGGGTTGGCAATGTGATGCCGTTTCCGGTACCGATGCCCGAAAAGTAAGCGGGGCGGGAAAAGGAGCTAAGGCAGGGGCGAGAACGGCGTACGCCCGTCGGCGTTCTGCAGTTCCATCAGGTATTTACGGAAAATTTGCCCGAGCACCTGGGTTGCGGTTTCCAGGTCTTCGCGGGACATCTTTTCGGACACTTCGTCGGCGGTGTCCAGTGCGTCTTCGGCGCCGTTGACCGCGGCCATCTTCAGCACGATGTAGGCCTGGATGTTGTTGGCCTGCACACCCTCACCGTGGAAGAACATGGTGCCGAGTTTGAATTGCGCCTGGGCGTGGCCCTGCAGCGAAGCCTTTTCGAAATAACTCAGGGCTTGATTGAGGTCGCGCGGCGCGTTCTTGCCGTCGTAGTAGAACTCACCCAACTCGTATTGCGCTTGCGCATCCCCTTCATCCGCTGCCTTTTGGCAGGCGGCGAGAGCCTGCGTGACATCTTGCGGCTGAGTATTGAGGGTGCAACGACCCATCGCCGGGATCAACAACGAGTTGCCGCCTGCTTGTGCATGTGCGAGCAGCGGCTGAAGGAGCAACAGGCAGCCCAAGGCAAGGGTGCGGCCGGTGCGGTTCATGGGAATCGACTTACCTCTGAAGGGCGCGCGGACCCGTCGAGGGATCCAATAAGCGCGCATTATGAAATAAGCAGGGCCATCCTTACAAAGTCTTTACTCGATTTTCTGCTGCGCGGGAAATATATCGCCCACTTTATGGGAGATTTTTGGCAGGCATGTCGGAAAAGGCGCGTGGATGTAGGAGAACGCTGACGCTGGCAATGGCCAACGTCAGCGGCGGGACGTTTTACTTCAACTGGGCGAAGGCACGTTCGGCGGCATCGAGGGTGAGTTTCAGCTCGGCATCGCCATGGGCGATCGAGGTGAACCCGGCTTCGAAAGCGCTCGGTGCCAGGTACACACCACCTTCCAGCATCAGGTGGAAGAAGCGGCCGAACAGTGCTGCGTCGCTGGCCATTACGTCTTCAAAAGTCACAATGTCGTCGGCACCGCTGAAGTACAGACCGAACATGCCGCCGGCCTGGGTGGTGACGAACGGAATGCCCGCCGCATCGGCGCGCTGTTGCAGGCCATCGAGCAGGCGAGTGGTGTAATCGGTCAGCTCGGCGTGGAAGCCCGGACGGCTGATCAGGCGCAGGGTGGTCAGGCCGGCGGCCATCGCCAGCGGGTTGCCCGACAGGGTGCCCGCCTGATAGACCGGACCCAGCGGTGCGATGCGCTCCATGATCGAACGCTTGCCGCCGAAGCAGCCGACCGGCATGCCGCCGCCGATGATCTTGCCGAAGGTGGTCAGGTCCGGGGTCACGCCGTAGTAAGCCTGGGCGCCGCCGAGGGCGACGCGGAAACCGGTCATCACTTCATCGAAAATCAGCACCACGCCGTGCTTGTCGCACAGGCTGCGCAGGCCTTCGAGGAAACCCGGTGCCGGCGGTACGCAGTTCATGTTGCCGGCCACGGGCTCGACGATGATGCACGCGACGTCCTGACCGACTTCGGCGAGCATTTTTTCAACCGCGTCGATGTCGTTGAACGGCAGGGTCAGGGTGTGTTTGGCGAACGCTGCCGGTACGCCGGCCGAGCTTGGCACGCCTTGGGTCAGTGCGCCGGAGCCGGCCTTGACCAGCAGGCTGTCGGAGTGGCCGTGGTAGCAGCCTTCGAACTTGATGATGCTGTCGCGGCCGGTGAAACCGCGGGCCAGACGGATTGCGCTCATGGTCGCTTCGGTGCCGGAGCTGACCATGCGCACCATCTCCATCGATGGCACCAGCGAGCAGACCAGATCGGCCATCTCGGTTTCCATCGCGGTCGGCGCGCCGTAGGACAGGCCGTGTTGCAACTGGTTGCGCACCGCGTCCAGTACGTCCGGGTGGCTGTGGCCGAGAATCATCGGGCCCCAGGAACCGACGTAGTCCACATAACGCTTGTCGTCTTCGTCAGTGACGTAGGCGCCTTCGGCGTGCTTGAAGAACAGCGGCGTGCCGCCGACGCTCTTGAACGCGCGAACCGGCGAGTTCACGCCACCGGGGATGTGTTTCTGGGCGTTGGCAAACAGGGTTTCGGAACGAGACATGATCGGGCTCTCAAATCAGACTTTAAGTAATTCGTTGAACGCGCGGGCGCGGCGGGTCACCTCGGCGGTGCTGTCTGCGCCGAACAGGCCATGGACCACGGCCAGCAGATCGACACCGTGGGCTACCAGCGGCGCCGCGTTGTCGAGGGTGATGCCGCCAATCGCGCAGATCGGCAGGTGCAGGGTGCGTTTGGCCTGGTCGAGGAGATCGAGGCTGCAACTCGGCGCACCGGGTTTGGTATTGGAATTGAAGAAGCGACCGAAGGCGACGTAACTCGCGCCTTCTTTGGCGGCCTGTGCGGCCAGTTCGAGCTGTGCGTGGCAGGTCGAACCGATGATCGCTTTTGAACCAAGCAAGGCGCGGGTCGGCGACAGCGGGCCGTCGGTCTGCCCCAGGTGCACGCCGACATTCAGGCGTGCGGCCAGTTCGGCGTCATCGTTGATGATCAGTTGCGTCTTGTAGCGCTCGCACAGATCGCGCAGGGCTTCGGCCTCACGCAGGCGCCGGGCCTCGTCGCTGCTCTTGTCGCGGTATTGCAGGAGGGTGACACCGCCTTCCAGCGCCGCCTCCACGTAGGACAGAAACTTGCCGGCCAGCAACTGGCTGTCGGTGATGGCATACAGGCCACGTAGTTTCATCGCGCAGACCTCAGGCTCGGAACATCAGGAACAGAAATCCAGCGGCAGACGACGCGGCACGAACTGGCCTTTGCCCAGCTGTTCGGCATCGCGCAGGGTGCGCCAGGTGTAATCCAGCGCGGTACGCACGGCGCTGGCCAGGTTTTCACCCAGTGCCAGGCGGCCGGCGAGGGTGCTGGCCAGGGTGCAGCCGGAACCGTGGTAGCTGCCGGGCAGACGCTGGCATTTGAAGGTTTCGCGCAGGCCGTCACGGCTGTACAGGCGATTGTGGATTTCGGTTTCGTCGCCGTGGCCGCCGGTGATCAGCAGGTTCTTGATGTACGGCAACAGTTTTTCAGCGCACTCGTCCGCGGTGCCTTCCGGCAGTTCGGCAAGGATCCGGGCTTCGGGAAGGTTGGGGGTGGCGATGATCGACAGCGGCAGCAGGCGTTCGCGCATGGCGTAGCCGACTTCGTCCTTGCCCAGGCGTCCGCCGCCGCCGGCGCGCAGCACCGGGTCGCAGACCACTGGCAAGTGCGGGTGCGCCTGAAGCAGTTCGACGACGGTGTCGACCATTTCCAGGGAACCGAGCATGCCCAGTTTCACTGCCGCGACTTCGGAATCGTTGAGCACGGCATTGGCCTGGGCCAGTACCCACTCACGGTCGAGGACGCGAAAGTCAGTGACGTTGACCGTGTCTTGCACGGTCAGGGCGGTGACGGCCGGAGCCGCATGGCAACCCTGAGCGAGCAGGGCTTCGATATCTGCCTGCAAGCCGGCGCCACCACTGGGGTCGTGGCCGGAGAGACAGAGGACAACGGGGCGTGAGCTGTAGATATTCATGGTGCGCGAGCTTACCACCAAACCTGTTTTTCGGGTGTTGTGCCGCAGCGCCCTGCCGATAACACGGGTAGCGGATCCACAGCGCTTGTCACAATCTGACCGAGCCAACAGCTCTAGCCCGGTGCTTTGCTCTGAAACGCCCGTTCTAGAGCCTTTGTAGGAAAAATTTCCATGGTGCTCAATGGCCATCAACGGCTATGCTAGAGTGGATCCAAACCAATAACAGGTAATACCGGTTTTACGTCATCTCAAAGGGAATGGGGGGGCTTCCTGACACAACCGGACAAGCCACGCTGGGGCTTCAATGCGCTATTTGTTGATGTTGCTGTTCTGTTTGCCCCTCCTGGCAAACGCCGTCGAATTCGACGAGTTCACCCAGAGTCTCCCGCTGGGTCGATCCCTGCAAGTGTTCGAAGACCCGAGCGGTCAGGCGAGCATTGCCGACGTCCGCGCGCAAGCCGCTGCCGGACAATTCAAGGCCCACGATAAAGCCACGCTCAATGCCGGTTACTCGCGCTCGGCGTTCTGGCTGAAGATCGACCTGCATTACCGCCCGAGCAATCCGGCGGCGCAGCGTACCTGGCTGCTGGAGCTGGCCTATCCGCCGCTCGATCACCTCGATCTGTATCTGCCCGACGCCGCTGGCGACTTTCGTCTGGTGCGCCAGACCGGGGACGCGTTGCCGTTCGCCAGTCGCGAGATCCGGCAGAACAACTACCTGTTCAACCTCACGTTCAAGCCAGACCAGCAACAGACCGTCTATTTGCGGCTGTCCAGCGAAGGCTCAATCCAGGCGCCGGTGACGTTGTGGTCGAGCACCGCGTACCTCGAAGACCAGCCAGTGCGCCTGTACGTGCTGGGGATCATTTATGGCGTGCTGCTGGGAATGCTGGTCTACAACCTGTTCATCTACCTCAGCGTGCGCGACACCAGTTACCTTTATTACATCTTCTATATCGCATCGTTCGGCCTCTATCAGCTGTCGGTCAACGGCGCGGCAGTCGAGTATTTCTGGCCGGACAACCCGTGGTGGGCCAACGCCGCCACGCCGTTTTTCATCGGTTGCGCAGGGCTGTTCGGCAGCCAGTTCGCCCGCAGTTTCCTGCAGACCAGGAACCACAGTCCCTGGCTCGACCGGCTGTTGATCGCCCTGATCGCGTTCGGCGCACTGGTGATCGGTCTGTCGCTGATGACCAGTTATGCCCTGGCCCTGCGCCTGGCGACGACCCTGGCGCTGACCTTTACCGTGGTGATCTTCGCTGCCGGGATCCTCGCCTGGTGGCGCGGCCTGCGGGTGGCGCGCTATTTCATCATCGCCTGGTCGGCTTTTCTGCTCGGCGGGATCGTCAACACCATGATGGTGCTGGGCCTGCTGCCCAACGTGTTCCTGACCATGTACGCCAGCCAGATCGGCTCGGCCATCGAGGTGGCGCTGCTGTCGCTGGCGCTGGCCGACCGCATCAACGCGATGCGTGAGCAACAGGCGCAGACCCTGTTCGACGCCGGCCAGAAACTCGAAGTGCTGAACCAGCAACTGGCCCACAGCAACAAGCTCAAGGACGAGTTCCTGGCGACCCTGACCCATGAACTGCGCACGCCGATGAACGGGGTGATCGGTTCGCTGGAGCTGATGCAGACCGTCGAACTGGACCCGGAACTGGAACAATACCAACAGACCGCCGCCGGTTCGGCGCGGGACATGATGCGCATGGTCAACGGCATCCTGACCCTGACCGAATTGCAGGCCGGCAAGCTCAAAGCCACACCGGGCAGTTTCAGCCTGCGGGCCGTGGTCGAGGCGCTGCGCGTGCAGTTCGACGGCAACGCCTCGAGCAAATCGCTGGACTTCAAGGTCGACGTGCTGGCGACCCTGCCGGATCGCCTGCAGGGCGACAGCGCCAAACTCGCGCAATGCCTGGAGTGCCTGCTGGATAACGCGATCAAGTTCACTCGCGTCGGCGGCCTCGCCTTGCGGGTCACCGGCAAGCCGTCGACGGACAATCGTCTGGCGCTGTCGTTTGCGGTAATTGACACCGGCATCGGTTTTACCGATCTGGACGAGGCGACCCTGTATCAGCGCTTCTTCCAGCTCGACGGCTCGATGACCCGCGAGTACGGCGGCCTGGGCGTGGGGCTGGCGATCTGCCGACAACTGGTGGAATTGCTCGGCGGCAAATTGACCCATCGCTCCGAGCCGGGGCGCGGCAGTCGTTTCCAACTGGACGTCGAGTTTGAATTGCCGGCCGTCGAAGCGGCGCCGACGCTCATTCGCGATGCCATGCGCGCACCGCAGGACTGCACCGTGTTGCTGGTGGACGACAACAGCGTCAATCAATTGGTGATGCGCGGCATGCTGCTCAAGCTCGGTTTCCGCGTGCGTACCGCCGACCATGGTGCCGCCGCCATCGAATGCCTGCAGCGCGAGCCGTTCCATGCAGTGCTGATCGATTGCCAGTTGCCGCCGCTCGATGGCGCGTCACTGTGTTGCCAGATCCACGACCTGCCGGGCTGCGCCAACCTGCCGGTGTTCGTGATCGCGCTGGGGGCGGATCGAGAGCATTGCGCTTCCGCCGGCTCGATCGATTACCTGAGCAAACCGGTGAAATTCGAAGACTTGCAGGTCGCCATGCAGCGTCGGGTATTGAGTTGCTGACAGGGTGAAAGCGCCGGCATTTAGGCCGATATGACACTTTGATCGGTTCGGGGGCGGTGCTTAACTGAAGCTCTGGCCGATCAAGGAGCCCCGTCATGAACCTGCATCAGTTCGCCGAAACCCACGAAGTCACCAACCAGCCACCGTCGCTGGACGGCACCAACCTGTACCGCATCGACCTGCCGTTGCAGGAGTGGTCGCGGCGGTTCGGTGCCGGCTGGGCCGAGTCGCGGATCGACGCTTACGGCGCGCTGGCCGGCGGGCCGCTGATGGAGGCCGGGTTCCTCGCCAACCAGAACAAACCGGTGTTCGCCAGCCATGACCGCTACGGTCATCGCATCGATCTGGTGGAGTTTCATCCGGCGTATCACGAGCTGATGCGCACGGCGATCGAACATGGCCTGACGTCGTTGCCCTGGGCTCACCCACAGGACGGCGCCCATGTTGCCCGTGCCTCCATGAGCTATCTGCACAGCCAGGCCGAGGCCGGCAGCGGTTGCCCGTTGACCATGACCTTCGCCAGTGTTCCCGCGCTGCGCTTGCAGCCGGACCTGGCCGAACAGTGGCTGCCGAAGATCCTCGCCACCGAATACGACCCGCGCAATGTCGGCATGGCCCACAAGGCTGGCGTCACCATCGGAATGGCGATGACCGAGAAACAGGGCGGCACCGACGTGCGCGCCAACACCACCAAGGCCTATCCGGTCTGTGCCAGCGGCCCGGGCCAGGCTTATGAGCTGGTGGGGCACAAGTGGTTCTGCTCGGCGCCGATGTGCGATGCGTTCCTGACGCTGGCGCAGACCGACAAGGGCCTGACCTGTTTCCTGCTGCCGCGCCATCGTCCGGACGACACGCGCAATCAGTTCTACATCCAGCGTCTGAAAAACAAGCTCGGCAACCAGTCCAACGCCTCCAGCGAAGTGGAGTTCCGTGGCGCGCTGGCGTGGATGGTCGGTGAAGAGGGGCGCGGCGTGCCGACCATCATCGAGATGGTGGCCATGACCCGCTTCGATTGCATGGTCGGCTCCAGCTCGCTGATGCGTCAGGCGCTGACCCAGGCCAGCCATCACTGCGCCCATCGCAAGGTCGGCGGCAAACTGCTCAGCGAACAACCGTTGATGCAGAATGTATTGGCCGATCTGGCACTGGAAAGCGAAGCCGCGCTGGCCCTGAGCCTGCGCATGGGCAAGGCGCTGGATCATCTGAATGATCGCCATGAAGCGCAGTTCGCCCGACTGGTGACGGCGGTGGGCAAATACTGGATCTGCAAACGCGCACCGGCGATGATCAACGAAGCCGCCGAATGCATGGGCGGCGCGGGATATGTCGAGGACAGCATCCTGCCGCGGCTGTACCGCGAGGCACCGGTGAACTCGACGTGGGAAGGCTCCGGCAACGTGCAATGCCTCGATGTGTTGCGCGCGCTGTCGAAGGAGCCGGGCGTGCTCGACGTGCTGTTCAACGAACTGGGCGATGGCCATGGCGACAAACGGCTGGCAGCGCATATCCAGCAATTGCAGGCGTCGTTCAAGGACACCAGCGACATTCAGTACCGGGCGCGGCAATTGACCGAAGACATCGCGCTGGGGCTGCAAGCGAAGCTGTTGCTGGAGGCCGGTAATACGGCAGTCAGCGATGCCTTTATCGCCAGTCGCCTGAGCGGTGGCGGTCGGGCCTACGGCGCGTTGCCGCGTGGGCTGGATGTCGAAGCCATCGTCGCCCGTTCGACGCCGCAAGGTTTCTAAAGCATCCCTGTGGGAGCGGGCTTGCTCGCGAAGGGGCCGGTACATTCAACATCAATGTTGGCTGTGCTGACGCCTTCGCGGGCAAGCCCGCTCCCACAGGGACCGCATATGCCTGTCAGATTGATGAATAGCCACAACGCCACTGTTTCCGTGACGCCACGATGCAGGCAAGATGAAGCTCTGCAAGTCAGAACACAGGAAGCTGATCGTGACCGAAGCGTTTATTGTCGTTCAAACCGCCGAACAGGCCGTGGATCGTCTCGCCGAGCTGCATGAGCGGGCCACCACGGCGCTGAACTCGGCGCTCAAGCGTTATCTCAAGGATCGCGTCGAGCCCGACGCCGAGCAACGTGCCCTGTTCCGTTATCCCGAACTGCGTCTGACCTATCACTGCCAGGGCGAAGTCCCGCAGACCACCCGTGCCTACGCCAAAGTGCAGCTGCCGGGCACCTACAGCGTGACCGTCACCCATCCGAAGGCGTTTCGCAAATACCTGCTCGAGCAGCTCACACCGCTGATGCACGACTTCACCGTGACTGTCGAAGTCGGGGTCAGCGGGCAGAACATTCCCTATCCGTACGTGGTCGAGCAGGGCGATGAACTGGCCGGCTCCGGTGTCACCGCTGCGGTGCTGGCGCGGGTGTTCCCGAGTACCGACCTGTCCGCCGCCACCGATGGCATCGCCGACGGCCTCTACGACTGGGAAAACACCGATCCGCTGCCGCTGGCGCTGTTCGATGCGGCCCGCGTCGACTTCTCCCTGCGCCGTCTGGTGCATTACACCGGCAGCGACTGGCGCCATGTGCAGCCGTGGATTCTGCTGACCAACTACCACCGTTATGTCGACCAGTTCATCGTCCATGGCCTGGAACAACTGCGCCGCGACCCGCGCTTCGTGCGCATGGTGCTGCCGGGCAATGTGATCATCGAAAAAGGCATGGATCACGGCGAAGCCTCGGCAATTGCTGCCGGTGTGGTCTGGCATCGCTACCAGATGCCGGCCTATCACCTGATCGCCAGCGATGGCCACGGCGTGACACTGGTGAACATCGGTGTCGGCCCGTCCAACGCCAAGAACATCACCGACCACCTGGCCGTGTTGCGTCCGCATTGCTGGCTGATGATCGGTCACTGCGGCGGCCTGCGTCAGTCGCAGACCATCGGCGACTACGTGCTGGCCCACGCTTATATGCGTCGCGACGGGATTCTCGACCGGGTGGTGCCACCGAACATTCCGATCCCGGCACTGGCCGAAGTGCAGCTGGCGCTGCAACAAGCGGCGGCCAACATCACCGGCGAAAAAGGCGAAGAGCTGAAGAAGCGTCTGCGCACCGGCACCGTGCTGACCTATGACGACCGTAACTGGGAATTGCGCTGGGCTCAGGAACGACCGCTGATCAACCTGTCCCGCGCCGTGGCCGTGGACATGGAAAGCGGCACCATCGCCGCCCAGGGTTATCGCCTGCGGGTGCCGTACGGCACGTTGCTGTGTGTATCGGACAAGCCGCTGCACAGTGAAATCAAGCTGCCGGGTTCGGCCAATGCGTTCTACGAACGTGCGGTCAGCCAGCACTTGAAGATCGGCATCGAAGCGGTGGACCTGCTGCGCACCGAACTCAACTCGCTGCACTCGCGCAAACTGCGCAGCTTCGACGAGCCGCCGTTCCGCTAACGGTTAGTCGTGGTCATTTGGCGGTCGGGGCACTAGCATTGTCAGCCCTGATCGCCAAATGCCTGTGCACTTATGTCCCGTCCCCAACGTCCACCTTCCCGCCGCCCCGGCGCGAAGCCAGCTTATTCAGCCCCGCGTCGTGTCGCCAAGGCACCACCGGCCGAGCCGAAGCTGATCCTGTTCAACAAGCCGTTCGATGTGCTGACGCAATTCAGCGACGGTGAAGGGCGGGCGACGCTCAAGGATTACATCGACGTTCCGGGCATCTACCCGGCCGGACGGCTGGATCGCGACAGCGAAGGTTTGCTGCTGCTGACCAACGACGGCCAGTTGCAGGCGCGGATCGCCGACCCCAAACACAAGCTGGCGAAAACCTATTGGGTGCAGGTCGAAGGCGTGCCGACGGCCGAGCAGTTGCAGCGTCTGCGTGACGGCGTTGAATTGAATGACGGCATGACCTTGCCCGCGCAAGCGCGGCAACTGGATGAGCCCGAGCTGTGGCCGCGCAATCCGCCGGTACGCTTTCGCGCGACCATACCGACAACCTGGCTGGAACTGGTGATTCGTGAAGGGCGCAATCGCCAGGTACGGCGGATGACCGCGGCGGTGGGGTTGCCGACGTTGCGGTTGGTGCGGGTCAGGATTGGTGACTGGACGATCGAAGGGCTCGATCAGGGCCAGTGGAAAGAAGTGCCGGCGCGCTTATAAGGCGCCGGATTCGATCAGGCCGATCACCACGCTTTTGATGATGAACGCGGCCACGCCCAGGCCCAGCACGAAGAACAGAATGAACGAGCCGAAGCGTCCGGCCTTGGACTTCTTCGCCAGATCCCAGACGATGAAGCCCATGAAAATGATCAGGATGCTGACCAGGCCGGTCATCATCCACTCTTCAAATACTGCTGGATCCATCGGGTTCTCCGGCACGCATGCGGCTAAAAGGGCGGCCGGGAGTATACGCCAGCGGCGAACGACGCAGCATTGACCTGCGTCGGTGTGCCGCAGTCATTCGTCGATTTCAGCTGCGCAGATGAGTCAGGGGCAGTTCGGTGCTGTTGAGCACCTGATTCAACACAAAGCTCGAGCGCACACTGGTCACGCCTTCAATCCGCGTCAGATGCCCCAGCAGCAGTTTCTGATAGTGGTCCATGTCCGGCACCACGACCTTCAGCTGATAGTCGGCATCGACCCCGGTCACCAGGCTGCATTCCAGCACCTGCGGCAAGGTGCGGATCGCCGCTTCGAAGTTCTCGAAGCGCTCCGGTGTGTGCCGGTCCATGCCGATCAGCACGTAGGCGGTCAGGCTCAGGCCGAGCATCTTGCGATCCAGCAGGGCGACCTGACGGGAGATGTAGCCGTCGTCCTCCAGCTGCTTGACCCGGCGCGAGCAAGGGGATGGTGACAGACCGATGCGCTCGGCCAGTTCCTGGTTGGAGATGCGGGCGTCGCGCTGCAATTCCGCCAGAATGCTCAGGTCATAACGGTCGAGTTTGCTCATGAATCTGTCCTTTGTTCTAACTATTGCGGCGGATTATCTATCCAGGGTTAAAAATTGCGCAAGTGATGTTTAATTGAGCAATCTTCGCAATCATCTGTCGCGGGCTCGAGCCTATCCTTATCACCAGAATCACTGCTCGGTAACACAGTCCACTGCGGCCCGCCCAATCAGGCCCGCCGCGGCCGCCGCCCCCACCGGGGACGTGCCGGCCCCCGAGCTGCACACTGTCCAGAAGACGGCGTGAGGTGAGCCGACGTCAAAAGCGTCGAGCCAGGACGAAGTTCTCTGGAAGGGAGGCCGACGGGTCTCCCTTTTTTCTTGCCCGCGATTTGACCTCACACACTCAATAAATAAATGGCGTGACTGATAACCTGTTGCAGAACCCGGTGTGCCCCTTTCCGGTCTTAGCTACAAGCCCTTCTTAATTACAGGGTCCAGCCCGCAGTGAGGAATTTCATGAAGTCGCGTATCTGGCGTGTGGCCAGTGTTGGTTTGCTGTGTGTGAGTGTCTGTGCGCAGGTACTGGCCGATGAGCCGCAGAATCGCGGCCCCGAGGGCGGCGGACGCGAGCGGGAGCATTGGGGCAACAATCAAGAGCACGGCGGCGGCAACCAGCCACGTCCACAAAACCAGCCTCAGCAGAATCAGCCTCGGCCGCAGAACAACGAAATCATTCGTGGCGACAACAGCCGCCAGTTCGAACACAACGGCCAGCAGCACAACAATGGGCAGTGGCAGAACCACGACCAGAACCGTCCGGCCTACAACCCCAATCCGGTCCGCCAGCCACCACCGCCGCCACAACTGCCGGCCAACAGTCTGCCGATCCAGCCACGCCCCGACACTGTGCGCCAGACCCAGGAGCCGCGTCAGGGCTACTACCGCGACGAGCGCCCGCAGAATGGCTACCACCAGAACTGGCAGACCGGCAATCGACCCGATGACCGTCGCTGGCCGGGTCGCCCCGACGGGCATGGCAACGGCTGGGGCCCCGGCCCGCAGTACCGGCCGGGCCATGTGATCGACCGCTTCCCGGATCGTGACTTCCGCGTTCCGTATCGCGGCCAGGATTACTTCTACTCCGGCGGCTACTGGTATCGCCCGCAAGGTCCGCGTTACATCGTGGTTCAGCCGCCACGGGGAATTCGCATCCAGTACCTGCCGGATTATGCCCGTGAAGTGTGGATCGGCGGTTCGCTGTTGTTCCTGGCGGCAGGCTCGTACTACGCCTATCAGGAAGCGACCCAGGATTACGTGGTGGTCGAGCCGCCGGTGCAGCAACCGCCGCAACCGGCCAACAACGGTTATGACGTGGAAGCCTATCCGGCCAACGGCCAGTCGCCGGAGCAAGTCCAGCAGGACGGCTACCAGTGCTATCAATACGCGGTGCAGCAAAGCGGTTTCGATCCGCGCACCGCAACCTATCAGCCGGCGCCCGAAGTGGTGCAGGCCTACCGCCAGGCCCAGGGCAATTGCCTGAGCAGTCGCGGTTATCAGGTCAATTACTGAGCGCGGGCGGCTTTCACCACTTCCTGCGGGTCGGCGTGCACCAGCACTTCGGCCCGTGGGTAGGCAGCGTGGATCGCATCGGCAGCCTGATCGCTGATGCCGTGGGCGACTGACAGCGTCAACTCTCCCGGCAATTCCAGGTGCAACTGCACGAACCAGTGATTACCGGAAATCCGCGTGCGCAGATCATGCGCGCCCAGCACGCCCGGCACGCCGCACGCCAGTTCGAGCATGTGCTGACTGACATCCGTCGGCAGCTCTTCATCCATCAGCACCGAAAAACTTTCCCGGGCGATCTGGATCGCGCTCCACAGGATGTACACGGCGATCCCCAGACCGAACCAGGCATCCAGTTGATGAAAGCCCAGACCCGCCAGGATCAGCGCGATCAGGATGCTGCCGTTGAGCAACATGTCCGAACGGTAATGCAGCGAGTCTGCGCGCACCGCGTTGGAGCCGGTCTGCTTGATCACCCGGTGCTGCAGCATCAACAGCGCCGCTGTCAGCACCAGCGAAAACACGATCACGCCGATACTGATCCACGGCGCGCCGAGCGGCTCAGGCTGCTGAATGCGCTCATACGCCTGAAACGCAATCAGTGTCGCACTGCCGCCAATGAACAGCGCCTGCGCCATGCCCGCCAGGGATTCGGCCTTGCCGTGGCCATAACGATGATCGTTATCCGCCGGGCGCAGCGCGTAATGCACCGCCAGCAGATTGAGCAACGAGGTGACGCCATCGAGGGCCGAGTCGGTGAGGCCGGCGAGCATGCTCACCGAACCGCTCAGCCACCAGGCGATGGCTTTGGCGATGATCAGCGTACAGGCCACCGCCACCGAGGCGCGGGTCGCCAGCCGCAGCAGGCGGGCGTGTTCGGGGCTGGGGGTCATGGGTTCGTCAATTCCTTATGCGGCAGGTTGCAGGCCGAACATCGCCAGTTGCTGGGTGCTGCCCTTGTGCTGGATCAGCCGTGGGTCGTCCAGCGGCAGGTTGCGGCCCAGTTCTGTTTCGAGAATAGCCTGCAACTTGAGGTTATCGACCTGACCGTCCGGGCCGATGGCTTGCTTGAGCTTGGCCGGATCGACCTGCGCCGTGTGGCCCGGTTCGAAATAGATCGCGCCGGTGGTGAAGTCCACGGCAAACGCGATCAGGCCGGGAATGATGTAGAACAACAGGCCCACGGCATCGAGCACGGCAATCGCCGGGTCGATCTTGCCGTCGATCTGGCCGCGCCGGTCGGGATAGAAAATCGAACCGCACGCAGTGATCTGAGTGAGCAGGGTGGCAACCAGTACACCGCCGATCAGGCGAAAAGGTAAGCGCATGGGAATCTCCTGAGTCATCTGTTAACGAAGCGTCATCGTGTGAAGTTAAGACCCTGACGAACGCCTGGCAGTTCGCCGTTATACTCGCCGCTCTGTTTGGGAGCCAGCATGATTTCTTTGCCGATCGATGAAGTTTTACCCGCCCTGCGTGAAGCCCTCGCGACACGCCACGAAGCCGTGCTCGAAGCACCGCCCGGCGCCGGTAAAACCACCCGCGTGCCCTTGGCCCTGCTCAATGAAGCGTGGCTGAACGGGCAGACCATTCTCATGCTCGAACCCCGTCGACTGGCCGCGCGTGCAGCCGCAGAACGGTTGGCCAGCGAGCTGGGCGAGAAGGTCGGTGAAACCGTCGGTTATCGCATCCGCCTCGACAGCAAGGTCGGCCCGAACACGCGCATCGAAGTGGTCACAGAAGGGATTCTCACCCGGCGTTTGCAGGACGACCCGGCGCTGGAAGGCGTGGGCCTGTTGATCTTCGACGAATTTCACGAACGCAGCCTCGACGCCGATCTGGCGCTGGCCCTCAGTCTGAACGGTCGGGAGCTGTTTCGAGCTGAACAACCGCTGAAGATTCTGCTGATGTCCGCCACCCTTGAAGGTGAACGTCTGGCCGGGTTGCTCGACGACGCGCCGATCCTGCGCAGCGAAGGCCGGATGTTCCCGGTGACGATGCGCTGGGGCCGGCCATTCCAGCCCGGCGAATACATCGATCAACGCGTCACGCAAACGGTGCTCGAAGCCCTGCACGACGAAACCGGCAGCCTGTTGGTGTTCCTGCCGGGGCAGGCGGAAATCCGCCGTGTTCATCAGCAATTGGTGGACGCCATCGGTGAGCGCAGCGACGTCTTGCTCTGCCCGCTGCACGGCGAACTTGACCTGAACGCGCAACGCGCCGCCATCGACCCGGCCCCGGCAGGTCAGCGCAAAGTGGTGCTGGCCACCAACATCGCCGAGACCAGCCTGACCATCAACGGCGTGCGCGTGGTGATCGACGCCGGGCTGGCACGGGTGCCGCGTTTCGACCCGGGCAGCGGCATGACCCGCCTCGACACCCAGCGCATCTCCAAAGCCAGCGCCACCCAGCGCGCGGGCCGGGCCGGGCGTCTGGAGCCGGGCGTGTGTTATCGCCTGTGGTCGCAAGATCAGCATGAACAACTGGCGGCTTATGGCAGTGCGGAAATCCTTTCGGCGGATCTTGCGGGTCTTGCCTTGCAACTCGGACGCTGGGGCGTGGCGCCCAGTGATCTGATCTGGCTGGACGTACCGCCCGCCGCCGCTTATGCACAGGCGCAGGACTTGTTGCAGCGCCTCGGTGCGCTGGACGGTGAAACCCTGAATCGCCACGGTCAGGCCATGGCTGAATTGCCGGCCCACCCGCGCATCGCTCATTTGCTGTTGCGCGGTCAGGCATTGGGGCTGGCGACCATGGCGTGCGACGTCGCCGCGTTGCTCGGCGAGCGGGATATTTTGCGTGGCGCCGGGGCCGATCTTCACAGTCGTTTGGCACTGCTGTCCGGTGAAGAACGTGCGGCCCGTGGTGCCCAGGGCGGCGTGCAGCGTGCCCGGCAACTGGCGCGGCAGTATCGCGGCTACCTGCGTGGGCAACCGAGCGAACCGGTCGCCGATCCGGATCACCCACGCTGGCTTGGCGCCTTGCTGGCGCTGGCTTACCCGGACCGCGTCGCCCAGCAGCGGCGTGCCGGCGGTGCCGAATATCGTCTGGCCAACGGCCGCGCGGCGCTGTTCGCTGAAGCCGACAGCCTGATGAAGGAACCGTGGATCGTGATCGCCGACCTCGGCAGCCGTCAGGGCCAGCGTGAAGAACGGATTTATCTGGCGGCAGATTTCGATCCGGCGCTGTTCGATTCGGTGCTGGCCGAACAGGTGCATAACGTCGATCAACTGGATTGGGACGAGCGCGAAGGCGTGCTGCGCGCCGAGCGTCAGCGCAGGGTCGGCGAACTGATCCTCAGTCGCGAACCACTGACTGGTCTCGACGAAAACGCCCGCAGTCAGGCACTGGTCAATCTGGTGCGGCGCAAAGGTCTGGAGCTGCTGCCGTGGACCCCGGACCTGCGCCAGTGGCAGGCGCGCGTTGCCTTGTTGCGCCAGCTCGACCTGGACGCCAAGGGCGATAGCCAATGGCCGGATGTCAGCGACGCCACGCTGCTGAAAACCCTTGAAGACTGGCTGATGCCGTACTTGGGCAAGGTCTCGCGCCTCAGTCATTTCGCCAACCTCGACCTGTCGAGCATCGTGCGCAATCTGCTGCCATGGCCGCTGCCGCAACAGCTTGATGAACAGGCACCGCATCATCTGAGCGTGCCGTCAGGCTCGTCGATTCGCCTCGACTACAGCGAGCAACCACCGATTCTCGCCGTGCGTTTGCAGGAGCTGTTCGGCCTGGCCGACACACCGCGCATCGCCGGCGGCCGGCAAGTGGTCAAACTGCACCTGCTGTCGCCCGCACGACGTCCGGTGCAGGTGACGCAGGATCTGGCCAACTTCTGGCGCAGCACCTATGCCGAAGTGAAGAAGGATCTGAAGGGGCGCTATCCGAAGCATTACTGGCCGGATGATCCGCTGGTGGCTGAAGCCACTGCGCGGGCCAAACCGCGGGGTACGTGACAGAAGACATTCAGGTAAGGCTTCCATCTTTCTCAATTATGCGTAATTATTTCCTTATTCATAAATTATTTATTTTGACATAAAGGCTCATAATGACCCCGGAAACCAAGGACTCGCTGCTCTTTCCTCGCACCAATCTGGCTGAAGGAATCCTGGTCACTTTCGAGTCTCGCCTGCAGAACGCCGCAACGATATTCGCGCCTCGACGCAAGGGTAAAACCACCTTTCTGATCAACGACTTGATACCGATTGCCAAGGCACACGGCTTTATTGTTGCAACAGCAGACCTGTGGTTTGACAAGGCGCATCCTGAGCGGGTAATCGCGGGTGCGCTGTATGAGGCCATCCACGGTACAGGGTTCTTGCGACGCAACTGGCTAAAGCTCATGCGACCGGGTTCTCTCGTCCAGTCGGTAGAGGCCGGCGCCAGTACTGACGGCGTAACAGTGAAGGCCGAACTGGCGAAGGAAGGCGGACTGAACCTGATCGAGCTCTTCGAGCGCTTCCGGATACTCGGTAACGGCAAGGCGCTGCTGATCATCGATGAGGTCCAGCATCTGGCGAGCCGGAAGGAATTCGAAGACTTGACCGCTACGCTCCGTTCGCTGCTGCAGCATGCGCACGGTGAAGTCTTTGCAGTGTTTACAGGTTCCTCCCAGGATGGCCTGCATCGAATGTTTCGTCGTACCAAAGCACCGTTCTATCAGTTCAGCCACGAGATCCAGTTTCCTAATCTTGGCTTGGAGTTTGTCCAGCATCTGGGCCAGCGGTTTCAGGAAATCACCGGAAGGGAGTGGGAGGTAAACGCCGCTTTCGAGCGTTTTGCTGCTCGCGGTTACATGCCCAAGTACATTCGCGACGTATTCCTGCTGTGTCTCACTGAGGGGCTCAGTGTGCGAGATGCAGACCATCGTGCCTGGAGCACCATGACGGACGAAGGCAACTTCGAGAACCTGATCCTGGAGATGGCTCCCCTGGATTTCACCGTACTTATCGGGCTGGTGAGGGGCCTTCCCATTTTTTCTACCGAAGGACGCGAATGGATTGGCAGCGAGATGCCCGGTGGCCACGTGCCCAGCGCGGCGACGGTTCAGACTGCCTTGAAGCGCCTGCAACGCCGCGACCTGGTCGGCAACCTCGGGCATGGTGAGTGGGCGATTGAAGACATTGCCATGGAAGGTTACTTGCGTCGGAACTTCGTTGAAATTGACCCTCAACTCGGCACGGAGAACGATCAATAGGTTTTTTGGGGACTGGCGACAGCCTGAGGCTTATAAAAACGGGGTATCAAAAGATCGCAACCTGCGATCTTTTGATTTTCATCGGCTGGCCTTCGCCGTCAGCTGCTCCCGGCAATAATCGGCAAACAACTGCGCCGGTTTGGTCAGTTGTCCGCGTTTGAGCCACGCGGCCACGAGGCCTGAGCCGGTGACGTCTTCGACGATGTCGACGCACACGACTTTTTTGCCGTCGTAGGTGCATTCCGAATGCGGTCGGGTCACCAGGATCGAGAAGCCGAAACCCTGGCCGACCATGCCGCGCACCATTTCGATCGACGGCGAGCTGAACTCGATGCGCGGCGACAGGCCGAGTTCTTCGAACAGGCTGACGAAGTAGGTGCGGCTCGGTTGTACGTCGAGCAGGATCATCGGTTCCAGGCACAAGTCCCGCAGCGAAACCTGCTTGAGCTGGGCGAAGCGGTGATCGGCCGGGAGCAGGGCGTAAGGCCGTTGGGCCGGCATCAGCGGTTCGGTTTCGATGGTGGCGTCGAGGTCGTGTTTGTACAGGATCGCCAGGTCGAAAGTGCCCGACGTCAGGCCTTGCACCAGTTCCTGCTGTTCGCCGTCGCGAATGCGGATTTTCACCCCCGGATACAGCGCCGAGAAGCCTGCAATCAACTGCGGCAGGTACAGCGGCGCGACGGTTTCGAAACAGCCGATATCGATCTGCCCGGCCACCACGTCGTTGTCGGCGAGGGCGTTCTGTTCGAACTCCTTGGCCATGCGCAGCAGTTCCTGAGCCTTGCGGAAGAACCTCGCGCCGCTGGGTGTCAGGGACACGCCCTGAGCGTGATGACGGATCAGCAGTTGCACGCCGAAGCTGTCTTCCAGCCCCTTGATTGCCGTGGAAATCGCCGGTTGTGCGATGTACAGCTTGCGCGACGCTTCGGCGACGCTGCCGCATTCGACGGTGGTGATGAAGTATTTCAACTGACGCAGGTTGTAAGCGGCCACGGTGAACCTCAAAGCGAACGGATTTCACATCCAAGCAATTTGTACGCCGCCGGCCTCCGTTCTGTCGGCGGTTTTTTTGTCCCTGAACAATAGCCCCATACGCGCGCGAAGGGGCCATCGGCTGGTTACCTTTTTTATTGTCTGGGAAGACATTTTTACTGGTTTTAGCGCGCACGGGCCTGAGCGACTATCGACCCCGCACTGTTCTCAAAAGAATAAAAGTCCAAGGAGCATCCACCGTGTTCGAGCTTGCAGACTGGCAGCGCAAGGCCGCTGAATTGAGTTTTCCCAATCAGGCCGTGATCGACGGCAAACGGCGTGCGGCGCAGTCGGGGCAGACCTTTGCCGCGATCAACCCGGCCACCGGCCAACTGCAGGCAAACGTCGCCGCGTGCGGTGAAGAGGATGTCGATGCGGCGGTGAAAAATGCGCGGCAGGTGTTCGAAGCCGGCACCTGGGCCGGGCGTTCACCGACCGAGCGCAAGCAAGTGCTGCTGCGTCTGGCGGATCTGATTCTGGCCCATCGCGAAGAGCTGGCGCTGCTCGATTCGCTGAACATGGGCAAACCGGTGATGGACGCTTACAACATCGACGTGCCGGGTGCCGCCGGGGTGTTTCGCTGGTACGCCGAAAGCCTCGACAAACTCTACGATCAAGTCGCGCCAAGCGCCTCGAATGTGCTGGCGACCATCACCCGCGAAGCGCTGGGCGTGGTGGCGGCCGTGGTGCCGTGGAATTTCCCGCTGGACATGGCCGCGTGGAAACTCGCGCCGGCGCTGGCGGCGGGCAACTCGGTCATTCTCAAACCCGCCGAGCAATCACCGTTTTCCGCATTGCGTCTGGCCGAGCTGGCGCTGGAGGCCGGGTTGCCGGCCGGCGTGCTGAACGTGCTGCCGGGGCTCGGCGAGCAGACCGGCAAAGCCTTGGGTCTGCACCCGGATGTCGATTGCCTGGTGTTCACCGGCTCGACACAGGTCGGCAAATATTTCATGCAGTACTCCGCGCAGTCGAACCTCAAGCAGGTGTGGCTGGAGTGCGGCGGCAAGAGCGCCAATCTGGTGTTCGCCGACTGCAAGGATCTGGATCTGGCGGCGCAGAAAGCCGCGTTCGGGATCTTCTTCAATCAGGGCGAAGTCTGCTCGGCCAACTCGCGGTTGCTGGTGGAACGCTCGATCCATGACGAGTTCGTTGAACGGCTGAAGGCCCAGGCCGAGCGCTGGCAGCCGGGTGATCCGCTGGATCCGGCGAGTGCGGCCGGGGCGATTGTCGACACCCGTCAGACCGAAAGCATTCTGCGCTTCATCAACCAGGCCGAACGCGAAGGCGCGACCCGTGTCTGCGGCGGGCGACAACTGAGTTTCAACGGTTCGGATAACTACGTTCAGCCAACGATTTTCACCGACGTGCAGCCGCACATGACCCTGTTTCGCGAAGAAGTGTTCGGCCCGGTGCTGGCGGTGATGCCGTTCGATGACGAGGCCCACGCCGTGCAACTGGCCAACGACAGCGTCTACGGTCTGGCGGCATCGCTGTGGACCGATGATCTGCACCGCGCGCACCGGGTGGCGCGGCAATTGCGAGCCGGTACGGTGTCGGTCAACAGCGTCGATGCGCTGGACGTGACCGTGCCGTTCGGCGGTGGCAGGCAATCCGGTTTCGGCCGCGATCTGTCGCTGCACTCGTTCGACAAATACACCCAGTTGAAAACCACCTGGTTTCAACTGCGCTCATGACAGCCGCTCACAACAAAAAAGGAGATCCGGCGATGACCACCTCACGTGAAACCCGCGACTACCAGGCCGCCGATGCAGCGCACCACATTCATGCGTTCGTCGACCAGAAGGCCCTCAACGACGAAGGCCCACGGGTGATGGTGCGCGGTGATCGCCTGCACCTGTGGGACAACGACGGCCGGCGCTACCTCGACGGCATGTCCGGGCTGTGGTGCACCAACCTCGGTTACGGGCGCAAGGATCTGAACGCGGCGGCGAGCCGGCAGCTGGAGCAGTTGCCGTACTACAACATGTTTTTCCACACCACCCACCCGCAGGTGATCGAGCTCTCCGAGCTGCTGTTCAGCCTGCTGCCGGGGCACTACAGCCACGCGATCTACACCAACTCCGGCTCCGAGGCCAACGAGGTGCTGATCCGTACCGTACGCCGGTACTGGCAGGTGCTGGGCAAGCCCGAGAAGAAAATCATGATCGGCCGCTGGAACGGCTATCACGGTTCGACCCTGGCCGCGACGGCCCTCGGCGGCATGAAGTTCATGCACGAAATGGGCGGGATGATTCCCGACATCGCGCACATCGACGAGCCGTACTTCTTCGCCCACGAAGGCAACCTGACGCCAGCTGAATTCGGTCTGCGTGCGGCGCAGCAGCTGGAAGCGAAAATCCTCGAACTGGGCGCGGATAAAGTCGCCGGGTTCATCGCCGAACCGTTCCAGGGCGCGGGCGGGATGATCTTTCCGCCGGAAAGCTACTGGCCGGAAATCCAGCGCATCTGCCGCCAATACGACGTGCTGTTGTGCGCCGATGAAGTGATCGGTGGCTTCGGTCGCACCGGCGAATGGTTCGCTCACGAATACTTCGGTTTCGAGCCGGACACCCTGTCCATCGCCAAAGGCCTGACCTCCGGTTACATCCCGATGGGTGGTTTGATCCTGTCGAAGAAAATGGCCGACGTGCTGGTGGAGCAGGGCGGTGTGTTCGCTCACGGTCTGACTTATTCCGGGCACCCGGTGGCGGCGGCGGTGGCGATTGCCAACCTCAAGGCATTGCGCGATGAAGGCGTGGTGACGCGGGTCAAGGACGACATCGGCCCGTACCTGCAACAGTGCCTGCGCGAGGTGTTCGGCAATCACCCGCTGGTGGGCGATATCCAGGGCACGGGCATGGTCGCGGCGTTGCAGCTGGCCGAAGACAAGGCCACGCGCAAGCGCTTCGCCAATGAGAACGATATCGCCTGGCGCTGCCGCACGATCGGTTTTGAAGAGGGGGTGATCATTCGCTCGACCCTGGGGCGGATGATCATGGCGCCGGCGTTGATTGCCAGTCGTGAAGAGATCGATGAGCTGGTGGGCAAGACCCTGAAAGCGGTTGATCGTACGGCGCAGGAATACGGTCGGCTCTGAGGTATTCGTAGGGCTCAAGGCCCCATCGCGAGCAGGCTCGCTCCCACAGGTTTATCAGTCGTTCACAAAATTGTGATCCGCCTCGATAACTGTGGGAGCGGGCTTGCCCGCGATTGCGTCAGTCGATTCAACATCGTTTTTGCTGTCTTGCACCCCCTCCGTGCACCCCTGCCCGACGCGCCCTTTCGCGGTGCGCACTACCCAGTTTTTTCATCGTTCGCGTCTAACTATTTCCTCGTTTTCCTGACGCCAAGCCTGGGTCAACATCGATTTCGCCAGCCAAGGCATTGCCCGCCAGAGTCCAGCAGAGACCGCAGCGTGTGATCGCGACACCACGGCTGGCCGTACTGCCCATGACAACTAAATCAACAGCGTTGGGAGTGCTCCATGAACAAGTCCTTGTTTACCCGTCTTGCAGGTCCTCTGGCGATTTCCGCCCTTTGCGTCACCGCCGCTCAGGCCGGCACCTTGTCGATCGGCCACACCACGTGGGTCGGCTACGGCACCCTGTACCTGGCCCAGGATCTGGGCTACTTCAAGGAGAACGGCCTGACCGTCGAATTGCCGGTGGTCGAAGAAGCGTCGATGTACATGGCCGCCCAGGCGTCCGGGCAATTGTCCGGCTCGGCCTCGACCATCGACGAAGTGCTCAAGTACCGCCCGCAGTTCTGCTTCAAGGCCGTGGCCGCGCTGGATGACAGCCATGGCGGCGACGGCGTGCTGGTCGGCAAGAACGTGAAGAGCCTGCAAGAACTCAAGGGCCAGGCCGTGGCCGTCAACGAAGGGTCGACCTCGCAGTTCTGGCTCTCGTACCTGCTGAAAAAGAACGGCATGAGCATGAGCGACATCACCGTGCAGAACATGACCGCCGACGATGCCGCCACCGCGTTCATCGCCGGTCGCGTGCCGGCCGCCGTGACCTGGGAGCCGCATCTGTCGATGGTGCGTGACAAGCAGCAGGGCAAGGTGCTGATCGACAGCAGCAGTACGCCGGGGGTGATCGTCGATGTGGTGGCGCTCAACTGCACGGTGATCGAGAAGCAGCCGGAAGACGTCAAGGCGTTGGTCGCCGGTCTCTACAAAGCGGTGCAGTACACCAAGGACCATCCACAGCAAGCTTACGAAATCATGGCCAAGGGCGTCGGCGGTTACCTGTCCGATCCGAAGGAACTGGCCGCTGCCGCGCAGGGCGTGCGTTTCTACGATCAGGCCATGAGCGAAAAACTCCTTGGCTCGCCGGGCAAGCCGGGTGACAGCGCACCGCTGATCAAACTGGCCAACGAAACCGCCAGTGAATTGCAGGGCAAGCCCTACAACGTCAGCAACGACGATCTGGTGGATAACCGTTTCGTCAGCCCGCTCTAGGAGACTGGTCATGTTCAAGCGCAATTCATGGCTGAGCCGCTGCATCACGCCGAAGACCGGATTGCCGGTGCCGGTGGTATGGAGCGCCAGCGGTCTGGCCTGGGTGTTGCTGGTCGGCCTGTGGGCCGGGTTGTCCTACGGCGGCATCGTGCCGGGGATGTTTCTGCCGACGCCCGGTGCGGTGGTTGAAGCGGCGGTGCGCCTTAGCCGCGACGGCACCCTTGGCCAGCATGTCTGGGCCAGTGTCGAAGTGGTGATGGTCGGCTTCATCGTGTCGTCGCTGGTGGCGGTGCCCCTGGGTCTGCTGATGGGCAGCTTTCGCATCGTCCAGGCGTTCCTCGAACCGCTGGTCAATTTCATTCGTTATCTGCCGGTTACCTCGTTCGTGCCGCTGTTCATCCTGTGGATCGGCATCGGTCTGGAGCAACGGGTGTCGGTGATCATTTTCGGCGTGTTCTTCCAGCAACTGGTGATGATCGCGGACGTGTCCAAAGGCATCTCCAAGGACTTGATCAACGCCTCCTACACCCTCGGTTCCAACCGGCGTGACGCGGTGCTGCATGTGATCGCCCCGGCGTCGTTGCCGGGTGTGCTCGACACCCTGCGGGTGACCATGGGCTGGGCCTGGACCTATCTGGTGGTCGCCGAACTGGTCGCCGCCTCGAGTGGCCTCGGTTACTTGAGCCTCAAGGCCATGCGCGGCTTTCAGGTCGACGTGATTTTTCTCGCCATCGCGATCATCGGCCTGCTGGGTCTGGTCACCGATCAACTGTTCCGCTTTTTGCGTTTGAGGATTGCCGCATGGGCTCAGTAACCGCTGCCAACCGTCGTTTCATCGAACCGGTCGCCGCACCGGCACTCGCCGCGCCAAGGTTGCAGGTGGACAAGGTCAGCCTGCGCTACAGCAAACCCGGCGGCGGTACGTTCACCGCGCTGGAAGAAGTGTCGTTCGAAGTGCCGGATCAGCAATTCGCAGTGCTGGTCGGGCCATCGGGTTGTGGCAAGTCGAGCCTGCTGTATCTCACCGCCGGCCTCGCCGAGCCGACATCCGGCGAGATCTACGTCGGCGGCCAGCAAGTGCAGGGCCCCGGCGCGGATCGCGGGATGGTGTTCCAGAGCTACACGCTGTTCCCGTGGCTGACCGTGCGGCAGAACGTCGAGTTCGGCCTCAAGCGCCGGGGCATGCCGGCGGCGCGGCGCAAGGAGATCGTCGATCACTATGTCCACGAAGTCGGTTTGTCCGGGTTCGCCGACAACTACGCCAAGCAGCTGTCCGGCGGCATGATGCAGCGGGTGGCGATTGCCCGGGCGCTGGCCAACGACCCGCAGATCCTGCTGATGGACGAACCCTTCGGCGCCCTCGACAGCCAGACCCGCCTGCAAATGCAGCAGCTGTTATTACGGGTGTGGGGCAACAGCAAGAAGACCGTGCTGTTCGTCACCCACGACATCGACGAAGCGATCCTGCTCGGCGACCGGGTGTACGTGATGGGCGCACGGCCTGGGCGGATCAAGCAAATTCTCGATGTGCCGATCGAGCGCCCACGCACGCTGGACATGGTGATGGAGCGCTCGTTCATCGACATGAAACGGCAGATCTTCGGGCTGTTGCACGACGATCTCGAAGAGGCTCATTGAGACCACCGTCCATCGTGTGGGAGCGAGCCTGCTCGCGATGGTGGAATATCAGTCAGAAAACCTTCGTCTGACACTCCGCTATCGCGAGCAGGCTCGCTCCCACAAGGACGGCAGTTAGTTGGGAGGTAACAGGAACCGCGCAATCACCGGTAGATGATCGGAAATGCGCAACGTATCGTCCTGACGCACCGTGGCTTCGACCCGTTTGATCTTCGGGCTGTAGAACAGGTAATCGACCGTGCGGTCCGGGCCGTTGAGGCCAGGGTCGTTGGGGTAATGGGTCAGCCATTTGGCGCGGTCGATGCCGCTGGCTTCGTTGTTGGTCGGGATCATCGGGTACTTGTCCCACAACAGGTGCAGCGCACTGTCCACGGAGTAGGGCGTGCGCTGTTCGACCGGCAGGCGCCGGTACTGGCCGAGCGGCAACAGGTTGAAGTCGCCTCCGATCAGCCACGGCGTGCCCTGGCTTTCGTGTTTGTCGAGAACCTTGGCCACCGCCGTCACCTGCGCCTGCAAGGTTTCGTCCGGCTGCACGGCGCGATCCAGATGCGTGTTGAACACCATCAGTTGCCCGCCATCGCTGAGCGGCAGGGTGGTGGCGAGCAGGGCGTTTTTCGGCTGGAACTGACGGCTGATGATGTTCGACGGCTGCACCGGCAGTTGCAGGCGCTCGGCGTGTTCGATGCGGTAGCGGCTGAGGGTCGCGAGTTGCCGGCCGACGCTGCCGAAGATATGCGGATCCGGGACGAAATCGGCCTTCCAGTCGAAGGCGTGGGCGCTGCATGGGTAGAGGTCGGTGAGGCGTTCCTGCAACAGCTTGAGCTGGTTCTGATAGTCGCTGGCCTTGGCGCCATCATCCAGTTCCTGGATCAACACCACGTCGGGTTGCTCGTCGCGGATCACCCGGGCCACTTCGTCAAGGCTGAACGCCATGTCTTCCTGAGTCGGGGCCTCATCATCGCCGTGGGCCAGGTCGTTCCAGAACACATAACGCTTGCCGGCCAGGTATTGCACGTTCCAGGTCATGACCTTCAGCGCCTGGCCGGGCACCAGTGTTGGCGGTTGCCCGATGCAACTGACCGGCAGGGTCTCCCGGGCGTCGGGGCGCCAGGTCAGGCTGAAAATCATCACGCCGATCAGGGCGACGGCCAGCAGCACGAAGAGCAGGATGTAGCGCAGTAGACGGGTCATGGCTCGGCTTATAGCGATACGGAAGTGGTCCCGAGCATACCCGAGACCCGTCGCTCAGCCCAAGCTCAGAGCGGTCAGACCCTTCCGTCACGTTTGTCGGGCAATTCGCTGATCAGCATGAACAGGCGGAACAGCACCACGCTGGTGAACAGCTGCAGGAAGCTGTGACCACTGTCGATCAGTACCGCGATCAAAGGATTCTGTGGATCTGGATAGACCTGCAGAGTCAGGCCCTTGAGCAGCCACAACGGCCCCATCACACACAGGATGCACACCAGAATTCGCAGGAAATGCCCGCGGCTCAGGCGCAGGCTTTCCTTCATCGCCTGCAACGGGCCGTAGCCGCGCAGCACCAGCAGGTATTCACCGAAGGCCAGGGTGACCATCAGCCACAGGCCTGGCAGGAAATACAAGGACAGACCGAGCAGGATCAGCAGCGTGTTGAGTGCGGTGAGCACAGCAAAACGCGGCCACAAACGCGCCGCCATCGCCAGCAAGTCGAGGGTTTGCGGGGATTCGCCACGGGTGCGGGCGTCGAGAAACAGGATCAGCGCAGCGGTGTACAGCGGGTAGACCAGCAGGCCGACGATCACGCTGATGGCCGAATAACCGTCCGGGTCGCTGGCGTGATCGACCACCTGTTGCAGCGCGGCTTCGAGGATCACCAGCGGCAGGCACAGCTGGACGATCCGGGCCAGATTGCGTTTAAAGAAATACAGAGAGTCACGCAGCACATCGAAGGCATTCATCAGTCGGTATCGCAGGTCAAAAACAGTGGCTCACTTTAACCGATGATGTGCTGAAGGGCGCAAACGTAAACGTTCGGTAAAGACCATTGAAACATTCTGTCACTGCCTCCATTACGTAGGTGCGCCTCCTCCACCGTGGACGAGGGCAACGTTATCCCCGGCAATCTACGAGGTCGCCATGAACAGCGAAGAGCAAACCCTGATCGATGGACTGTTTTCCCGGCTGCAACAGGCCGAAACGGAGGCAGCCCCGCGCGACGCCCTGGCCGAGGCGCGGATCAAGGAACACCTGACGCGCCAGCCGGCCGCAGGCTATTTCATGACCCAGGCGATTCTGGTGCAGGAGGCCGCGATCAAGAGCCTCGACGAACAGAACAAACAATTGACTCAACAGGTTCAGCAACTGCAGGCCGAACTGCAATCGGCCAAGGCGCAAAGTGCAGCCCCGGCGCCGAGCGGCGGCGGTTTCCTGTCGAGCATCTTCGGTGGCAGCAGCCCACGCCCGGCACCGACCCAGAGCGCTCCGGCGTCCACTGGCGGTTGGCGTGAACCGGCTCCGCAGCAGAACTTCGGTGCACCCGCGCCACAACAGAACTTCGGCGCGCCACCACCGGGTTATGGCCAGCAACAAGCGGCACCGGCCGCGGGCAGCAGCTTCCTCGGCGGCGCCCTGAAAACCGCTGCCGGCGTGGCGGGTGGCGTGATGCTGGCACAAGGCATCAGCAGCCTGTTCCATCACAACCAGCAGCCGGAAGAAATCGTCGAAGTGATCAAGGAAGAGCCTGCGCAAGTGGCCGACCAAGGTAATAACGGTTGGGGCGATGACCAGCGCATGGCCAACAACGATTCCTTCGGCAACAATCAGGGTGGCTTCACCGACACCGACTACAGCGATGACAACTCATCGTTCTTCGATGACGACGATTCCTTCGTCTGACTCACCATTCGTCCGGGGCGCCTGAGCGCCCCGGGCCGATTATTCGCGGAACCTTCCTTCGGGCTGGCATACTGGGCGCCTTTTTCGGGCCTGGTGCCTGATCCGGCTCATGCGCGTCAGCGCTCACAGGAACTCCGGTGAAAAAAATCGCAGTGTTCGCCGATGTGCAGAACCTCTACTACACCGTCCGCCAGGCCTATGGTTGCCACTTCAACTACGCGGCGCTGTGGGCGGATGTCAGCCAGCACGGGCAGATTGTCGAGGCCTACGCCTACGCGATCGATCGGGGCGACAGCAAACAGCAGCAGTTCCAGCAGATCCTGCGCAACCTCGGTTTCACCGTGAAACTCAAACCCTACATCCAGCGCAGCGACGGCTCGGCCAAGGGCGACTGGGACGTGGGCATCACCCTCGACATCATGGACGCCGCCGACCACGTCGACGAAATCGTGCTGGCCTCCGGTGACGGCGATTTCGACATGCTGCTCGAACGCATCATCAACAAACACGGCGTGCAAGCGGTGGCCTACGGCGTTCCCGGCCTGACCGCCAACTCGCTGATCCGCGCTGCCAGCCGTTATGTGCCGATTGAAGGCGCGTTGCTGTTGAAAAATTGAGCCCTGCTCAAGAATTGATTTGGACGGAGTACAACCCGGTTTGGAACGCATTGCAGTCATCGACTTTGAAACCACCGGCATCTCGCCGAGCAGCAGCTGCCGGGCCACGGAAATCGCCGTGGTCATGCTGGAGAACGGCCGCATCGTCGAGCGTTACCAGAGCCTGATGAACGCCGGCGTCCGCGTCCCGGCCTTCATCGAACAACTCACCGGCATCAGCAACGCCATGCTGCGCACCGCGCCGCCGGCCGAACAGGTGATGAACGAAGTCAACGAATTCGTCGGTTGCACGCCGCTGCTGGCGCACAACGCCGCCTTCGACCAGAAGTTCTGGGACTTCGAACTGGGCCGGATCAAACGCACCCGCCTGCAGAACTTCGCCTGCTCGCTGCTGCTGGCCCGCCGCTTGATGCCGGCAGCGCCTAACCACAAGCTCGGTACGCTCACCTCTTTTGCCCAGTTGCCGCATACCGGCCAGGCGCACAGGGCGATGGCGGATGCGGAGATGGCGGCGAATCTGCTGGCGCATTTGGCGGATGAGTTGCGGCACAAGCATGGCGTGCGCGAGCTGTCGCACGACTTGCTGTGCAAATTGCAGAAAGTCCCGGCCGCCAAAGTCGGCGAACACCTGCAACGCTATCGCTGATCCCGAATCCATCTAAATCTAATGTGGGAGCGAGCCTGCTCGCGAATGCGGTTTTTTCGTCGACATTTAGGCCGACTGACGCACCGCTATCGCGAGCGGGCTCGCTCCCACAGTAGGTGTTATTACCTCAGGGTTTGCCATTCCCTTCGATATGCCCCAACGGCACCCGCTTCTCTATCGCACTCGACAACACGATCGACGTTTTGCTGAACCCGAATTTCGCCACCCGGTTGATCAGCTCTTCCAGCTCGGTCATCGAGCCCACGGCGGCCTTCATGATCACGCACGGATCGCCCGTCACTCGAAAGCACTCGGTCAGTTGCGGAATTTTCACCAGTTCGTCGTAGACCTTTTGACTGCCGTTCTGGTGGAGGCGCAATTCGATCACGCACTGGATCGGCAAGCCGATTTTCGACAGGTCGATGTTCGCCTGATACCCGGTGATTACTCCGGCCGCCTCAAGTTTGGCCACGCGCTCGGCGACGGCGGGGGCGGAGAGGTTCACTTTGCGGGCGAGGTCGGCGTAGGACGCGCGACCGTTTTCGAGCAGGGCGCCGAGCAGCATGCGGTCGTATTTGTCCAAGGTCGGACTCCTGAAAATGCCAGACTTTCGAAATCGCGGTTTTGGCCGTCGATCTCCGTGTTTTCAAAAGTGTACCGGCGCTATAAACAGGTTTTGTAACTTATTTTTAGCGGTTGGCCTTTCTAGAATAACCAATCCTCTGAGTCTGACTTTCGAGCTGCCCATGTCTGCCTTGCGCCGTTTTTCCTTGCCGTTGATCGCTGCGTTTTTTGCGTTGTACGTGATTTGGGGATCGACCTATCTGGTGATCCGCATCGGCGTCGAATACTGGCCGCCGCTGATGCTCGGCGGTGTGCGCTTCGTGATTGCCGGCACGCTGATGTATGCGTTTCTGCGCTGGCGCGGGGCACCGGCGCCGACCTGGGTGCAGTGGAAAGCGGCGGGGATCATCGGGATTCTGTTGCTCAGTTTCGGCAACGGCGCGGTGACCCTGGCCGAGCACAGCGGCGTGGCCTCGGGTGTTGCTGCGCTGGCGGTGGCGACGGTGCCGCTGTTCACTTTGCTCTGCGGTTATTTCTGGGGCGCACGCAACACCCGCCTGGAGTGGGCCGGGGTGGTGATGGGGATTATCGGCATCGCGATGCTCAACATGGGCTCCAACCTGCAATCGAGTCCGCTGGGTGCGGCACTGCTGATTTTCGCGGCGGCGAGTTGGGCGTTCGGTTCGGTGTGGAGCAAACACCTGCCATTGCCCCAGGGCGCAATGGCCAGTGCCGTGGAAATGCTGGTGGGCGGCGTGGTGCTGTTGATCGGCAGCGCGGCCAGCGGTGAACACCTGCAAGCCATGCCGCCGTTGGAAGGCTGGCTGGCGCTGGCGTACCTGATTTTCTTCGGCTCGATCATCGCCTTCAACGCCTACATGTACCTGTTGAAAAACGTTCGTCCGGCGGCGGCCACCAGTTACGCCTATGTGAACCCGGCGGTGGCGGTGTTGCTGGGGATCGTGTTTGTCGGCGAGACCATCGGCATCGAAGAGGCGCTGGCGATGCTGGTGATCATCGGCGCGGTGGTGCTGATCAGTCTGCCACAGTGGCGGCGTCCGGCGCGGCCGCCGGTGGTCAGCGAGCCGGCTGCCGCAGCGAAGGTCATAGCGACGGAGCAGCGTGCGAATTAGGGTAAACTGCGCGCCATCGCACACATGCTCTGATTTTTTCCTACGGTACTCCCATGACTTTCGCCACCCTTGGCCTGATCGAACCCTTGCTGCGCTCCCTCGAGAAGCTCGGCTACCAGACCCCGACGCCGGTGCAGGCGCAAGCCATTCCGGCCGTGCTGGCCGGTCGCGACCTGATGGCCGCGGCCCAGACCGGCACCGGCAAGACCGCCGGTTTTGCCTTGCCGCTGCTGCAACTGCTGGCGATGGAAGGGCCGAAAGTCACCGCCAACTCGGTGCGTGCGCTGATTCTGGTGCCGACCCGCGAGCTGGCCGAACAAGTCCACGAAGCCGTGCGCCAGTACGCCGAGAACCTGCCATTGCGCACTTACGCGGTGTACGGCGGCGTCAGCATCAACCCGCAAATGATGAAGCTGCGCGGCGGCGTCGATCTGCTGGTCGCGACCCCGGGCCGTCTGCTCGACCTGTTCCGCCAGAACGCGCTGAAGTTCAACCAGCTGCAAACCCTGGTGCTGGACGAAGCCGACCGCATGCTCGACCTGGGCTTTTCCGAAGAGCTGGCGAACATTTACCGCGCATTGCCGAAGAAACGTCAGACGCTGCTGTTCTCCGCGACCTTCTCCGATGACATCCGCCTGCTGGCCGGGCAGATGCTCAACGATCCGCAGAGCATCGAAGTCAGCCCGCGCAACGTCGCGGCCAACACCGTCAAGCAGTGGGTGGTGACGGTGGACAAGAAGCGCAAGCCGGAACTGTTCGTGCACCTGATGCGCAAGAACAAGTGGAAGCAGGTGCTGGTGTTCGCCAAGACCCGCAACGGTGTGGACGCGCTGGTCGAGAAGCTTCAGGGCCTGGGCGTGAACGCCGACGGCATCCACGGCGACAAGCCGCAAGCGACCCGGCAGCGGGCGCTGGATCGGTTCAAGCTGAGCGAAGTGCAGATTCTGGTGGCCACCGATGTTGCTGCCCGTGGTCTGGATATCGAAGACCTGCCACTGGTGGTCAACTTTGATCTGCCGATCGTTGCCGAGGATTACATCCACCGTATCGGTCGTACCGGTCGTGCAGGTTCGACCGGTGAGGCGATTTCGCTGGTGTGCGCTGATGAAGTGAACATGTTGTCGGCGATTGAAATGCTGACCCGCAGCACGTTGAAGCGTGAGGTTGAGCCGGACTTTGTGCCGGAGCACCGCGTGCCGGACACCGATGCCAGTGGTCAGGTGATCAAGAAGCCGAAGAAACCGAAAAAGCCGAAAGCTTCCGGTGGTGGCGGTGGCAAGCGCAATCTGGGCAAGTGGGTGGACAGCGGGGATACCCCGGCGCCGGAGGTGGCGATCAAGCCTGTTCGTAAAGTGCCGGTGTTCAATACCGGGCCGCGTAAGCGTAAGCCTTAAGCGTCAGAAAGGGTCGTTCCCGCGCAATGCGGGAACGATCAGTTACGCTGTTTCAACCAGTCCAGCATTCCAGCTCCGGCCGCCCGGCCACTGGCAAAACACGCCGTCAGCAAATACCCCCCAGTCGGCGCTTCCCAATCCAGCATTTCCCCCGCACAGAACACCCCCGGCAACGCCTTGAGCATCAGCCGCTCATCCATCGCCTCGAACGTCACTCCGCCCGCGCTGCTGATCGCTTCATCCAACGGCCGGGTTTTCACCAGCGTCAGCGGCAAAGCCTTGACCGCCCGAGCCAACAGTGCCGGATCGGCAAACGTCGCGGCGTCTGTGAGTTCCCGCAGCAACGCCGCTTTCACCCCATCAATCCCGATCTGACTGTGCAGATGCTTGGCCATCGAGCGCGAACCCCGGGGTTTGCTCAACGCCGCCTGCAATTTATCCACAGGCCGGCCGGGCAGCAGGTCGATGTGAATGGTCGCGGCACCGTGCACATTGATCGCCTCACGAATCGGCGCCGACAGCGCGTAGATCAGGCTGCCCTCAATCCCTGTCGCGGTAATCACGCATTCGCCCAAACGCGGAACGTCGTCGTTCAAACCGATGGCGATATTTTTCAGCGGCGCGCCGGCGAATTTGCTGACCATCAGTTCGCTCCAGGCTTGCACCTCGAAGCCGCAATTGCTTGGCTGCAAGGGCGCCAGTCCTACGCCGCGTTGCTCCAGCGGCAGCATCCACGCGCCGTTGGAACCCAGCCGCGACCAACTGCCGCCGCCGAGGGCGAGCAGGGTGGCGTCGGGGGTAAGGGTTTTCTCGCCTTCCGGGCTGTCGATGCGCAGCGCGCCGTTTTCATCCCAGCCGAGCCAGCGGTGGCGGGTGTGGATAACCACGCCGCTGTCGCGCAGGCGCTTGAGCCAGGCGCGCAGCAATGGCGCGGCTTTCATGTCGGTGGGGAACACCCGGCCGGAGCTGCCGATGAAAGTTTCGATGCCCAGTTCGTGAATCCAGCGGCACAGGGCGTCGGCGTCGAATGCGCGCAGCAGCGGGGCAATGTTCGGGGCGCGTTCGGCGTAGCGCGAGAGGAACGCCGGCCAGGCTTCGGAATGGGTGATGTTCATGCCGCCAACCCCTGCCAGCAGGAACTTGCGGCCCACCGAGGGCATGCCGTCGTACAAATCGACGCGGACTCCGGCCTGGCTCAGCACTTCGGCGGCCATCAGGCCGGCGGGGCCACCGCCGATGATGGCGACATGAGCGGGAGAGGTGGCGTGAATCTGGGTCATGGCGTGCGCTGCGGTCTGACGAAATATGGCGCGCATTCTAACAGCGCAAATCCCTTGTGGGAGCGAGCCTGCTCGCGATGCGGCGGATCAGTCGCCATCGATTCCGCATGAGAGGGCCTCATCGCGAGCAGGCTCGCTCCCACAGAGGCTTGTGGTGGCTCAAATTGCTGATCAAAAAACAAACAGTGCGCTGCAAGCCATGTTCAGCGTGGGCTGTAGTCCCTTTCGCTCAGGTTATCCACAGGCCGTTCCACAGCCATTGTGGGTAACGCAGCACAACTCAATGACAACCCGATGACTGCCAGACGCGCTGCGCACTGTGATGCAGGATCCCGTGACGGCGGGCGAGGGCGTGGCGATCCTTGCTGTAACCGCCGCCGATCACGCCGACCACCGGGATGTCGCGGCCTAGGCAATGGCGCATCACGCTTTCGTCGCGGGCGGCAACGCCTTCGTCGGTCAGTTGCAGATAGCCGAGGGCGTCGTCCTTGTGCACGTCGACGCCGGCGTCGTAGAGCACCAGATCCGGCTGATACAGCGGCAGCAGATAGTTGAGCGCGTCATCGACGACTTTCAGGTAATCGGCGTCGCCCATGCCGTTGGGCAGCGGAATGTCCCAATCGCTTTCGGCTTTGCGTGCAGGAAAGTTCTTTTCGCAGTGCAGGGAAACGGTGATCGCTTCCGGGGTGTTGTGCAGAATTCGTGCAGTCCCGTCGCCCTGATGCACGTCGCAATCGAAGATCAGCACCCGGTTCACCCGGCCGCTTTGCAGCAGGTAGTGACTGATGATCGCCAGGTCATTGAAGATGCAGAACCCGGCGGGGTAGTCGTAGTGGGCGTGATGAGTACCGCCGGCCAAGTGACAGGCCAGGCCATGCTCCAGGGCTTTCTCTGCCGCGAGAATCGAGCCGCCGACCGCCCGTACGGTGCGTCGGGCCAGAGCTTCGTTCCACGGCAGACCGAGGCGCCGCTGGTCTTCGCGGGACAACTCGCCACTCATGTAGCGTTCGATATAACCGCGGTCATGGGCCAGGGCGAGGATGTCGGCAGGGCACAGTTCAGGGCGCAGCAGGTCTTCGTCGCGAGTCAGGCCGCTGTCCACCAGGTGATCGCGCAGCAGGCGGAACTTGTCCATGGGAAAGCGGTGATCCGCCGGAAACTCGGGGCTGTAGTCTTCGTGGTAGATCAGCGGCAATGGCATGGCGGACTATTCATAAAGGCAGTAGGAAAGAGTGCAAAGCCTACCAGCGATGTAGACTTGCGGCATGGAAACGGAGGGGCACGATGGAGCCGATACTTGAGCTGGAAAGCGCGCGACTGCTGATGCGTCAGTGGCAGGACGCTGATCTGCCGGCATTTGCGGCGATGTGCGCCGATCCGCAGGTGATGCGCTACTTTCCTGCGCCCTTGAGCCGGCTGGAAAGCGCGGCGCTGATCGGCCGTGTGCGCGGCCATTTTGCCGAACACGGCTTCGGCCTGTGGGCACTGGAGCGCAAGGACACCGGTGAGTTTATCGGCTTTACCGGACTCGGCGTGGTCGGTTTCGATGCCCCGTTCACCCCGGCGGTGGAAATCGGCTGGCGTCTGGCGAAGGAACACTGGGGCCTGGGATATGCCAGCGAGGCGGCGTGGACTGCGTTGCGTTGCGGCTTTGACCGGTTGGCCCTGAAGGAGATTGTGGCGTTCACCGCACAGAGCAATCTGCCGTCGGAAAAGGTCATGCAGGCCATCGGCATGCATCACGACCCAGCCCATGATTTCGATCACCCGAAACTGGCGGTTGATCACCCGCTGCGTCGACATCTGCTGTACCGCATCACCAGGGAGCAATGGCTGCAGACCTTGCATGGCTAAGCCGACACGGACGTTTACAATGGCGCGATCATGGCTCGCGCCAGAATCTGAATTGGTCGCCGCAGCCAAGACTGCGCGGCATTGCTTTGTGTGAGGAGAGTCTGAATGAGCCAAGTGTTGGAAGATCTGGTGGATCTGCTGACCCTCGAACCGATCGAGGAAAACCTGTTCCGTGGTCGCAGTCAGGATCTGGGCTTTCGCCAGTTGTTCGGCGGCCAGGTGCTCGGCCAGTCACTGTCGGCGGCCAGTCAGACCGTTGAAGAAACCCGTCATGTGCATTCGATGCACGGTTATTTCCTGCGTCCGGGCGATGCCAAGTTGCCGGTGGTCTACTCGGTTGACCGCGTGCGGGATGGCGGCAGTTTCAGCACCCGCCGCGTGACCGCGATCCAGAAGGGCCACCCGATTTTCACCTGCAGCGCTTCGTTCCAGTACGACGAAGAAGGCTTCGAGCACCAGAGCCAGATGCCGCAAGTGGTCGGCCCGGAAAACCTGCCGTCGGAGCTGGAACTGACCCAGCAACGCGCGCACCTGATTCCGGAACACATGCGCGAAAAGCTGTTGTGCCCGAAGCCGATCGAAGTGCGCCCGGTCACCGAAAAAGACCCGTACAACCTGCAACCGGCGGATCCGATCAAGTACGTGTGGTTCCGTGCGGATGGCGCGTTGGCCGACATCCCGGCGCTGCACAAATACCTGCTGGCCTACGCCTCGGACTTCGGCCTGCTGACCACCTCGATGCTGCCGCACGGCAAATCGGTCTGGCAGAAAGACATGCAGGTCGCCAGCCTCGACCACGCGTTGTGGTTCCACAACGACCTGCGCGCCGATGACTGGTTGCTCTACGCCATGGACAGCCCGTGGGCCGGCAATTCCCGTGGTTTTTCCCGTGGCAGCGTGTTCAACCGCGCCGGGCAACTGGTGGCGTCGGTGACCCAGGAAGGCCTGATCCGTCATCGCAAGGACTGGGCATGAGTCTGGCGGATGTGCGGCACTGGGTGTTCGACATGGACGGCACCCTGACCGTCGCCGTGCATGACTTCGCGGCGATTCGCGTGGCGCTGGCGATCCCGCCGGAGGACGACATTCTCACGCACCTCGCGGCATTGCCTGCCGAAGAAGCGGCGGCGAAACACGCGTGGCTGCTGGAACATGAGCGGGATCTGGCGCTCGGCTCGACCCCGGCGGTCGGCGCGGTGGCGCTGGTGCGCGACCTGCACGCTCGGGGTTATCGCCTCGGCATCCTGACCCGCAATGCGCGGGAGCTGGCCCACGTGACGCTGGAGGCCATCGGCCTGGCTGACTGCTTCGCGGTTGACGATGTGCTGGGCCGCGATGAAGCGCCGCCGAAACCGCATCCGGGTGGTCTGCTGAAACTGGCCGAAGCCTGGCAAGTGCCGGCGAGCGAGATGGTGATGGTTGGTGATTACCGGTTTGATCTTGATTGCGGTCGGGCGGCGGGCACGCACACGGTGCTGGTGAACCTGCCGGATAATCCATGGCCGGAGCTGACCGACTGGCACGCGAAGGATTGTGTGGAGTTGCGGCGGATGTTGTTCGCCTGATTGATTGGTTGCCTGAGCGGGCCCCATCGCGAGCAGGCTCGCTCCCACCGGGAATGCATTTCAAATGTGGGAGCCAGCCTGCTGGCGAAGGCGTCGGCCCACTTAACACAAGACTTATTCGAACAGTGCTTTCTGGCCTTCCGGTGAGGTCAGCATGCCGTCGCCGTTATGCCCGACGCCGGGCACTTCCACCAGCCGCTGATTCACCCCTTCCGGATGCCGGCGCAGTAGATAGCTGAAAAACATTTTTCCGCGCATCAGGCGATAGGCGCCTTGTGCTTCGGCGGCACAGCTCTTGTCCAGCGCCGGGTGTTGCGGGTCGGTGTCCTGCTGGCCCAGCAGATAAATCACCTCGCGTTTGACGTAACTGCCTTCAAGCTGTGCGGGCGTTTGCCCACCCGAGTAGATCGGCGGATCCACCAGACCGTACTTCCAGCGGTTGAAGCCCGGGCACTGCGCATGATCGAACGCCACCGGTCGTTGCTCATTGAAGTAGGCGTAGGACGACGGATTGGCCACCACGTAGCGCAAGCGAATGCCTTCAGCCTTGAGCGCCGGTTGTTCGCGGGCGAGCAGGGCATAGCGCTGCACCACCTGACCGCCGCCGGAGTGGCCGAAGATCACGATCTGCTTCACGTCCGGAAATTGCTTGCGATCGGTCAGCCGCCCGACGATTTCGTCCAGTGCGGCGTAGGAACTCAGCGGGTTCGGCCCTGTGGATAACCCGCCACCCATCCATTCATTACCCTTCCAGCGCAACACGCTGGCGGGCAATGAATAGAGAGCAACATCGCTTTCGTTGAGAAACTGCGGGGCGATCACCAGGGTGTTGGCGGTTTGCCCGGCCAGTTCCGCCGCGGCTTCGCCGCTTTTGCGATAGGTTTCGGCGTTGCGCAGCTTGCCATGAATGACGATCAGTACCCGCTCGATTTTCGCCGGCGCCGGGCCGATGCCCACCGCCATTTCGCCGGCCTGCAATTGCAGGCGCCCGGGACTGATTGCGTCGACGCCGGCCGCTTGCGCGGTGCCGCCGATCAACAGTAAAGCCAACAGCCATTTATGCATTTACAGGTTTTTCGCCGCAAAGGTATCGCACTGGCCGACCTGGCCCTGGGCGAATCCGGTTTTGAACCAGCGCACCCTTTGCGCCGACGTACCGTGGGTAAACGAGTCCGGTACCACACGGCCCTGACCCTGTTGTTGAAGGCGATCATCACCGATGGCGTTCGCCGCGTTCAAGGCTTCTTCGATGTCGCCCGGTTCCAGCCAGTTCAGACGTTTCTGCGCGTTGTAGGCCCAGACGCCGGCCAGACAATCGGCCTGCAGTTCCTGACGCACCAACAGGCCGCCATCACCTTGCATCTGCCGGCCTTGCTGGCGGGCTGTCTGAATTTTCGCCGAGACGCCGAGAAGCGTCTGCACATGGTGTCCGACTTCATGAGCGATCACGTAGGCCTGGGCGAAGTCGCCGGCAGCCTTGAAGCGTTGGGCCATTTCCTGGAAGAACGCCATGTCCAGATAGACCTTCTGGTCTGCCGGGCAATAGAACGGGCCGGTGGCCGAGGTGGCCATGCCACAGGCTGAATTGACCCGGTTGCTGAACAGCACCAGCGTCGGGTCTTTGTATTGGCGGCCGGCCTGCTGGAAGATCGCGCCCCAGGTGTCTTCGGTGTCACCAAGGATCGAGCGCACGAATTCGGCCTGTTCATCGTTGGCCGGCGGCGCCTGGCGGGTTTGCGAAGAAGGGGCTGGTTGCTCGGACATCTGCCCGGTCAGTTGGCCGAGAATCTGCAGCGGGTCCTGCCCGGTGATCCAGCCAATGCCGACGATCAGCAGAATCGCGCCGAGGCTCAGGCCCTTGCCACCCCCGAAACGCATGCCGCCGCCACCTCCCATGTCATCGCCACGGGCATCGACGACGTTGTCACTGCGTCGGCCTTTTTTCCATAGCATGTGGGAATCCTCTGTCTGATCGTGGTGATGAGTGTTGCTGGTGTGTGAGTGTGGCGCCAGTCCGGTCGTCCGTCTATTCGTACACACGCACAAAGGCCCGCACTCGGGGTGACGAGGTCGGGCCTGTTATTGACGAGCATGAGCGCCGGGAATTCAATCCGCCGGCGGTTTTCTTTTGCCGAGTCAGGTGTCAGCGGTCGAAGGCATCCCACACCGGCGCGAAGTCCGGGCTGACCTGACGTTCGCGCTTGGGCAGCGCAGCGATCAGCGCTCGGTCGTCGTCATCCAGTTCGACCTTCAGCGATGCCAGGTTGGCCAGTTGATTGGTTTTGCTGCTGGCCTTGGGAATCGCCGCAACGTTGTCCTGATCCAGCAGCCACTTCAGCGCGATTTGGGTCGGCAGCACGCCGTGTTTTTCGGCGATCTGCTGAATCTGTGGAATCTCCGAGACCTTGTTACGCGCCAGCGGCGTGTAGGCCGTCAGCGCCAGATCGTGTTGACGGGCGTAGCCGAGCAGGGCGTTTTGTCCGAGCAGGACGTGGTACTCGACCTGGATGGCTGACAGAGGAATGCCGTATTCCTCGACGACTTTGCGCAGCAGCGGCAGCGGAAAGTTCGCCACACCGATGTTGCGAGCCAGCCCCTGTTCTTTGAACGACGCGAGGGTTTCGAGGGTGCGCGGCAAATCCCAGTCGGTGGTCGGCCAATGGATCATGAACAGGTCGACGTACTCGCTGCGCAAGGCCTTGAGGCTGCGATCCAGCGAGTGACGCATGGCGTCCGGTTGCAACTGGTCCCACCAGACCTTGGTGGTGACGTGGATCTGCTCGCGGGGTGTCGGCGTATTCGCCAGGGCCTGTCCGACTGCGTCTTCGTTGTTGTAGGCCGCTGCCGTGTCGATGTGGCGGTAACCGAGTTCCAGGGCTTGCTCCACGGCGCGGGTGCATTCGTCGCCGAGCATCGGCCAGGTGCCGAGGCCGAGTTTTGGCAGGTTCAGTCCTTGTCTGTTAACGATGTGCTGCATGGTCATTCTCCTGTTCGAAAGCCGTGACGCCCGCCATGTGCCGGGCTGCGATGTAACCGAACGTCAGCGCCGGGCCGAGGTTGATCCCGCCCGCCGGATAATGCCCGCCCATGATGCTGGCCATGTCGCCACCGGCAGCGTACAGCCCGGGGATAGGCCGGTCTTCGGCGTCGAGCACCTGCGCATGCGGGTTGACCTTGAGCCCGGCGAAGGTGCCGAAGCAGCCCGGCTGCACCTTCACCGCGTAGAACGGGCCTTGTTCGATAGGCGCCACGCACGGATTGGGCTGTTGCGCCGGATCGCCCTGTTTGCGGTTGTACGGCGTCGAGCCGCGACCGAACAGCGGGTCTTCGCCGTGCCGGGCATGGTGGTTGTAGTCATGCAGAGTGGCGCGTAAACCGTTCGGATCGATGCCGCATGCGGTGGCCAATTCCTCAAGGGTATTGCCGGTTTTCAGATAGCCGCTGCGGATAAAACCTGACACCGGAACCGGAAACGGCCGAGACATGCCGAGCCCGTAACGGCGCTGGAACGCGCGGGTGCAGATCAGCCACGAAGCGACTTCTTCGCCTTCAGGGGCCGCGGCGACCATGGCGCTGACATAGTCGTAATAGCCGTTGGCTTCGTTGACGAAGCGCTGGCCGTTGCGCAGCACGCCGATGACGCCCGGTTTGCCGCGTTCGATGATGTGTGGGAAATGGCCGATGCTGCCGTCGGAATGTGGCACCTGCGAGACCGGCGCCCACGCCACGGGCGAGGCCACATCGGTGTTGACCCGGCCTCCGACGTTTTCACCCATCCGCAGGCCATCGCCATTAACTGCCAGCGGAGGCAGCGCCCAATGTTCGTGACCGGTGGGCGTGCGCGGGAACAAGGCCTTGCGCCGCTCGATGTCGTTGGCAAATCCGCCGGCCGCGAGCACCACGCCCTTGCGCGCATGGACAGTGACCGGGCCTTTCGCGGTGTGCACGTGAGCGCCGGTGATGCGTGATTCGTCGTGCAGCAGTTCAGTCACTGGCGCCGATTCCCACAGCAGTACGCCTAGGTCTTCGGCGGATTTCGCCAGCCGAGCGACCAGCGCCACGCCGTTGACCAGTTGCATCGCCCGGCCGTGCAGCGCCAGGTCCAGCAGGTGGCGAGTGAAACGCCGGGTCACGTGCCAGGCCGCCGACAGCGAGCGAGTCAGATTGAGAAACGCCGACAGGTCCGCGCCGGCCATGATCGGCATGCCCATGAACGATGTTTCGCGCATGGTTGTACGAAGACGTTTGAGCAGGCGTCCGACCTTTCGTCCGTCATAGGGCGCGGCAATCACCGAGCGTCCGCCGGTGCCGGCGCCCGGTGTTTCGCCGTGGATGTCGGCGATGGCGTTGCCGTCGGCAAATTGCAGGGCAGTGTGTTGTTCGAAGAACGCCACCATGCGCGGGCCGGCTTCAAGGAAGGCGTCGATCATGGCCGGGTCGTAGTGTTTGCCGAGTTCGTGGCGCAGGTAGGTGCGCGGCAGTTCCACGTCTTCGACGATCCCGGCGCGCCGGGCCAGCGGATTGCGTGGCACCCACGCCCAGCCGCCGGACCAGGCGGTGGCGCCGCCGAACACCGGATCCTTTTCCACCACGATGACCTTCAAGCCATGCCAGGCGGCGGTGACGGCGGCCGACAAACCGGCGGCGCCGGAGCCGACCACCAGAACGTCGCAGTCGATATCGGGAAGGGCAGGCATCAGGAAACGCTCCAGCTATCAATTATTTTTAGAATCATGTTCCAGAAAATAACCAGTGCGAGTGAAGCAGATCAACCCGACTGACGCGCAAAGTGGGCGGTTATCGGACGCCAGGTTCCAGATTTCGCATTCCTTGGGATGTCTTCTAGAATCGGCGAAATTTCACCGAGAGCGCACCATGGCCGGCAGTCAAATCGAACGGGTTTTCAGCGTGCTGGAAAGCCTCACCAGTGATCCGCGCGGGCTGCCGATGCAGACCCTGGCCGAGCAACTGGACATTCCAAAGAGCGCGACGCACCGCCTGCTCGCCGAGCTGATCCGCCTGGGTTACGTGCGGCAGAATCCGGAAACGTTGCGCTATCACCTTTCCACCAAACTGGTTGCGATGGGCTTTCAGTACCTGTCGAGCAGCGGTGCCGACATCGTGCAGCCGGTGCTCGATCGGCTGGCCCAGGAAACCGGTGAGCTGGTGCGTCTGGGCGTGATCGACGGCGAGCGTCAGACCTGGATCGCCAAGGCCCAGGGCGCCCGCACCGGCCTGCGTTACGACCCGGACATGGGCCGCGATGCGCCGCTGTTCTACACCGCGTCGGGCCATGCGTGGCTGGCGTGCATGAGCGACGCCGAGGCGTTGTCGCTGGTCGAACGCCAGGGCGCGGAGGTGCCGTCGGATATCGGGCCCAACGCGCCGCGCTCCAATATTGAACTGCTCGAACGCCTGCGCGTGGCCCGGGAACAGGGCTATGCCTGTGTGGAAGAAAGTTCGGCGGTGGGCACTTCGGCGATTGCTGCCGTGGTGAAGCATCCCGCCGATGGCCGGGTGATTGGCGTGCTCAGCATCGCCGGCCCAAGCGCCCGGATGCCGGCGGCGCGATTGCATGAACTGGCGCCGTTGCTGCTGACGTTTACCGCGGAGCTGTCGGCGGCGAGCCTGGCCTCGGAGTTGTTCGTTTAAGCAAAGCTGTGCGCTGTTCGCCCACTTTTCAGTCGGATGGGTGTGAGAATCTGGAACCGGGTTCTAAATTGTTGGTTGAGTGAGTTTTCCCACAACAATCACAAGAGGATCGCACCTTGAACCCGCCCCTTCGCATCGCCTTGATCGGCGCCGGTAGTATGGGCCAGCAACATTACCGGCACCTGAAACATCTCACTGAGGCCACGTTATGCGCCGTGGCCGATCCCGGCCTTCAGGCACCGGCCCTGGCGGCGGAGTGGGGTGTGGCGCATTTCGCCGATCACCGTCAGATGCTGGAACAGAACCGGCCAGACGCAGTCGTCGTCGCCAATCCGAATAATCAGCACGTCAGCACCGCACTGGATTGCCTGGCCGCTGGTGTTCCGGTGTTGCTGGAAAAACCGGTGGGTGTGCATCTGGATGAGGCGCGGGAGCTGGTGGCAGCGGTGAAGCGTAGCGGCGTGCCGGTGTTGGTTGGCCATCATCGGCGGCACAATCCGTTGATCGTGCGGGCCCATGAACTGGTCAAGGGCGGAGCATTGGGGCGGCTGACGCTGGTGACTGCGTTGTTCCAGTTGCGCAAACCCGACCACTATTTTGAAACCGCGTGGCGGCGCGAAGCCGGTGCCGGACTGCTGCTGACCAATCTGATTCACGACCTCGATCTGCTGCGTCATCTGTGCGGAGAAGTACGTTCGGTGCAGGCAATCACCGACCGTTCGGTGCGCGGTTTTGCCAATGAAGACAGCGCGGCAATCCTGCTGCAGTTCGATGGCGGAACGCTGGGCACCCTGACCGGTTCCGATGCGGTGGCGGCGCCGTGGAGCTGGGAGTTGAACTCCGGGGAGAATCCGGTCTATCCGTGCCATGCCGAACAGCCTTGTTACTTGCTGGCGGGAACGGCCGGGGCCTTGAGCATTCCGCAACTCAAGCGCTGGCATTACCACCCCGATCAGGTGGACGCCGGTTGGCACGAGCTGTTGCTGGCGGTCGATGAACCGTTCACGCCTGACGAAGCCCTGCGGTTGCAATTGCAGCATTTCGTCCGC
This sequence comes from Pseudomonas sp. 58(2021), assembly GCF_017491585.1. NCBI lineage: Bacteria > Pseudomonadati > Pseudomonadota > Gammaproteobacteria > Pseudomonadales > Pseudomonadaceae > Pseudomonas > Pseudomonas sp. 58(2021). The sequence continues at coordinate 196,737 of NZ_JAFGYZ010000004.1, forward strand.
GTCGCACGCCGGGAAGTCGAACCGCTGGTGAGTGCCGCCGACGCCGCCCGCACGCTGGCGCTGGTCGAGGCTATCCGTGGAGCAGCGGCCAGCGGTCGCGCCACCGAACCTGCGCAGATCGAGGCCTGAACATGAGCGAACGAATTCTGTCCCTGGCCAGCCTGACCGTGCTGGAGTTGTCGCCACCCGAGATGGTCGAGGTCGCCGCCCGTGCCGGATACAGCCATGTCGGCTTGCGTCTGGAGCCGGCGACGGCCGAGGAATATCACTTTCCGTTGGTAGCCGATGGCGATTTGCGGCGTCAGACACTGGCGCGTTTGCGTGACACCGGAATCGGCGTGCTCGACGTGGAAATCCTGCGTCTGAAACCGCACACGGTGGTGGCGGATTTCGAGCCACTGCTCAGCGTCGGCGCGGAGTTCGGTGCCAGTGAATTGCTGGTCGCCGGAAACGATCCTGACGAGCAGCGGCTCACCGATAATTTTGCGGCACTCTGCGATCGGGCGGCACCCTACGGTTTGCATCCGCATCTGGAGTTCATGCCGTGGACCGATGCACGCAATCTTGAGCAGGCGTTGCGCATCGTCGACAACGCCGGGCGCGAAAACGGTGCGGTGCTGGTCGATGCGTTTCACTTCGACCGTTCCGGATCGCGGCTGGAAGATCTGACCGGTGTGCCGTCCTCACGGCTGCGCTACGCACAGTTGTGCGATGTTGCCGGGCCGAGGCCGACGGACATGGCCGAGATCTTGCGTCAGGCCCGCAATGAACGACGGTTTCCTGGCGAGGGGGATTGTGACTTGAGCGGCTTATTGCGCTGCCTTCCGGCTAACCTTCCCCTGAGTCTGGAAATTCCCACGGTCAAATTGCTGGAGCAGGGCGTGAGTGGATTGCAGCGGGCGCAAATGGCGATCGACCGGACACGGGAATTGTTGGCCCGGCTTTAAGTCTGCTTCAAGGGGCGAGGCGCACGCGTCCTCGTCACCGTTTATTTTTCATTCAGAGAGAGCCCATGACCGTCAGCACCCCGCTTTCCGGCGTCAACCAACCCTTCAAGGGGATCTTGCTGATTGTCGTGGCAACCTTCCTGTTCTCCAGTCACGACGCGCTGTCGAAATACCTTTCGGGTTTTTATCCGATCGTCATGGTGGTGTGGGCGCGGTATCTGGTGCACACGCTGCTGATGGCGGGGATTTTCCTGCCGCAGTCCGGACTGCGCGTGCTGCGCACCAAGCGTCCGTTGTGGCAGTTGGCGCGGGCGTTGTGCCTGTTGGGCACCAGCCTGTTTTTCACCACGGCGTTGCTGTACATCCCGCTGGCCGAGGCCACGGCGGTCAACTTTCTTGCGCCGGTGCTGGTGACGGCGCTGTCGGTGCCGCTGCTCAAGGAGCGGGTGACGCGCGGTCAGTGGATCGCGGTGGTGTGCGGGTTCATCGGTGTGCTGATCATCGTCCATCCGGGCGGTGACCTGTTCACCCCGGCGATTCTCCTGCCGTTCTGTTCGGCGCTGTTTTTCTGCTTCTATCAGTTGCTGACCCGCAAGCTCAGCGAGGTCGACAGCCCGACCACCAGCAATTTTTTCGCCGGGTTGTGCAACACGCTGGTGATGAGTGCGCTGGTGCCGTTCTTCTGGCAGGTGCCGAGTCTGGGGCATGCGTTGTTGATGCTGGCGCTGGGCAGTTGCGGGATGACCGCGCACCTGTTTCTGACACAGGCGTTCCGCCATGCCGCGCCGGCGTTGCTGGCGCCGTTCGGTTATTGCCAGATTGTGTTTGCAGGGTTGCTGGGCTGGTTGCTGTTTGCTCACACGCCGACCCTGATGACAGTGATCGGAATTGCGGTGATCTGTTGCAGCGGACTGGCGGCAGCGTGGCAGCAGAGCCGGCGCTGAAGACGTGACCGGCCTGAAATCAGGCCGGTCGGTGCAGGAAAGTTATTCGGTGATGGTAGGAATCTTGCGCGGCGCCATGAAGTACATCCAGGTCAGTGCGATGAAGTACATCGCCGGAATCAGGGTGAACAGCACGGTGTAGTTGTTGTTGGTGACAGTCAGGATATGGCCGACGATCTGGGTCATGAACATCCCGCCGATCGCCGCGCACATGCCGCCGAAACCGAACACCGTGCTCATCATGTGCTTGGGTGTGTAGTCCATCACCAGGCTCCAGATGTTGGCGGTCCAGGCCTGATGCGCGCCGATGGCCAGGGAGATGGCGGCGACGGCGATCCACAGGTTGGCGGAGCCGGCGGCCATGACCACGCCGATGATGCAGCAGGCGAACAGGAACATCGACAGCAGCCGCGCCTTGATCGAGTTCATGCCGCGACCGATCAGGAACGAAGACAGAATCCCGCCGCCCACGCTGCCGAAGTCGGCGGTGACGTAGATGATGATCAGCGGAATGCCCATCTGGGTAACGTTGATGCCCAGGTTGTATTGCTGATTGAGAAACGGCGGCAGCCAGTACAGGTAGAACCAGAACACCGGCGCAGTCAGCGAGTAGGCAAGGGCGAAGGCCCAGGTGCCGCGCATCCGCAGGATTTTCGAGAACGGTACGCGGGCCTGCTCCGGTTCGACTTCTTTCTGGATGTAGTCCAGTTCCGACTGTTTGACGCTCGGGTGATCTTCCGGGTTGAAATACTTAAGACCCCAGAACAGCAGCCAGATCCCGCCCAGTGCCGACATGCACAGGAACGCGGCTTGCCAGCCCCATACGTGAAGAATCAACGGCAGCAGCATCGGGGTGAACATCGCGCCGACGTTGGTGCCGGCGTTGAAGATGCCGGTGGCCACCGCGCGTTCACCGGCCGGGAACCACAGGCGTGTGGTCTTCACACAAGCCGGGTAGTTCGCCGCTTCAGTCAGGCCGAGGATGAACCGGCAAACCATGAAACCTACCGCCGAAGTTGCCAGACCGTGGGCGCCGGTGGCCAGGCTCCAGAGCAGCACCGCGCAGAAGAACACGCGTTTGACGCCGACCCGGTCGATCAGCCGCCCTTGCAGCACGAAACCGATCGCGTAGCCGACCTGAAACCAGAAGTTGATGTTGGCGTAGTCCATCGCCGTCCAGCTCATTTCCTTGGCGAGGATTGGCTGCATGACGCCGAGGGCGGCGCGGTCGATGTAATTGAGGGTGGTGGCGAAAAACACCAGCGCCAGCATGCCCCAACGGGTCTTGCCGACGGCCATGGCGCCGCGGATCTTGTCGCCGATGCCACCCGTGGCAGTGCTCATGGCCGGAGCCATGCGGGAAGTCTGTGAAGGAATCATGTGTTCCACCCGTTTTTGGATTTGTTATTTGGTGTGCTTTTTTTGTGCACGCTGCGACCGGTGGTTCAGTTCCGGACTCAAGGTGAAAGGGATGTTGGGCAGTGGACGAAAAATCGTCAATTCGCCAAACCGGCATTGTGTTCGATAATCGCACGCAAAACTAACCGGGTAGTACAGTTTAAATTGCTCAATGAAAAACCGGGACCAATAATTCGCTCATCTTATAAAAGCGGCGCAATCCCCGTAGCCGACGTCTCCACCGGGAGTTGAAACATGCAGCGATCCATTGCCACCGTTTCCTTGAGCGGAACCCTGCCGGAAAAGCTCGAAGCCATTGCCGCCGCCGGGTTTGACGGGGTGGAGATTTTCGAGAACGACCTTCTGTATTACGACGGCAGTCCCCGGGAAATCAGGCAGATGTGCGCCGACCTCGGGATTGCCATCACCCTGTTCCAGCCGTTCCGCGATTTCGAAGGCTGCCGCCGCGATCGTCTGGAGCGCAACCTGGAGCGGGCCGAGCGCAAGTTTGACCTGATGCAGGAACTGGGCACCGACCTGGTGCTGGTCTGCAGCAATGCCTCGCCAGACAGTGTCGGCGACCAGCAGATCCTGATTGATGACCTGCGCCTGCTGGCTGAGCGCGCCGGCGCCCGTGGCTTGCGCATCGGTTATGAAGCGCTGGCCTGGGGCCGCCATGTGAACACGTATCAACAGGTCTGGGACATCGTGCGTCAGGCCGATCACCCGGCCCTCGGCGTGTTGCTCGACAGCTTCCACACCCTGTCGCTCAAGGGCGATCCACGGGCGATTGCCGAGATTCCCGGCGACAAGATCTTCTTCGTGCAGATGGCTGACGCGCCGATCCTGGCGATGGATGTGCTGGAGTGGAGCCGGCATTTCCGCTGCTTCCCGGGGCAGGGCGAATTCGATCTGCCGGGTTTTCTCGCGCCGATTATCCAGAGCGGCTACACCGGGCCGCTGTCGCTGGAAATATTCAACGACGGCTTCCGCGCCGCACCGCCTCGGGCCAATGCGGCCGACGGTCTGCGTTCGCTGCTGTACCTGGAGGAGAAAACCCGCCAGCGTCTGGAGCAGGAAGTCCGCCCTGTGGATAACCGCGACATCCTCTTCGAGACGCCGAAGGCCAGCGAATACAACGGCATCGAGTTTCTTGAGTTCGCGGTGGATGAAAGCCTGGGTGCCAAGCTGTCGAACTGGCTGGAACGGCTGGGTTTCGTCAAGGCCGGCCAGCATCGCTCCAAGAGCGTCAGCCTGTTGCGTCAGGGCGATATCAACCTGATCCTCAACTCTGAACCCTATTCGTTCGGCCACAGCTTTTTCGAAGCCCACGGCCCGTCGCTGTGCGCCACTGCCGTACGGGTCAAGGACAGTGCCAGTGCGCTGGCCCGCGCCGTCGCCTATAAAGGTCAGCCGTATCGCGGGCTGGTCGGCCCCAATGAACTGGAGTTGGCAGCGGTGCGGGCGCCGGATGGCAGCCTGATTTATCTGGTGGATGAAGAGGCGGATGTCTACGGCACCGATTTCAATCTTCTGCCGGATGCTGTGGCTCGCGGCGGTCTCAAACGCATCGATCACATGGCCATGGCGCTGCCGGCAGACAGCCTCGACAGCTGGGTGCTGTTCTACAAGAGCCTGCTGGATTTCGAGGCCGATGACGAGGTGGTGCTGCCGGATCCGTACGGTCTGGTGAAGAGTCGCGCGCTGCGTAGCCGCGACAGTTCGATCCGTCTGCCGCTGAACATTTCCGAGAACCGCAACACCGCGATCTCACACGCGCTGTCGAGTTATCGCGGTTCCGGGGTGCATCACATTGCCTTCGATTGTGACGATATCTTCGCCGAGGTCAGCCGGGCGAAAGAAGCGGGTGTACCGCTGCTGGATATCCCGCTCAACTACTACGATGACCTCGCGGCGCGCTTCGATTTCGACGACGAATTCCTCAGCGAGCTGGCGTACTACAACGTGCTGTACGACCGCGATGCACAAGGTGGCGAGTTGTTCCACGTCTACACCGAGCCGTTCGAGGGGCGTTTCTTCTTCGAGATCATCCAGCGCAAGAACGGTTATGCCGGTTATGGCGCCGCCAACGTCGCGGTGCGGCTGGCTGCGATGGCCAAAGCACGCAGTGGTGCCGTTCGCCAGGCGAAGTTGTAGGAAATTCGTAAACGCGGGATTAAACACGGGCCGCGCGGCTTCCTTCACTGTGCCGCGCGGCCCATAATCGCCAGCCTGTGCAGTGATGGCCGTGAGCCCGCAATGACAATGACTTCAGAACTTTCCGCAGCCCCCGTTCTACCCGCGGTTGAGCCGCGCAAGAGTCGCAAGAACAACCCGGAAAAGACCCGCGAGAATATCCTGCAGGAGGCGATCGTCGAGTTCGTCCAGCAGGGTCTGTCCGGTGCTCGTGTCGACGCGATCGCCGAGCGCATTCACACCTCCAAGCGCATGATCTATTACTACTTCGGCAGCAAGGAGCAGTTGTACGTCGAGGTTCTGGAGAAGCTCTACGGCGATATCCGCAGCACCGAAAACCGTTTGCACCTGGCCGAACTGCCTCCGGTGGAGGCGATCCGCCGTCTGGTGGAGTTCACCTTCGATCACCACGACCGCAACGTCGATTTCGTGCGCATCGTCTGCATCGAAAACATCCATAACGCCGAGTACGTGAAGCGTTCCGACGCGATCAAGGCGATGAACAACACGATCCTCGATTCGCTGGGCGAGATCCTGGCGCGCGGTGCCGCTGAAGGTGTGTTCCGTGCCGGGCTCGACGCGCTGGACGTGCATCTGCTGATCAGTTCGTTCTGTTTCTATCGCGTATCCAACCGCCACACGTTCGGTGAGATCTTTCAGATCGACCTGCCGGATGAAACCATCAAGCAGCGTCATCGCGAGATGATTTGCGAGTCGGTGCTGCGTTACCTGCAAGCGTGACTGAAGTCGAGGGGGCGTCGCCCCCTCACGGTTTTACCCATTCATGCTTTGAAAATGCGCGAGCATTCGCTGCGCATCCGGCACCTTGCCGCTGAACAGCTCAAACGCCTTCACTGCCTGAAACACCGCCATATTGCCGCCATCCAGGGTTCGGCAACCCAGGGCGCGGGCGTTGCGCAGCAGTTCGGTTTCCAGCGGGAAATACACGATCTCCGCCACCCACAATTCTGGACGCAGCAATGCGGCCGGCACGGGCATGCCCGGCAGTTTGGCCATGCCCATCGGCGTGGTGTTCACCAGGCCATCGGCATGACTCAACGCGCTCGACAGATCGTGTCCGGCCACGGCCCGGCCCGCATCGAAATGTTGATTGAGGTTGTTCGCCAGGCTCTCGGCCCGTTCGACATCCACATCAAAAATGCTCAGTTGCTGTACGCCTTCGCTCAACAAGGCGTGGGCCACCGCCGCGCCTGCACCACCGGCGCCCATCTGGACCACACGTTCGCGGGCAACGTCTGGCAGCCCGCGACGAAATCCTTCGGCGAAACCCAGACAATCGGTGTTGTGGCCGACGCGTTTGCCGTCCTTCAGCACCACCGTGTTCACGGCGCCGATGCCCCGGGCTTCGGGTGAGAGCTCATCGAGCAGCGGGATGATTGCCTGCTTGCACGGAAAGGTGATGTTCAGGCCGGTGTAGTTCATTCGCTCGGCGGCCAGCAGCAGGTCGGGCAGGGCGCTGCTGTCCAGTTGCAGTTGATCGAGATCGATCAGCCGGTACAGGTAACGCAGTCCCTGTTCGTCGCCTTCATGTTCATGCAGCGCCGGAGTACGGGACGCCTGGATGCCGGCGCCGATCAGCCCGGCGAGTATCACGTTGTTGCGATTCATGCGGATCACCCCTTCAGCCGCTGGCTGAAATGTTCCAGGGCCAGGCGATAGCCGTGGCTGCCGAAGCCGCACATCACGGCTGTGGCGATGGCCGAGACGAACGAATGGTGACGGAACGGCTCGCGAGCGTGGACGTTGGACAGGTGGACTTCGATCACCGGCAATTCGCTGGCGACCAGGGCGTCGCGGATCGCTACCGAGGTGTGCGTCCAGGCAGCCGGATTGATCACGATGCCGGCGCAACGCTGGCGGGCGCCGTGAATCCAGTCGAGCAGTTCGCCTTCGTGGTTGGTCTGGCGAAACTCCACGGCCAGGCCGAATTCTTCGGCGGCGCGCCCGCACAGGGCAGAGATGTCGGCCAGGGTTTCGTGACCGTAGGTGGCCGGTTCACGGGTGCCGAGCAGGTTCAGGTTCGGGCCGTTGAGCACCAGAACGATAGGGGGCATGGGGGGCAAACTCCACTTATTGTTTTTGGCTTGGGCCGAGGGTTTCGGCTTGTGGAGTTAAATTGTACTAGCTGGTTACTTTAATCAATTGCTCTGCATCGACGGCCCGGTTTTGTGTGCGGTGATCGAACACTGGTGCAATTCAGTGCGGCAACTGCTCGACCAGAAAATCGATGAAAGCCCTGACGCGCAGTGGCATGTGGCGATTCTGCGGGTACAGCAACGTGAACGGTCGCGAGCGTCCGCTGTAAGGCTTGAGCACTTCCACCAGCGAGCCGTCGGCCAGTTCTTTTTCGACAATGAAGCGATAGGTCTGGAACAACCCGGCGCCATGTTTGGCCAGGGTCACGCCACCGAGCACGTCATCGGAGCAACAGAAATTGCCCTCGGCGAGGATTTCCCGTGGTGTCTCTTCATCGTAAAACAGCCAGGTGATACGCCGCCCGCTGCTGGGCAGTTCGTATTGAATGCATTCGTGCTGTTCGAGGTCTTCGAGGGTCTGCGGCGTGCCGGCGCGTTTGAGGTAGTCGGGGCTGGCGACCATCACCAGCGCCGCATCTTCCAGATGCCGGGCGATCAGGCCGGAATCGGGAATCGCTCGCACGCGGATCGCCATGTCGTAGCCCTCGCCGACGAAGTCGATGTTGCGATTGCTGATGTGCATGTCGACCTTCACCTGTGGGAAGCGCGCACGAAACGCGGGCAGTAGCGGCAGGATCCGATGATGGGCGTAAGTCGTGGGAATACTGATACGCAAGGTGCCGGACGGTTCCTGCTGCTGGCCCATGACTTCCCGTTGCGCCTCGACCAGTTGCGCCAGCGCCTGGCTGCATTCTTCGTAGTAGCGTCGGCCGCTGTCGGTCAGTTTCACGCTGCGGGTGGTGCGTGCAAACAGGCGTACACCCAGGCGTTCCTCCATGCGTGACACCGAGCGGCTCACCGCTGCCGGCGTCACCGAAGCCGCCTGCGCCGCGCCGGTGAAGCTGCCGCACTCGGCAGCCAGGCAAAACAACTCGATGCTGCCCAGCTGAAGATCGTCAAAGTGTCGCTGCATGATTGAGTACACCGGGGAATGAGTCTTCGTATGTAGCAAATGCGCGGGCGCTGCGAAAGAACTGCTTACCATTTTGCCCAGGGCTTTCCTGAATCCCGCACTAGGCTCGAAAACGTACTGACCATTTGAGGCAGCAATGCCGATGGTCGGAATTGTCAGGGAATGGCAGTTTTCGAAACTCTTTAACCTAACGGATGGGTTAGCATGAAAGTGTGCAGTTACAAGGGATTGTCGGTGGTGATCATGTTGCGAGACGAACATTGTCCGCCCCATGCGCACGTAGATTCAGGCGCATGGAGTGCCCGTTTCAAATTCAGCTTCTGGCACAACGGCGTGGAGTTATGGGATGTGGTGCCCCTGTCGCGTCGGCCACCGATTGCAGTGCTTGAGGGGCTGCGCCAATCGCTGCGTGAAACTGTTCATCTGCGGCGGGCCCGTCGAATTTGGTGGACTCGTCTGCAGACTGCCTGTCTCGATAACCAATGGTGGGACGGGGACTCGAACGAAGTGGCGGTCATGCGCGAAGTCACCGGAGCGACCTTCAGAATCGGATCGGCATATTACGAACCAGAAGAAAACAAAACCCTGCTGGCCCTGGTTGGTGCTCAGGAAGGTGTGGAGATCGAACTATGAAAACAGTAAAAGCCGGTTTGCATGCTGATCGACCGGTAACGGAAAAGCGCCTCGATGAAGCTGTTGAGCGGGGAGGGCTGCGCCGACGCAGCAGCCTGCAAGCCGTGTCGGTGGCCTTTCAGAAACCATGCCTGGTGATTCACTTCGAGGACGACAGCGGCGTATTGCTGCCGGTGAATCTCTACCGGGAGTTCGATGATTTCGAACCTGAAGACTTCAACGGGTTGAACGTCGGCTTTGCCGGCACCGCGCTCTGCCACGACGGCAAGGACCTGCAGATTTCCATCGCCGGCATGATCTCGGCCAGTCAGCCCTTGATGGCCATGGCCGCCTCGGTGATCGCTTCGCGCAACGGTCGCCAGAGCAGCACTGCGAAAGCTGAAGCTGCCCGGGCCAACGGCAGGAAGGGTGGGCGCCCGCGCAAGATTGATCCTGCGTCATGAACAGGCACAAAAAAGCCGTCGGTCAGGACGGCTTTCTTGTCTCTGGCATCTGCCGTCAACGGCGAGTCAGCAACACGCCGGATTCCATGTGGTGGGTCCACGGGAACTGGTCGAACAACGCACAGCGGGTGATGCGGTGCGTGTCGTGCAGTTGGGCGATGTTGGCCGCCAGGGTCTCCGGGTTGCAGGAGATGTACAGGATATTGTCGAAGCGACGGGTCAGTTCGCAGGTGTCCGGGTCCATGCCGGCCCGTGGCGGGTCGACGAACACGCTGCCGAATTCGTAGCTTTTCAGGTCGATGCCGTGCAGGCGGCGGAACGGGCGAACTTCGTTCAGGGCTTCGGTCAGCTCTTCGGCGGACAGACGTACCAGGGTGACGTTATCCACAGCGTTTTCGGCCAGGTTGCTCAGTGCGGCATTGACCGAGGTCTTGCTGATTTCGGTGGCCAGCACTTTGCGCACGCGGGTTGCCAGTGGCAGGGTGAAGTTGCCGTTGCCGCAGTACAGCTCCAGCAGATCGTCGCTGCGATCGCCCAGTGCTTCGTATGCCCAGTTGAGCATCTTCTGGTTCACGGTGCCGTTGGGCTGGGTGAACGCGCCTTCCGGCTGACGATAGCTGAACGTGCGGCCGCCGACGTCGAGCTTCTCGACCACGTAATCGAGGCCGAGCACTTCGCGTTTGCCCTTGGAGCGGCCAATGATGCTGACGCCCAGATCCGCCGACAGCTGGGTGGCCGCCGCGTGCCAGTGCTCATCCAGCGGACGGTGATAGCACAGGGTGATCATCGCGTCGCCGGCCAGGGTGGTCAGAAACTCCACCTGAAACAGCTTGTGGCTCAGCGCCGCGCTGGCTTGCCAGGCCGCTTTCAATTGCGGCATCAGCTGGTTGATGCGCAGGCTGGCGATCGGGAACTCTTCGATCAGGATCGGCGTGCGTTTGTCGTCCTGGGAGAACATCGCGTAATGCCGTTCACCGGCCTCGCGCCACAGGCGGAATTCGGCGCGCAGACGGAAGTTCTGCAGCGGCGAGTCGAACACCGTTGGCTCCGGTGCATCGAACGGGGCCAGCAGGTCACGCAGGCGCGTGACCTTGTCTTCGAGTTGTGTGGTGTAGGCCTGGGAATCAAAAGTCATGCGTTGAACCAACCCAGCTTGATCACGAACAGAATCGACAGGATCACCAGCGCCGGGTTCAGCTCACGGGCGCGGCCGGACAGCAGTTTGATCGCAGTCCAGGCGATGAAGCCGAAGGCGATGCCGTTGGCGATGGAATAGGTGAATGGCATCGCCAGGGCGGTGACCACGACCGGCGCGGCGACAGTGATGTCTTCCCAGTCTATTTCCGCCAGGCCCGAAGTCATCAGCACGGCGACGAACAGCAGTGCCGGCGCGGTGGCGAAGGCCGGAACACTCGATGCCAGTGGCGAGAAGAACAACGCCAGCAGGAACAGAATCGCAACGACGACGGCGGTCAGGCCGGTGCGGCCCCCGGCACTGACGCCCGCAGCGGATTCGATGTAGCTGGTGGTGGTCGATGTGCCCAGCAGCGAACCGGCCATGGCCGCGGTGCTGTCGGCGATCAGCGCACGGCCCATTTTCGGCATGTGGCCATCCTTGCCCATCAGGCCGGCGCGCTTGGCGACGCCGATCAGGGTGCCGGAGTTGTCGAACAGGTCGACGAACAGGAAGGCGAAGATCACGCTGACCAGCCCGATGTCCAGCGCGCCTTTGATGTCCAGTTGCAGGAAGGTCGGGGCCAGCGAAGGTGGCATCGACGTCACGCCGCCGAACGGGGTGAAGCCCATCACGATCGAGACAATGGTCACTGCGAGGATGCCGATCAGCACCGCGCCACGCACTTTCAGGGCTTCAAGGGCAACGATCAGGGCGAAACCGAGAGTCGCCAGGATCGGTGCCGGTTGCTTCAGATCACCGAGGCCAACCATGGTCGCCGGGTTGCTGACCACGATGCCGGCGTTGTGCAGAGCGATCAGTGCCAGGAACAGACCGATACCGGCAGCAATCGCCGAACGCAGCGGCAGCGGAATGCTGTTGATGATCCATTCACGGATGCGGAAGATCGACAGCAGGAAGAAGCACACGGCTGAAATGAACACCGCGCCCAGCGCTACCTGCCAGGTGTGGCCCATGTGCAACACGACGGTGTAGGTAAAGAAGGCGTTCAGACCCATGCCAGGCGCAAGGGCGATCGGGTAGTTGGCGATCAGGCCCATGACCGTGGAGCCGATGGCGGCTGCCAGACACGTGGCGACGAACACCGCGCCCTTGTCCATGCCGGTCTCGCCGAGGATGCTCGGGTTGACGAACAGAATGTAGGCCATGGCCAGGAAGGTCGTGACGCCCGCCAGAATCTCGGTCCGCACGTTGGTGTTGTGTGCCTTGAGTTGAAACAGCCTTTCCAGCATGTCTGCTCCCCGTGGCGCGCGTGGCGCCGTGAATGTATCGACCTCAACAGCAAAGCACAGACCGTCGCAAGCGCCTGGAAAATTGTGGTGGGCCGGAAAAAGCCGCGCATCATACCAGCAGCGTGAGGAATATGGCGGATGTTGGTATCGATCGTCGGCGAAGTTTTGCACCACGGCCAAGTACGCCATACTGCGCGCTGTTTTTTCGGGGATGGATCGCATGAGCAAGGGTTGGATGAAGACCGCTGGACTGATGGCCTTGCTGCTGGCCGGTGTACCGGCGGCACTCGCGGCGTCGGCACCGCCATTGAGCGAGGTGAAAGTCATCAAGGTTCAGTCGGCGTCCTGCGGGCTCGAAGACATTACCGATGGTCAGGTGCAGACCCGCTGCGATCACAGCGCGCCGGGCATCAAGGTTTATGTGCTGGAAATCGGCTATGGCCAGAGCCAGCCGCAAGCGGCACTGGACGGCTTTGAAGTGAACGGCACGCGAAGCCCGGTGTGTGCCTTTGATAACGGCAATCTGACCGAGTGCACGCCCGGCAGCAAAACCGTCGGCTCGCTGTATACCTTCGATCTGGCGGCCCGTCAGGAAGGCACCTTTACCTTCAGCAATACATCGATCAACGCCCCGCGCAACACGATGTCGACCCAGCTTTACATCAAGTAACGGCTGCCGCGAACAGGGCAGGGCAAAGCTGACTACGCTTTAAAGATCACCCAGCGGAAAGCGCCCATGACCTTTAGAGCCCTGATTACCCTCGCCGAGGGCATCGATGATCTGCAAAGCGTGACCCTGATCGACGTGCTGCGCCGGGCCGGCGTCGAAGTAGTAGCGGCCAGCATTGAGGGCCGGCGCATGCTGACCTGCGCCCGAGGCACACGGCTGACCGCCGACGGCATGCTCATTGATGTGCTGGCCCAGACCTTCGACCTGATCGTCCTGCCCGGCGGAGCGGTCGGCGCACAACACCTTGCCGCGCACCAGCCCTTGCAACAATTGCTCAAGGACCAGGCCAGTGCCGGACGCCTGTTCGCCGCCATCGCCGAAGCCCCGGCGGTTGCGCTGCAAAGCTTCGGTGTATTACGTCAACGCCGGATGACCTGCCTGCCCACAGCCAGCCATCAATTGTCCGGTTGTACCTTTGTCGATCAACCGGTGGTGGTCGACGGCAATTGCATCACCGCCCAGGGCTCCGGCGCCGCGCTTGCGTTTGCGCTGGCACTGGTCGAGCAACTGGCGGGCAAGGCCGTCAGAGCGAAGGTAGCGGGGGAGTTGCTGGCCTGAGAAGGTCAGGCGTGAGCAGCGATTGGTTGAATGGCTGGCTGCTCACGGTGCTCGGCTTGCCAAAGGTCGTAATCGGTTTGAACGCCTAGCCACATGCGAGCCTTGCCAATCCCCGCGCGTTCCAGTCGCACGGCCAGATCCGGGCTGATCGGCGCATGCCCGTGCAAAACACGGGAAAGGTGAGGACGAGCGAATCCAAGATGCCGAGCCAATTCGGTCACGCTGATCCCAAGTTCCGGCAATACGTCCATCAGCAGTGTTTCACCGGGGTGTGGCGGGTTGTGCATAGGCATGAGCCTGCCTCCTGTCAGTGGTAATCCAGATAGTCGATCAGTTCGATATCCGAACCTGCAAATCGAAAGATAACCCGCCAGTTCCCGGACACACTGAGTGACCAGTACTCGCAAAGCTCCCCTTTCAGTGGATGCAGACGCCAACCGGGAAGGTCCAGATCCCCGGGAGCCGCTGCGCGATCCATGAACTGCAGCATGCGCGACAGCCGTTTAGCGTGATCGGCACGAATCCCGCGAGTCGAACCGGTTTCATAGAAGCCGCGAAGGCCTTTGTGCTGAAAGGATTTGATCATGCAGCGAGTGTAAGGCGATACATTACACTCAATGCGGTATCTATGTACCGCATCTTTTCTAGCTATTTGTGCTTTGGGGATGGCCCCGCTGGTGGAGCCCGTGTAGCTAGGCCTTCACCTCTTCCACCGGCACATGCATCCGGTCGCGATTGGCCAGGGTCGGGAACAGTTTGATCCAGGTTCCGGTCACCACCAGCGTGCCGACCCCGCCCATCACCACGGCTGGCACGGTGCCGAACCAGTGAGCGGTGAGGCCGGATTCGAATTCGCCCAACTGGTTCGAGGCGCCGATGAACAGGCCGTTCACCGCGCTGACCCGGCCGCGCATTTCGTCCGGGGTTTCCAGTTGCACGAACGAGGCGCGGATCACCATGCTGATCATGTCCGCCGCGCCCAGCACTACCAATACCGCCAGTGAGAACCAGAACGACGTCGACAGACCGAAAGCGATGGTAGCCACACCGAATACACCGACGGCAGTGAACATCACCCGTCCGACGTTTCGCTCGACGGCAAAGCGCGCCAGGAACAGCGACATCATCAACGCCCCGACCGCCGGCGCCGAACGCAGCAACCCCAGGCCCCATGGACCGGTCAGCAGAATGTCCTTGGCGAACACCGGCAACAATGCCGTAGCGCCACCGAGCAGCACCGCGAACAGGTCCAGCGAAATCGCCCCGAGAATGTCCGGGCGGCTGCGAATGAAACGGACCCCCGCCAACAACGAATCCAGTGTCGCCTTGCCTTTGTTCAGCGGGGTCTGTCGCGCGGGCAGATTGAGCATCAGTGTGCAGGCGATGATGTACAGAACGACGGTCGGGCCATACACCCAGACGCTGCCGAAGGCATAAAGCAGACCGCCAAGGGCCGGGGCGACGATGGTGGCCGATTGCTGCGCGGACTGTGCGGCGGCGACCGCCCGTGGGAACAGCGCACTGGGCACGATGCTCGGCAGCAGCGCCTGGGTGGTCGGCATCTCGAACGAGCGCGCGGCGCCCAGCAGGAACGCCAGGATAAAGATCATTTCCCGGGTGACCTGATCGGTAGCGCTGCCGATAGCCAGTGCCAGGGCGATCAAGGCCTGCAGCGACTGGCAGATCGCCGCGACCTTGCGC
This sequence comes from Pseudomonas sp. 58(2021), assembly GCF_017491585.1. Lineage (NCBI taxonomy): Bacteria > Pseudomonadati > Pseudomonadota > Gammaproteobacteria > Pseudomonadales > Pseudomonadaceae > Pseudomonas > Pseudomonas sp. 58(2021). The sequence continues at coordinate 211,843 of NZ_JAFGYZ010000004.1, forward strand.
CGATCGTAGCGATCGGCAACGTGGCCGGTGTGCAGCATGAACAGTACCCGCGGCGCGAACTCCACCAACCCGACCAGCCCAAGATCGAGCACGTTGCCGGTCAGTTGATAGAGGTTCCAGCCGATCGCCACGGTGAGCATCTGGAAACCGCTGGCGGTGAAGATCCGGGCAAACCAGAACGCAAGAAAGGGACGGTGGTGGCGTAACAGCAAGGGCTCTTGGCTGGGCATCTGCGGGCCGGTCTTGATCGAGGGGAATCGCGAGATTATCACCAGTCTGTAACAGAAAGTTGCCATAACAAAAAAATTAGTTAGCCAGACATCGATTTTTCGGTATCCGGACACCAGATCTGGCCAAGGATGTATTTCGGGGCGTTGCCAGGCCTGTGAGGCAACTTGTCACGCGGCAAAAGACCACGCGGTTCCCCGTCGGAAATGGGACTACTCTTTCTACGTTGATTGATCCAGATCAAGACCCTCCGCGGAACTGATCGGTGATCCGTCGGCAGACTCCCTGCGTCGCGATGCCTGTAAAAAGAAGAACGAATCCGAGTTCGCCGCACTCCATACCCGTGGGGGCAGTGGTTCAAGGCCGCCAGCCTTGGAACCGTTATCTGATAGAGGAAAGCTTATGTTCGGTTTAGAGGCACTAGATCTCGCCCGAATCCAGTTCGCGTTCACCATCTCGTTCCATATCCTGTTCCCGGCAATCACCATCGGTCTTGCGAGCTATCTCGCGGTGCTGGAAGGCCTGTGGCTGAAAACCGGCAACGACACCTACCGCGATCTCTACCACTTCTGGTCGAAGATCTTTGCCGTCAACTTCGGCATGGGCGTGGTCTCGGGGCTGGTCATGGCCTACCAGTTCGGCACCAACTGGAGCCGCTTTTCGGACTTCGCAGGTTCCGTCACAGGGCCTTTGCTGACCTACGAGGTGCTCACGGCGTTCTTCCTTGAAGCCGGTTTCCTCGGAGTGATGCTCTTCGGCTGGAACAAGGTCGGACGCAAGCTGCACTTCTTCGCCACGGTCATGGTAGCCATCGGCACGCTGATTTCGACGTTCTGGATTCTTGCCTCCAACAGCTGGATGCAGACCCCGCAGGGCTTCGAGATCGTCAACGGCCAAGTGATCCCGACCGACTGGCTGGCAATCATCTTCAACCCGTCATTCCCCTATCGCCTGATGCACATGGCGACGGCGGCATTCGTCGCAACCGCGTTCTTCGTCGGTTCGTCGGCCGCCTGGCACCTGCTGCGTGGCAAGGACAACCCGGCGATCCGCACCATGCTGTCGATGGCAATGTGGATGGCGTTGATCGTCGCACCGATCCAGGCGGTCATCGGCGACTTCCACGGCCTCAACACCCTCAAGCACCAGCCGGCGAAAATCGCCGCGATCGAAGGTCACTGGGAAAACGTCGGTAACGAAGCGACGCCGCTGATCCTGTTCGGCTGGCCGGACATGAAGGAAGAAAAGACCAAATACGCCGTCGAGATCCCGTACCTCGGCAGCCTGATCCTGACCCACTCGCTGGACAAGCAAGTCCCGGCGCTCAAGGAATTCCCGCCTGAAGACCGGCCGAATTCGACCATCGTGTTCTGGTCGTTCCGGATCATGGTCGGCCTCGGCTTCCTGATGATCTTCACCGGTCTCTGGAGCCTGTGGCTGCGCAAGCGTGACACGCTCTACACGTCGCGGCCGTTCCTGTATCTGGCGTTGTGGATGGGGCCGTCCGGTCTGATCGCGATTCTGGCGGGCTGGTTCACCACTGAAATCGGTCGTCAGCCATGGGTGGTCTACGGGCTGATGCGCACGGCGGATGCGTCGTCCAACCACAGTTTCATGCAGATGAGCATCACGCTGATCATGTTCGTGGTGGTGTACTTCGCACTGTTCGGTGCGGGTTTGGGCTACATGATGCGTCTGGTGCGCAAAGGGCCGAAGACCGACGAGGGCAAGGAGACCAACGAGGGTGGTCCTGGCCAGAAACGCACGCCGGCCCGTCCGTTGTCCGCTGCCGACGACGATGGCGCCGAACACGACCGCAGCCTGACCAAGGAGATTTGAGTCATGGGTATTGATCTTCCGCTGATCTGGGCCGTGATCATCATCTTCGGGATCATGATGTACGTGGTCATGGACGGTTTCGACCTGGGGATCGGGATTCTCTTCCCGTTCATCCCCGGCAAGACCGACCGCGATGTGATGATGAACACCGTCGCCCCGGTGTGGGACGGTAATGAGACCTGGCTGGTACTGGGGGGCGCTGCATTGTTCGGCGCGTTCCCGCTGGCCTATTCGGTGGTGTTGTCGGCGCTGTATTTGCCGCTGATTTTCATGTTGATCGGGCTGATCTTCCGCGGTGTGGCGTTCGAGTTCCGCTTCAAGGCCAAGGATGACAAGCGTCACCTGTGGGACAAGGCGTTCATCGGTGGTTCGGTGGCGGCGACGTTCTTCCAGGGTGTGGCGCTCGGCGCGTTCATCGATGGTTTGCCGGTGGTCAACCGGCAATACGCCGGCGGTTCACTGGACTGGCTGACGCCGTTCACGCTGTTCTGCGGCGCTGCATTGGTGGTGGCTTACGCCTTGCTCGGCTGCACCTGGCTGATCATGAAGACCGAAGGCAAGCTGCAAGAGCAGATGCATGACCTGGCACGCCCGCTGGCCTTCGTGCTGCTGGCGGTGATCGGTGTCGTCAGCCTCTGGACGCCATTGGCCCACCCGGAAATCGCGACACGCTGGTTCAGCATGCCGAACCTGTTCTGGTTCATGCCGGTGCCGATTCTGGTGCTGGTGACGATGTACGGTCTGATTCGCGCAGTGGCACGCAATGCCAACTACATGCCGTTCCTGCTGACCCTGGTGCTGATTTTCCTCGGCTACAGCGGTCTGGGCATCAGCCTGTGGCCGAACATCGTACCGCCGTCGATCTCGATCTGGGACGCTGCCGCACCGCCGCAAAGTCAGGGTTTCATGCTGGTGGGCACGCTGTTCATCATCCCGTTCATCCTGGGTTACACCTTCTGGAGCTACTACGTGTTCCGCGGCAAGGTCACCCATGAAGACGGTTATCACTAGTGGTGATCACGATGGCGCCGGTAGCGGCGCCATCTCCCTCAACCGGAGGATGAAAGCATGACCGGCAAACATTCCCTGCACGACATTGAAGAAGCCGAAAAAAAGCCGCTGTGGCAGCGGCTCGGCTGGTTGGCGATGATCTGGGTCGCCAGCGTCGGAGCACTGTTCATCGTCGCCAGCCTGATGCGCATGTTCATGAACGCCGCAGGCCTGACCACGCACTGAGACTTCCCATCCCGCTGCCTTGCGGCACGGACTTTTGACCCTCCGACCGGAGGGTTTTTTTTGCCCGGATTATTTGCGCGCCTTGAGGATCACGAATTTCGGTGTGGCCGCGACCTGCTCGACACCCCGGAACAGCCGAGCCAGTTTGCTGTGATAACCCAGATGACGGTTACCGACAATGTACAGCGCACCACCGACCACCAGCGCTTCGCGGGCCTGCTGGAACATGCGCCAGGCGAGGAAGTCGCCGACCACCTGTTGCTGGTGGAACGGCGGGTTGCACAACACTACGTCCAGCGACTGCGCTTCCTGTCCGGCCAGGCCGTCACCGGCGCGCACGATTACATCCCGCTCGCCCAACGCCGCGCGCCAGTTTTCGGCAGCGGATTGCACGGCCATGAACGACTCGTCCACCAGCGTGTAATGCGCGTCGGGGTTTTGCAGGGCGCTGGCAATGGCCAGTACGCCATTGCCGCAGCCAAGATCCGCGACTCGCGCTGAGCCGAGGTTTTTCGGCAGGTGCGGAAGGAAGGCGCGGGTGCCGATGTCCAGCCCTTCACGGCAGAACACGTTGGCGTGGTTGAGCAGTTCGATGGCCGGCTCGTCGAGGCGATAGCGGGTCGGGTAGGGCGAGACGGCGGGTGCCTTGGTTTCGGGCGTGGCGATCAGCAAGCGTGCCTTCTTCACTGCCAGCGAAGCCTGAACCGGGCCGATGTAGCGTTCCAGCAAATCACCGGCGGCACGGGGCAAATGCTTGACCATCGCCGCTGCCACCACTTGCGCGCCGGGGGCCAGTTGGCCCTGCAAGCGAATCAGTTGCTCCTCCAGCAGCGCCAGGGTTTTCGGGACACGGATCAGCACCCGGTCAAATGGCCCGACCAGCGGCTCGCTGGCTGGCGTGCCGCGCAGTGCATCGAACGCCAGGCCATTGCGCAACAGGTTTTTTTCCAGGCCCTGAAACGCCAGGAACGAATCTCCGCTGGTGCTGACCTGCACTTTGCCTGAGAGGCTGATGGTCAGCGCTCCGAAACTGTCGTTGAGCACCAATACTCGGGTATCCGCCGGCAGATTCTGTTCGGCCAGATGATTGAGCAGGTATTCGTCGGCTGCGTCGAAGGCTTGCAGCGGTTCGTTCTGCTGTTCGGGCTGGCGGATCAGATCAAGCTGGGCGAAGGGCGTATCGAGCAAAGGCATGGGGCGGGGACTCTGGGTAATCAACGGGTGTACCGCGGCCCTGAGTGTCGTGCGGCGGAACCGTCCAGGTGAACAGCGGCGCGAAGTTTGGCGTCATCACTCAGGAAGGTCGTAAATGGTACTTTTTTTTCGACGGCATTACTTGGTTGTTTTTGGTGATCCCGACTAGATGATCCCCGCCTTGGCGGCGGCAATGACTGCAGAGATCTTGTTGCAGACGTTCATTTTCACGATCACGTTCTGCACGTGATAGTTCACGGTGCGCTCACTCAGGCTGAGGATTCTCGCGGTTTCATAAGCTGTCTTGCCACAGGCGCAGAGTTTCAGCACTTCGACCTCTCGTGCAGACAGGCGAGGCGGTCGAGCCTTCTCGGGCCGTGAAGGAAGCGTACTGGCGAAGAGTTCGCTCAGATGGCGGGTGACGTAGAGCATGTAGCCAAAATGCTCGTACAACTCGATCGAAGTGATCGGGCAGTGAGGCCGGGCCAGGCTGAGGATACTGCACAGACCGCTTTCTTCGTGATGAAAGGATTGCGACCAGCCGTGCTCCAGTCCCTGGTCCTTTAACGACTTCCACAACTGTGGTGTTTTTGAAAATAACTCTTTGCTCCAGGGAATGGGGAGCATTGAGCGAGTGCAGTGCGTGACTACCGGATCAAACTCCCAGTGGCTTTCCTCCTCATATTGTTTATTCCAGGCTAGAGGGTAGTTATTGAAGCGCAAGGGCTTTTGCAGTGTATTTCGATCAGGCGAAGTGATTGAAATGCCGCAGAACTGGAAGCCTATGTTTTTGGCAAATGTCAGCAGAATCGGGTAAGCAGTATCAATTCTCGTGGCAAATGTCAGCTGCTTTATCTGCGACTCCTTCCAAATTTCCATTTGAAGATTCTCCGATATTTTTCGCTGGGGTGCGATTTTGGATCCAATGCTCGTGCACGAAAACGAGTGTAGGACGCTTCCTACACAAGTGTTTGGAATTTTTCGCTCTTAGATAGGAGAAAATTAGTCGTTTGTGATTGGCCGCCTATTCATTATTAAATGCAGATCATAATTTCAAGAATTGAACTATGTCATTGTGCCAGTAGTTGTTTGCGTCATTAACCACTACAAATTGTCCGGTTTTTTATTGGGCTTTATTGCGGGACACTGCGACCTTGGCCCAGGGAGGTACCGATGACCGCCAGCGCAGAAAAAATCAGCCGCCAGACCTTGATCGATGTGCGACCACTGACGTCCAGCCTGTTTACATTGCGTACGACCCGAGACGCGGGCTTTCGCTTTCGTGCCGGACAGTTTGCCAGGCTTGGCGTGACCAAGGATGACGGCAGCACGGTTTGGCGGGCCTACTCCATGGTGTCTTCGCCGTTCGATGAGTTCCTTGAATTCTTTTCCATCGTGGTACCCGGCGGGGAGTTCACCAGTGAGCTGAGCCGGCTCAAGGCGGGCGATACATTGCTGGTGGATCGCCAGGCCTTCGGCTATCTGACGCTGGATCGTTTCATCGATGGCCGCGACCTCTGGCTGTTATCCACGGGCACCGGTGTGGCACCATTTCTGTCGATTTTGCAGGACTTCGAGGTCTGGGAAAGATTCGAGCGAATCATCCTGGTGTACAGCGTGCGGGAAGCCAGGGAGCTGGCTTATCAACAGCTGATCGACGAACTCACGCGGCGCGATTACCTGGCCGAATACGCGCACAAGTTTCAGTTCATCCCGGTCGTGACGCGTGAGTCGCATGCCGGTGCCCTGAACGGGCGTATCACCACCCTGATTGAAAACGGTGAGCTGGAGCGCGCGGCCGGGGTCAACCTTGATCCGCTCCATTCTCGGGTCATGCTGTGTGGCAATCCGCAGATGATCGATGACACTCGGGCCTTGCTCAAGCAGCGAGGCATGAGCCTCAGCCTGACCCGTCGGCCAGGGCAGGTGGCGGTGGAAAACTACTGGTAAAGAAACGGCACCCTCGGGTGCCGTTTCAGTCTTCAAGGCCGGTTGTTCTGGGCCTTGAGCAAGTCGCGTATCTCGCCCAGCAACTCTTCTTCCTTGGTCGGAACCGGTGGCAGGGTAGGTGCCACGGCCTCTTCGCGCTTCAGGCGGTTGATGGCTTTTACGCCCATGAAAATCGCGAACGCGACGATGACGAAGTCCAGAATGCTCTGAATGAACTTGCCGTAGGCCATCACGACCGCAGGGGCGCTGCCCTCGGCGGCTTTCAGGGTTATTGCCAGGTCACTGAAGTCCACCCCACCGATCAGCAGGCCGATTGGCGGCATGATCACGTCACCGACAAACGATGAAACGATTTTGCCGAAGGCCGCGCCGATGATGATACCGACGGCCATGTCGACCACATTGCCTTTGACCGCGAAGGCCTTGAACTCGCTAAGCACGCCCATAGTTATTTCCTTGTTACAGATGAGTTTGGTGTCAGCAGTGTAAATCAGCAAAACGCGTCGTGCGCGAAACACCTTCTTACAATGCCCGCATTTATCGACACATCGATTCGCCATTAGTTTGCAAAGTGCCACTAATCGCGCGCGAAATACGCTGCAAGCCGCTGATCTGGAAGAAAAATTAATCAATCATCGCGTTACGATCTTTCTATTTATGTTTGGCTGATCGAGCTTCTAGCCTCTGTCTGGCGCACCTGGATGCGCCTCAAAAAACAGAGGAGCCTGAAAATGAATTCCACTCTTGGCCTCGGGGCTGTTCCCCATCGCCGTACGTTTGGCGTACTCGCCGCCAGCCTGCTGACCTTTTCCGTGAACGCCGCGCCCCTGACCCGGGATAACGGTGCAGCGGTGGGCGACAACCAGAACTCGCAAACCGCCGGTGCCAACGGCCCGGTGCTGTTGCAGGACGTGCAACTGATCCAGAAGCTGCAGCGCTTCGACCGCGAGCGCATTCCCGAGCGCGTCGTGCATGCTCGTGGCACCGGTGCTCACGGCACGTTCACTGTAACCAACGATCTCAGCGATCTGAGCAAGGCCAAAGTGTTCGCCGCCGGGCAGGTAACGCCGGTGTTCGTGCGTTTTTCTGCTGTAGTGCACGGCAACCACTCCCCCGAAACCCTGCGCGACCCGCGGGGCTTCGCGACCAAGTTCTACACCGCCGACGGAAACTGGGATCTGGTGGGCAACAACTTTCCGACGTTCTTCATCCGTGATGCGATCAAGTTCCCGGACATGGTGCATGCGTTCAAGCCGGACCCGCGCACCAACCTTGATGATGACTCCCGTCGCTTCGATTTCTTCTCCCATGTCCCTGAGGCCACCCGTACTTTGACCGAGCTGTATTCCAACTCAGGGACGCCAGCCAGTTATCGGGAGATGGACGGTAATGGTGTACATGCCTACAAGTTGGTCAACGACAAGGGCGAAGTGCATTACGTGAAGTTTCACTGGAAAAGTTTGCAGGGGATCAGGAATCTCGATCCGCAACAAGTCGTAAAAGTTCAGGGTCAGGATTACAGTCATATGACCAATGACCTGGTAGCGAATATCAATAAAGGCAATTTTCCGAAGTGGGACTTGTACGTCCAAGTTCTGAATTCGCAAGATTTGTCCAAGTTTGATTTCGATCCATTGGATGCAACCAAGATCTGGCCCAATGTTCCTGAGCGAAAAGTTGGACAAATGGTGTTGAACCGTAACCCTTCGAATGTCTTCCAGGAAACTGAGCAAGTTGCCATGGCACCTGCCAATGTTGTTCCCGGTATCGAACCTTCGGAAGATCGCTTGTTACAAGGTCGAGTGTTCTCTTATGCCGATACTCAAATGTATCGCCTGGGTGCCAATGCCCTGCAATTACCCGTCAACGCTCCAAAAGTAGCGGTGAACAATGGTAATCAGGATGGGGCGATGAACTTCGGTGCCAGCAGCACGGGCGTTAACTACCAGCCGAGCCGTTTGCATCCGCGTGAGGAGCCACAAGGCGCACGGTATAGCCAGTCGTCCCTGCAAGGCAGCACTCAGCAGGCGAAGATCCAGCGCGAGCAGAACTTCAAGCAAGCCGGTGATCTGTATCGATCCTTCAGCAAGAAGGAACGTCAGGATCTGATCGAGAGCTTTGGCGGTTCGCTGGCGAGCACCGATGATGAAAGCAAGCACATCATCCTGTCCTTCCTCTACAAGGCCGATCCGGAGTATGGCGCCGGTGTGACCAAGGTGGCCAAGGGTGACCTTGGCCGGGTCAAGGCTTTGGCGGCAAAACTGGTCGACTGAGAAGCACCGCGAGGCCCGTGACGGGCCTCGCACCTTACAAGGAGGCGACTCATGCGCATTTATCTTTCGCTGTTGCTGGGCTGTCTGTCGTTCGCGGCCCTTGCAGCTCCGGCCGAACAGGATTCAGCGGCGCTCAAGGCGCAACTGCAGGACTACTATTTCAACGCTGCAAGGGAGGGGAATGTCGCCATGCTCGATACGTTTATCGAGGCAGGCTATTCGCTGGATACGCGCGATCCCAAGGGTTACACCGCACTGATGCTGGCGGCGTATCACGGCGAGGGCGAGGTTGTGGACAAGCTGCTGGCTGCCGGGGCCGATGCCTGTGCCCGGGATCAGCGTGGCAACACAGCTCTGATGGGGGCGATCTTCAAGGGAGAGGTACAGATTGCCCGGCGTCTGATGGCTACCCGGTGCAACCCGGATCAGCGTAATGATGCCGGCCAGACGGCGGCCATGTACGCCGGGCTGTTCAAGCGCGCGGAAATGCTCGAAGCCCTCAAGGCAAGAGGCGCCGATCTGAACGCAGAGGATCCGTTGGGCAACAGCGCCGCGCGTCTGGCCAGCGGGGAAATCCGTACCGCCGCGCCGCGCTGATCGGCGACAGCTGCGTTATCATCGCGGTTTTTGTCGGGGGTTCAGATGGCCAAGGCCAAGCGCATGTACGGCTGCACCGAGTGCGGCGCAACCTTTCCCAAGTGGGCCGGGCAGTGCGGCGAATGCGGCGCCTGGAACACCCTGACCGAAACCATGGTCGAGAGCGGCGGTGCCGCCGCCCCGAGCGGGCGCACTGGCTGGGCGGGGCAACAGGCGCAAATCAAGACCCTGGCCGAAGTCAGCATCGAAGAGATCCCGCGTTTTTCCACAGCCTCCGGCGAGCTCGACCGGGTGCTCGGCGGTGGTCTGGTGGACGGTTCGGTGGTGTTGATCGGCGGTGATCCCGGTATCGGCAAGTCGACGATCCTTTTGCAGACCCTGTGCAACCTCGCCAAGACCATGCCGGCGCTGTACGTCACCGGTGAAGAGTCCCAGCAACAAGTCGCGATGCGCGCACGTCGCCTTGGCTTGCCGCAGGATCAACTGCGGGTCATGACCGAAACCTGTATCGAAACCATCATCGCCACTGCCCGCCAGGAAAAACCCAAGGTGATGGTGATCGACTCGATCCAGACAATCTTCACCGAACAACTGCAATCGGCACCGGGCGGTGTGTCCCAGGTGCGTGAAAGTGCGGCATTGCTGGTGCGTTACGCCAAGCAAAGCGGCACGGCGATTTTCCTGGTCGGCCACGTGACCAAGGAGGGCGCACTGGCCGGGCCACGTGTTCTGGAACATATGGTCGATACCGTGCTGTATTTCGAAGGCGAGTCCGATGGCCGGTTGCGCCTGCTGCGGGCGGTAAAAAACCGTTTCGGCGCGGTCAACGAACTCGGCGTGTTCGGTATGACCGACAAGGGTCTGAAAGAAGTCTCCAACCCTTCGGCGATTTTTCTCACACGCGCTCAGGAAGAAGTCCCGGGCAGTGTGGTGATGGCAACGTGGGAGGGCACCCGGCCGATGCTGGTGGAAGTCCAGGCGCTGGTGGATGACAGCCACCTTGCCAACCCGCGCCGGGTGACCCTGGGGCTGGATCAGAATCGTCTGGCGATGTTGCTGGCGGTGCTGCACCGTCATGGCGGCATTCCGACCCACGATCAGGACGTGTTCCTCAACGTGGTCGGCGGGGTGAAGGTGCTGGAAACCGCGTCTGACCTGGCGTTGATGGCCGCCGTCATGTCGAGCCTGCGCAACCGTCCGCTGCCTCATGATTTGTTGGTATTTGGTGAGGTCGGCCTGTCCGGCGAGGTGCGCCCGGTGCCGAGCGGTCAGGAGCGATTGAAGGAAGCCGCCAAGCACGGCTTCAAGCGCGCGATCGTGCCCAAGGGCAATGCGCCGAAGGAAGCGCCTCCGGGTTTGCAGATCATTGCGGTGACGCGTCTGGAGCAGGCGCTGGACTCGTTGTTCGAGTGATCAGACGTCAATCAGCGCCGCGAGCTCGCGTTCCAGTTCGGTTTCGTCGGCCAGATTGAGTTCGATGAGGCGACGCAGGCGCTGAATCGACTCCAGGCTGATATGCCGACACACGAAACCGAGTTGGCCGTGATCTTCATGAGCCAGTTGCACATCCATCTCGATGTGCACATCCTCGCTCAGATGAATGTCGACGAAAAAATCCTTCTCGGGATTGCCCAGCCAGGGCTCGGGTCGCTCGATCAACAGCCCCTTGAGCGACAGGTCGATCAGCTTCACCGGCCAGATGTACTCGCCCTGGCTCAATTCGGTTCTGGCATGGAACGCGATACGTTTGAAGCGGCGGCGCTCGGACGGGTGCTCGCTCATGGCGCAATCCTCTGGACGGTTCGCTGACTATAGACCCGCCACGTCGAGTGTTGCCAGTCAGGCAGGGCGTCCGACCAATGTCGGGGTATGGCCTTTGGCGCCAACAGCGCTAAACTCGGGGTGGCTGTCTTTCTTGTCCACCCTGGCTGGAATAATAAAATGAAAAATAATAATAGCCTGCTACGCCACTTACCCTGGCTGCTGCTGGCAATCGTAGGAGCGTGCGCCCTGGGCGTAGTGGCATTGCGCCGAGGCGAGGCGATCAACGCCTTGTGGATCGTGGTCGCCGCCGTGGCCATTTATCTGGTTGCGTACCGTTACTACAGTCTGTTCATCGCTAATAATGTGATGCAACTCGATCCGCGTCGGGCCACCCCCGCCGTGCTCAACAACGACGGTCTGGACTACGTTCCAACCAACAAACACATTCTCTTCGGTCACCACTTCGCGGCCATCGCCGGCGCGGGGCCTCTGGTCGGCCCGGTACTGGCGGCGCAGATGGGCTACCTGCCCGGTACGCTGTGGCTGATCGCCGGCGTGGTGCTGGCGGGCGCGGTGCAGGACTTCATGGTCCTGTTCATGTCGACCCGTCGCAACGGCCGTTCCCTGGGTGACATGGTGCGTGAAGAAATGGGCCGTATCCCCGGCACCATCGCGCTGTTCGGCTGCTTCCTGATCATGATCATCATCCTCGCGGTGCTGGCGCTGATCGTCGTCAAAGCTCTGGCCGAGAGCCCGTGGGGCATCTTCACCGTGATGGCGACCATCCCGATCGCGATGTTCATGGGCATCTACATGCGCTACATCCGTCCGGGCCGCATCGGCGAGATCTCGGTGATCGGCGTTGTTTTGCTGCTCGGTTCGATCTGGCTGGGCGGGCAGATTGCCGCTGACCCTGTATGGGCCAAGGCCTTCAGCTTTACCGGTGTGCAAATCACCTGGATGCTGATCGGTTACGGTTTTGTCGCGGCGGTACTGCCGGTCTGGCTGATCCTCGCCCCGCGTGACTATCTGTCCACGTTTCTCAAGATCGGCACCATCATCGCCCTGGCGGTCGGCATCCTGGTCACCATGCCCGAGCTGAAAATGCCGGCGCTGACCCAGTTCGTCGACGGCACCGGCCCGGTGTGGAAGGGCGGCCTGTTCCCGTTCCTGTTCATCACCATCGCGTGCGGTGCGGTATCGGGTTTCCACGCGCTGATCTCGTCCGGCACCACGCCGAAGCTGCTGGATAACGAAACCAACGCCCGCTACATCGGTTACGGCGGCATGCTGATGGAATCGTTCGTGGCCATCATGGCCATGGTTGCGGCCTCGGTGATCGAGCCAGGCGTGTACTTCGCCATGAACAGCCCGGCCGCCGTGGTGGGCGGCGATGTGGTGGCGGTGGCGACCGCTGTCAGCAACTGGGGCTTTGCAATTACCCCGGAAGCCCTGCAAGCCGTGGCACATGACATCGGTGAAACCACCATTCTGGCCCGTGCCGGTGGTGCGCCGACCCTGGCGGTCGGTATCGCGCAGATCCTGCACAGTGTCCTGCCGGGTGAAAACACCATGGCGTTCTGGTACCACTTCGCGATCCTGTTCGAAGCGCTGTTCATCCTGACTGCGGTCGATGCCGGTACCCGTGCCGGTCGCTTCATGCTGCAGGACCTGCTCGGCTCCTTCGTACCGGCGCTGAAGCGTACCGAGTCCTGGACCGCCAACCTGATCGCCACCGCCGGTTGTGTGGCCATGTGGGGCTGGTTGCTGTATCAGGGCGTGATCGATCCGCTGGGTGGCATCAACACCTTGTGGCCGCTGTTCGGTATCTCCAACCAGATGCTGGCGGGTATCGCACTGATGCTCGGCACCGTGGTCCTGATCAAAATGAAGCGCCAGCGCTACATCTGGGTCACCCTGCTGCCGGCCGCCTGGCTGCTGATCTGCACCACGACCGCAGGCTTCATCAAGCTGTTCGACGCGAACCCGGCGATCGGCTTCCTGTCGCTGGCCAAGAAGTACAGCGATGCGCTGGCCGCAGGCCAGGTGCTCGCACCGGCCAAGAGCGTCGAGCAGATGCAGCACGTGATCTTCAACGCCTACACCAACGCTACATTGACCGCGCTGTTCCTGTTCGTGGTATTCAGCATCCTGTTCTATGCGCTCAAGGTCGGCATCGCCGCCTGGGGCAAAAAAGAGCGTACGGACAAAGAATCGCCATTCCAGGCCCTGCCGGACGCGTAACCAGAGGATTGCACCATGTTCAATGACCTGAGTCGCCTCGGTAAATACCTCGGTCAGGCCGCGCGCCTGATGGTCGGCATGCCCGACTACGACACGTACGTCGAGCATATGCAGACCAAACACCCGGACAAACCGGTGATGAGCTACGAGATGTTCTTTCGCGAACGTCAGGAAGCCCGTTACGGTGGCAAGGGTGGGCCGAAGTGCTGTTGATCTGACAGCCTTCGGTTGATGCAGTCCCCAACTGTGGGAGCGGGCTTGCTCGCGAAAGCGGTGTGTCATTGAGCAATGATGTCGACTGACACGACCCCCTTCGCGAGCAAGCCCGCTCCCACATTTGTTTTGTGTTGTTCATCAATTTTGTGAAGGGGATCGATGTTGTCTTCTCCAATACCCGTAACGGTGCTCAGCGGTTTCCTCGGCGCCGGCAAGACCACCTTGCTGCGCCATCTGTTGAAAGCCGAGCACGGCCTGAAAATCGCCGTGATCGAAAACGAATTCAGCGACGCCGGCATCGATACCCAACTGCTGGGCGACGAGCCGGTGCAAGTCATGACCCTGGCCAACGGCTGCGTCTGCTGCACCATCCATACCGACCTGACCAAAGCCCTGTACCTGCTGCTCGAACGGCTGGACAGCGGTGAAATCGCCTTCGATCGACTGGTCATCGAGTGCACCGGTCTGGCCGACCCGGCGCCAGTGGCACAGACGTTTTTCATCGACGAAGAACTGCGCGAGCGTTATCTGCTCGACGGCATCATCACCCTTGTCGACGCGGCTCACGCCGAGCTGCACCTGACCCAGACCATCGCCCAGGCGCAGATCGGTTTTGCCGACCGCTTGCTGGTGAGCAAGACCGATCTGGTGGACGAAGCCGCGTTCACCGCGCTTAGCGAACGCCTGACGCGCATCAATCGACGTGCGCCGATCCGTGTGGTCGAACACGGCAATATCGATCTGGCGGAATTGCTCGATGTACGCGGTTTCAACCTCAACGCTGATCTCGGTGGCGGCGTGAGTTTGCGCCCGGTGAGCAAGGCGCCGTCCATCGACCGGATTTCCAGCCTGGTGCTGCGCACCGATCAACCGCTGGATATCGATCAACTCAGCGAGTTCATGAATGAATTGCTGGAAGAGCACGGCAAGCAATTGCTGCGCTACAAAGGCGTGCTGAACATTGCGGGCGAAGATCGGCGGCTGGTGTTCCAGGGCGTGCTGAAACTCTACGGCTTCGACTGGGACACCGAATGGGCCGAGGGCGAGGCGCGGGAAAGCGTGATTGTGTTTATCGCTGACGATTTGCCGGAAGAGAAAATCCGGGAGGGGTTTGCCAGGGTGGCTGCACAGCAAAACTGAATTTGTGAAGGCTCGAAAGGCCTCTTCGCGAGCAAGCCCGCTCCCACAGTAGATCGCATTCTGTCAGGAGGAATGCAGTTCATTGTGGGAGCGGGCTTGCTCGCGAAGGCGTTCTAACCAGCAACACAATATCCAGATTCTGAACCCAGCAACGTCTGCTCAAGGTGATCCAGATGCCGATTCATCAGCATGCCGGCTTTTGAAATATCTCCGCGCTCCACCGCCTCGACAATTTCAAGGTGCTCCTCCCATGCGCAACATCTGTGCGTCTGCTTACCGCATCGCGCAATTGCCAGTGAGGTCAACGGCACCAGCGTGCCGAGAAAATGCGCCAACGGTGCATTCCGCGCCATCTTCGCCAACTGCAAATGAAACTCTCCAGACAGGCGAATTGCCGCCCCCCGTCGATCTTTATCCACGGCCTGACGCTCTCGTTCGATCAAGGCGCGCAGACGTTTCAGATCATCAGCGTGCGCATGCTGACAAGCCAGTCGCACCAGCGTGGTCTCGGCCAGGCGTCGGGCGTGAAGGGCCTGGCGCGTCTGTTCGGCGTCCGGCGCAGCAACCCGTGGCCGATGGTTGGCCCGTAGCACGATGATCTGCTCGTGGGACAGTTGGGTCAGCACCCGACGCACATCGGCGCGGCTGACACCGAACATCTGCTTGAGACTTTCTTCGGTAAAACGGCTGGCGGCATCGAGGCGTTGTTCGAGGATCGCGTCGAACAGTCGCGGATAGAGGTCGTCCACCGGCGTTTGCAGGCGGGAGAAGGGCAGGGCCGCCGAGGTCGGGCGAGGGTGCGACGGCGTGGCAAGACTGTTCATGGCCGGTCTCCAGTGTGAGGCGCTTCAGTGGCTCAGGTTGTCATCCGGAATATTCAGCTCGATGCCCATGCGCTGGCCTTCGCGCAGGATATGCCGGCGCATCTCGGCGCTGGCCTGGGCGCTGTTCTTGCTGCGGATCGCGCGTACCACGGCTTCGTTTTCCTCAAGGCGTTCGGCCAGGTGCTCCGGCGAATTGCGCAGCACTTCGGCGCTTTGCTTGAGGGCATTGCTGGTCTGTTGCACCACGCTCTGGAAAATCGGGTTCGAGGTCAGGGTGAACAGTTCTTCGTGGAACGCGATGTAAGCGCTGACGCCGGTCTCGCTGTCACCGGCTTCGAGGGCTTCGCGCATGTCCATCAAGGTCAGGCGCAGTTGCCCGACTTCCTTGCTGCTGATCGACTGCGCCACCAGACCGACTATGAATGGCTCGAGGGTGTAGCGCAGTTGCAGCACGTCTTCGAGGCTGGCGCCGGCCACTGCGCTGTCGTGGCTTTGGCTGTCACTGGCCTGGGTGTCGAGGACTACCACGCCTTTGCCCGGCATCGAGCGCACCAGGCCGAGGGTTTCCAGCACGATCACCGCTTCGCGCAGGCTCGGGCGGCTGATGCCCAGTTGTTCGGCCAGTTCGCGCTGACCCGGCAGCATCTCGCCGCAGCGCCACTGACCACGGGCCAGTGCGGCCCTGAGTTTTTCGACCACTGAGTTGACGACGGTTGATGTAGTAATCACGTGTTCGCTCCATGAGCCGTGCCTGCATTGGCGCAGGCACGGCGCTCATTCAGAATTCTTTGGCCGCCGCTTGAGCGACGGTTTTTCTCGGCTGAAAGTTATAGCCCTGCTCGCCGTTGAGCACCTTGTTCGCCCGCTGCACGTCGATGTCCTTTTCCCAGCGGGCGATGGCCACGGTGGCGACGCAGTTGCCGATCAGGTTGGTCAGCGCCCGGCCGATGCCCATGAACCAGTCCACCGCCAGCACCAGCACCAGACCGACCACCGGGATCGCCGGGATGGCCGTCAGCGTGGCCGCCAGAATCACCAGTGCCGACCCCGGAATGCCGTGGGCGCCTTTGGAGGTGATCAGCGATACCAGCAAAATCGTCAGCAGATCGGTCATGGCCAGCGGCGTACCGGTGGCGTTGGCGATGAACACGATGGCCAGGGTCAGGTAGATCGAAAAACCGTCGAGGTTGAACGAATAACCGGTGGGAATCACCAGCCCGACAGTCGAGCTGCCGATGCCCAAGTGTTCGAGTTTGCGCATGATCTGCGGCAGCACGGCATCGGAGGAGGCGGTGCCCATGACGATCAGCAGTTCTTCGCGCAGGTACTTGAGCAGCGGCCACATGCGCAGGCCGGAGGCACGCATTACCAGACCGAGAATCACGCTGACGAACGCGATGCACGTCAGATAAAACAGGCCGACCAGACTGCCCAGGTGTTGCAGCGAATCGAGGCCATATTTGCTGGTGGTGAAGGCGATGGCGCCGAACACGCCGATCGGCGCCAGACGCACGATCATGCCCATGATCCGGAAGATCACATGGCTCAGCTCGTTGATCAGCCGCGAGATCCCGGAAGCCGCTTCACCCACCAGATTCAACGCGCTGCCGAACAGCACCGAGAACAGCAGCACTTGCAGGATGTTGTTGTCGGCAAAGGCGCCGAGCACCGACGTCGGGATCAGGTCCATCAGGAACTGGGTCGTGGTGTGCAGGTGCTGGCCGCGTTCGGCGATGTCGCCCATGTCGGCGGCGGACAGTTGCTCCAGATGGATATTGGCGCCGCTGCCGATCCCGGTGGTGAAGGCGAACACCAGACCGATCACCAGGGCGATGGTGGTCAGTACTTCGAAGTAGATCACCGACTTGAGACCGATGCGCCCGACCTTTTTCAGGTCGCCGGCGCCGCTGATACCGCTGACCACCACGCAGAACACGATCAGACCGATGAGCATCTTGATCAGTTTGATGAAACCGTCGCCGAGCGGTTTGAGCTGGGCCGAGTATTCAGGAAGGGTCAGCCCGCAGACGATGCCGAGCATCAGTCCGAGAACCACTTGGAGGAAGATTGAACGCGAGCACCATCTGAGCATGGGAGGAATCCTGGTCGGTGTCCTGGCTGCCGTGCGCGGGGCGCATCAGATTCAGGACTTAATTATTGTGGTCTTACCGGTATGTCCAGTGCGGGTGCAGTCTAGGCGCTGTTTTTTACGGATCGCAAGTGAAAAATGACGAATTGGCATGACCGGTCTGACCAGTTGGGCGCAATGCCCCGACCTTGAGCTATTTCCAGTTGGAAACTTTTTTGCGGACGAAAAAAAACCGGCCATCACTGGCCGGTTTTTCATGCTGCGTTTTTAACGTCGCAATTAAGCGCCGTATACCGGAAGTTTCTTGCAGATGGCTTTGACTTTCTCACGAACGGCGTCGATTACCGCTTCGTTGTTCAGGTCAGCCAGGATGTCGCAGATCCAGCCGGCCAGTTCCTTGCACTCAGCCTCTTTGAAGCCGCGAGTGGTCACAGCCGGAGTACCGAAGCGCAGGCCGGAGGTGACGAACGGGGAACGTGGATCGTTTGGCACGGAGTTCTTGTTCACGGTGATGAACGCTTTGCCCAGAGCGGCGTCGGCGTCTTTACCGGAGATTTCCTGCTTGATCAGCGACAGCAGGAACAGGTGGTTTTCAGTACCGCCGGAAACCACGTCGAAACCGCGCTCGATGAACACGCCGGCCATGGCCTGGGCGTTTTTCACCACTTGTTGCTGGTAAGCCTTGAACTCAGGTTGCAATGCTTCCTTGAAGCAGATCGCTTTGGCGGCGATCACGTGCTCCAGCGGGCCACCCTGGGCGCCCGGGAATACGGCGGAGTTCAGCTTCTTCTCGATGTCGGCGTTGGCCTTGGCCAGGATCAGGCCGCCACGTGGACCGCGCAGGGTCTTGTGGGTGGTGGTGGTCACGACGTCAGCGAACGGAACCGGGTTCGGGTAGACGCCAGCGGCGACCAGACCGGCCACGTGAGCCATGTCGACGAACAGGTAGGCGCCCACCTTGTCGGCGATGGCGCGGAAGCGCGGGAAGTCGAGGATCTGCGAGTAGGCAGAGAAACCGGCCACGATCATTTTCGGCTTGTGTTCAACAGCCAGACGCTCGACTTCGTCGTAGTCGATCAGGCCGTTGGCGTCGATGCCGTACTGGATGGCGTTGTACAGCTTGCCGGAGGAGGAAACGCTGGCGCCGTGGGTCAGGTGACCACCGTGGGCCAGGCTCATGCCCAGGATGGTGTCACCGGCCGACAGCAGGGCCAGGTAAACAGCGGCGTTGGCTTGGGAGCCGGCGTGCGGTTGAACGTTGGCGTAGTCGGCGCCGAACAGCTCCTTGGCGCGGTCGATGGCCAGTTGCTCGACAACGTCGACGTACTCGCAACCACCGTAGTAGCGCTTGCCCGGGTAGCCTTCGGCGTACTTGTTGGTCAGTACCGAGCCTTGAGCTTCCATCACCGCTGGGCTGGTGTAGTTCTCCGAAGCGATCAGCTCGATGTGTTCTTCCTGGCGCTGGGCTTCTTGCTCCATGGCGGCAAAAAGATCGGCGTCGTACTTGGCAATAGTCAAATCACGGCTGAACATGGCGGTCCTCAAGGATCGGGGGCAGAAAAGGGGGGCATTCTAACCCATCGGGTTTTGGATGGCATATGAAACGACATCATGTCGCAGACAAGTGGCGTTCATGACCAGATATGTGGCGTCCGTGCCGGCCTTTTCGTTGACCAGCCGGTTCGCACAATAACCGAGGCCAGCCTGCGATTACGTGATCGACATCAATCCCTGTGGAAGCGAGCTCGCTCGCGAAGGCCGCGCCGCAGATCTTCAGTCGAACATGAACAGCGCATCATTGCTGAATTGCGCCTCGAAGCGAGTGGCCGGCATCGGCCGCCCGAACAGATAACCCTGAACTTCGTCGCAACCGTGCTCGCGCAGGAAGTCCAGCTGTTCATGGGTTTCCACACCCTCGGCGATTACCGCCAGATTCAGGCTGTGGGCCATGGCGATGATCGCCCGGGCGATCTGCGCGTCCTGCTCGCCGGACGGCAGGCCGTCGACGAAGGTGCGGTCGATCTTCAGCACATCGATCGGGAATTGCTTGAGGTAGTTCAGCGATGAGTAACCGGTGCCGAAGTCGTCGACCGCGATGCTCAGGCCCAGGTTCTTCAGGCCGGCAAGGATCTGCATCGCTTCGCTGACTTCGCGCATCAGGATACTTTCGGTCAGCTCCAGCTCCAGGCACGCCGGCGGCAGGCCGGTTTCCTTGAGGATGGTGGCGATCCGCGTGCCGAGCTGGCCGTCGGAGAACTGCCGGGCGGAAATGTTCACCGAGACCTTCGGCACGCGCACGCGGCTCTGGTGCCAGGTCTTGAGCTGACGGCAGGCCTCGCTGATGACCCAGTCGCCGACGTCCACCACCAGCCCGAGTTCTTCGAGCACCGGGATGAAATCCCCCGGCGGCACCAGCCCGCGACGCGGATGACGCCAGCGCAGCAGGGCTTCGGCACCGGTCAGGCGTTTGCCGTCGCCGCTGAACTGCGGTTGGTAATACAGCACGAATTCGTTCTGCTCCAGCGCGTGACGCAAGTCGCTTTCCAGTTCCAGACGCTCCAGCGCACTGGCGTTCATGTCGGCCTGATAGAACTGGAAGTTGTTCTTGCCGCGCTCCTTGGCGTGGTACATCGCGGTGTCGGCGTTCTTCATCAACTGGCTGAGTTCGTTGCCGTCCTGCGGGCTCAGGGCGATGCCGATACTGGCGGTGACGAAGAACTCGCGGCCCTCCAGCACGAACGGTCGCACCAGACTGCCAAGAATCTGCTCGGCGACATGTATCGCACGATTCAGTGCCATCTCACGACTGGAACGGTGTTGCAGCAGCAGGGTGAATTCGTCGCCGCCCATCCGCGCCACGGTGTCGTCATCGTCGACGCAGGCCAGCAACCGCGTGGCCATGTCCTTGAGCATGCGGTCGCCGGCGGCGTGACCGAGGGAGTCGTTGATCGGTTTGAAACGGTCGAGGTCGAGGAACATCAGCACCACCCACGACTTCTGCCGGTCGGCCGATTGCAGTGCGGTGTGCAGGCGATCCTGGAACAGCGTGCGGTTCGGCAAGTGGGTCAGGGCGTCGTAGTAGGCGAGGCGGTGAATCCGTTGCTCGCTGGCCTTGCGCTCGCTGATGTCGCTGAAGAAGCACACGTAACTGGCCAGATCGCCCTCGTCATCGAGCACCGCAGTGATGCCGACCCACGCCGGGTAGTGCTCGCCATTGCGGCGCTTGAGCCAGACTTCGCCTTCCCAGGTGCTGTGCTGATGCAACTGCTTGAGCACGTAGCGCAGGTGCGCGTCCTGCTGTTCGTCGACGGTCAGCATGTTCGGCAGCTGGTCGAGCACCTCGCTCACCGCGTAGCCACTGACCCGGCTGAACGCTTCGTTGGCCTGGACGATGTAACCGGCCGGGTCGGTGATCAGGATCGCCGAGGTCGAATGCTCGAATACCGTAGCCGCCATGCGCAGATCTTTTTCGGCACGGCGTTGCTGGCTGATGTCGCGACCGACCCCGAGCACGCCTTCGAAGGCGCCGTGTTCGTCCCACACCAGCACCAGACGCAGTTCGATCGGGATCTTGCGGCCGTCGGCGCGCAGGCAGTCGAACAGGAACATCTGGGTCTGCACCTGGCTGCGCAGGGTTGCCAGTTGCTCGGGCTTGTCCAGGGCTTTGCTGACCCGGTCCATCAGGTGGTAGATGCCGTTGAGCTGCTGCGGGTTGGCGATGGTCGACTGCCAGCCGTTCTGGAAAATCCATTCGGCGTCGTAGCCCAGCACCGCTTGCACCGACGGGCTGACGTAGTTGAGCGAGAGTTTGCTGTCGGTAGAGAAGATCACGTCACTGATGCTTTCGGCGAGCATCCGGTAGCGCTGTTCGCTGTCGCGCAACGATTCGCTGGCCTCGATCTGCTCGGTGATGTCCTTGGCCACGCCGATGATTCGCGTCACCTGATCGTGCTTGTCCCGGGCCAGCGCCTGTTCGCGGATATCGAAGCGCCGCCATTTGCCGTCGCGGTGGCGGAAACGCAACTGGCATTGCAGCAACTGGCTGTAGCCGGCGTGGCGCTGCATCTGCCGCGAGCGGTGATAGTAGTCGGCGTCTTCCGGGTGCAGGAGGATTTCCCAGAAGTATTCGCCCATCTGATGCAGTTCGGTGCGGTTGTAACCGAGGGTCTGGCCGAGGTGGTGGTTGCTGAAGATCATCCGCTGGCTGATCACATCCTGCACGTACAGGTGATCCGGCACGGTGCGCACCACGTCCGACCAGAAGCCTTCGCGTTCCAGCAGCGACAATTCGATCAGCTTGCGGCTGGTGATGTCGTTGATGCTCAGGATCACGGCCTGGTAATCGTGCTGTTCCTGAGGCAGGCGCAGCACCAGCCACAGATGCTGGTCGCGGCCATTGATGTCCGGCAGTTTGATTTCCAGTTCCAGCTGCTTTTGCTGCTGGAGCACGGCATCGAGTACCTGATTGCCGATGGCGCACTGACTGTGCGGCTGACCGTCGATCAACAGTTGCCAGGCGTGGTCACAGGAATTGACGTTGAGCAGTTGCAGCGCGACCTGGTTGACCTCGGTGATCCGCAGTTCGTGAAGCAATTGCTGGCGCCGCGCCGGCTGGTCGAGCCAGGCCTTGAGCTGGTCGCTGGTCTGGATCTGGGCTTTCTCGAAAACCTGCTTGAGCCCCGAAAGATCCAGCACGCACAACGCCACGCCGGTGCCTTCGAAAATATCCTGATAACGCCGACGCCCTTCATGCACCTGACGCTGACGACGGCGCATGTTGAGCAACGCGATGAACGGCAGCAGCGACAGCGCCAGACCCAACAGGCATTTGCCGATGAACGCCGGCAGCAGTTGTTCGAGCACATGCTGGCGGTCGAACAGGCCGCGCAGTTGCCAGTCGCTGCTGCTCAGCGGCACGGTCAGCACACTGTTGGCCAGATCGTCCGGGGTCAGGACGCTGGTGCTGCCGATGGGCATTGCTTCGTCGCGACTGATGATCTGATGGTTGATGCGATTTTCCACCAGCCAGAGAGGACGGATGCCGGTTTCGCCCTGTTTGGTCAGTGCGCTGAAAAAGGTGGGTGTCAGCCGCAGTGCCCAGTAACCGCGAGTGCTGCCGCTGGCCTGATGCAGCAACAGATGCACCACGGAACCGTCGTCGGCGTTGCTGAAGTAGTGCGCCTGGGCGTGACTGCGGCGGACCAGATCGCTGAGGTAGTCGGCGTCCTTGCTGTCTGTGGCGCTGTCGCTGAGGATTTTTCCCGACGGGCTGAGCAAGGCCATGCTCTGCAGGTCAGGCAGCGATTTCTGCAGCTTGCGCAGCAATGCCTGTTGTTCGTCGGCGGACTGCGGCTGTTCGACGATCGGTAGCAGATTGAGGGCGATCTGCGCATTCAGCGACATGTTCAGGCTGACTTGCGAAGCGAGATCGGCCGTGTAGTCGATGGTGTACTGGCGCTGGTTTTTCTGGGTTTCACCCAGTTGATCGAGCAGTTGCCAGAACAGCAGCGCCAGCAGCAACAGCACCAAAGTCGCCAGCGCGCCTTTCAATGTTCCGCGCAGGGACGAGCCGGGCGCCGGTTGGGTGCTGCTCACAGAGGCTGGCGGAGTGACGTTGGACAAGCTGTAATCCTGCGGTCTGGCTGGACTGGCGCGACGTGCACTATAAGCCGGACGCCCAAAGGGCGGCTAGCATGCCTTGAGTTGTGGCGAAGTGCCAGCCCCGCTCGGCTGGACTGCCTTCTGTCATTAAGGTAGCTTTGCCGGTTACGCGGGAGCGTTCCAGCTCCTAGACTTTCCGCGCGCACGCATTGATATCTTCCAGTGAACGACGCGCACGGTCTGGCCGGGCATTGCCTGTGTCCCAATCATTCATCAGTCACTGACCCAAGGTTCTCCATGGCTCAATACGTCTTCACCATGCATCGGCTGGGCAAAGTTGTTCCGCCGAAGCGGGAAATCCTGAAAAACATTTCGCTGTCCTTCTTCCCGGGCGCCAAGATCGGCGTCCTCGGCCTCAACGGTTCGGGTAAGTCCACGCTGCTGAAAATCATGGCCGGCGTCGACACCGAGTTCGAAGGCGAAGCACGCCCGATGCCGGAACTGAACATCGGTTACCTGCCGCAAGAGCCGCAACTGGATCCGACCAAGACCGTGCGTGAAGTGGTCGAGGAAGCGGTCAGCGTGATCAAGGATGCGCAAGCGCGTCTGGACGAGGTCTACGCCGCCTACGCCGACCCGGACGCCGACTTCGACAAACTGGCCGCCGAACAGGCCAAGCTCGAAGCGATCCTGCAGGCCAGCGACGGTCACAACCTGGAGCGCCAGCTGGAAGTCGCCGCCGATGCGCTGCGCCTGCCGGCCTGGGACGCCAGGGTCGAACACCTGTCCGGTGGTGAAAAACGTCGTGTGGCCCTGTGCCGTCTGCTGCTGTCCGCGCCGGACATGCTGCTGCTCGACGAACCGACCAACCACCTGGACGCCGACTCCGTTGCCTGGCTCGAACACTTCCTGCACGACTTCCCGGGCACTGTGGTCGCGATCACGCACGACCGTTACTTCCTGGACAACGTTGCCGGCTGGATTCTGGAACTCGACCGCGGCGCGGGCATTCCGTACGAAGGCAACTACTCGGGTTGGCTGGAAGCCAAGTCCGATCGTCTGGCCCAGGAATCCAAGCAGCAATCGGCCCACGAAAAAGCCATGAAGGAAGAACTGGAGTGGGTGCGCAAAGGCGCCAAGGCCCGCCAGTCGAAATCCAAGGCACGTCTGCAACGCTTTGAAGAAATGCAGTCGCAGGAATTCCAGAAGCGTTCGGAAACCAACGAGATCTACATCCCGGCCGGTCCGCGCCTGGGCGACAAGGTCATCGAATTCAAGAACGTCACCAAGGGCTACGGCGATCGCGTGCTGATCGACAACCTGTCGTTCTCCATGCCCAAAGGCGCCATCGTCGGCGTGATCGGCGGTAACGGTGCCGGTAAGTCGACCCTGTTCCGCATGCTGATGGGCAAGGAAACCCCGGACTCCGGCAGCATCGAGATCGGCGAAACCGTGCAACTGGCCTGCGTTGACCAGAGCCGCGAGGACCTGGACGGCAGCAAGACCGTGTTCCAGCAGATCTCCGACGGTTCCGACCAGATCCGCATCGGCAACTACGAGATCCCGTCGCGTACCTACGTCGGTCGCTTCAACTTCAAGGGCGGCGATCAGCAGAAGTTCGTCAAGGACCTGTCCGGTGGTGAGCGCGGTCGTCTGCACCTGGCGCTGACCCTGAAGGAGGGCGGCAACGTCCTGCTGCTCGACGAACCGTCCAACGACCTCGACGTTGAAACCCTGCGTTCCCTGGAAGAAGCCCTGCTGGACTTCCCGGGCGCCGCCATTGTGATCTCTCACGATCGGTGGTTCCTTGACCGCGTCGCGACCCACATCCTGGCGTACGAAGACGACTCGCAAGCGGTGTTCTTCGAAGGCAACTACACCGAGTACGAGGCCGATCGCAAAAAGCGTCTCGGCGAAGCGGCGGCCCAGCCACACCGGGTACGCCACAAGAAACTGGCCTGATTACAGGTTGGTTGCATGAAAGAGCGGAGCCTTCGGGCTCCGCTTTTTTTTGTCTGCAATCCACCGTGATTTATAGCGTGTGTACTATTTGTTTTCATAAATGCGACATTTTTGTCTATTGCTGTGTACATGTCGTTTGTTACAGTCCGGCTCAATCTCTTCCAACGACAACACATTTGCCGAGACTTTTCCCATGATCGAATCCGTCGAATCCTTCCTCGCCCGTCTGAAAAAACGCGATCCGGATCAGCCCGAATTCCACCAGGCCGTCGAAGAAGTCCTGCGCAGCCTGTGGCCGTTTCTCGAAGCCAATCCGCACTATCTGACCTCGGGGATTCTGGAGCGCCTCTGCGAGCCGGAGCGGGCGGTGGTGTTCCGGGTGTCGTGGGTCGACGATCAGGGCAAGGTCCAGGTCAATCGCGGTTTCCGCATCCAGATGAACAGCGCCATCGGCCCGTACAAGGGCGGTTTGCGCTTCCACCCTTCGGTGAATCTGGGCGTGTTGAAATTCCTCGCCTTCGAGCAGACCTTCAAGAACGCCCTGACCTCGCTGCCCATGGGCGGCGGCAAGGGCGGTTCGGATTTCGATCCGAAGGGCAAGAGCGACGCCGAAGTCATGCGTTTCTGCCAGGCGTTCATGAGTGAGCTGTACCGGCACATCGGCGCCGACGTGGACGTGCCGGCCGGCGATATCGGTGTCGGCGCACGGGAGATCGGTTTTCTGTTCGGTCAGTACAAACGCCTGAGCAACCAGTTCACCAGCGTGCTGACCGGCAAGGGCATGACCTATGGCGGCAGCCTGATCCGCCCGGAAGCCACGGGTTTCGGTTGCGTGTACTTCGCCGAAGAAATGCTCAAGCGCCGCGAGCAGACCGTCGAAGGCAAGCGCGTGGCGATTTCCGGATCCGGCAACGTTGCACAATACGCCGCTCGCAAAGTGATGGACCTGGGCGGCAAGGTGATTTCCCTGTCCGACTCCGAAGGCACGCTGTATTGCGAAGCGGGTCTGAGCGAAGAGCAGTGGCTGGCGCTGCTGGAACTGAAGAACGTCAAGCGTGGGCGGATCAGCGAGCTGGCGGGCGCATACGGTCTGGAATTCCGCGCCGGTCAACTGCCATGGTCGTTGCCGTGCGAAATTGCGCTGCCATGCGCGACCCAGAACGAACTCGACGCCGAAAGCGCCCGCACCTTGCTGCGCAACGGCTGCGTCTGCGTGGCCGAAGGCGCGAACATGCCGACCACCCTTGAGGCTGTGGATATCTTTATCGAAGCGGGCATTCTGTTCGCGCCGGGCAAGGCATCGAATGCCGGCGGCGTGGCAGTCAGCGGCCTGGAAATGTCGCAGAACGCCATGCGCCTGTTGTGGACGGCGGGTGAGGTAGACAACAAGTTGCACGCGATCATGCAGTCGATCCACCACGCCTGTGTGCATTACGGTGAGGAAAACGGCCGGATCAACTACGTCAAAGGCGCGAACATCGCCGGGTTCGTCAAGGTCGCCGACGCGATGTTGGCGCAAGGAGTGGTTTAAGACAGGTCGATACGGATCACTTCGATCAGTTGATTACCGGCCGGACGCTGCCACAGCACTTCGTCGTTGAGTCGTGCGCCAAGCAGCGCGCGGCCCAGCGGTGAGGCCCAGTTGATCAGGCCGTTGGCGGCATCGGCCTGATCTTCGCCGACCAGTTGCACCCGACGCTCGGTGTTGTGTTCGTCGGCGTAGGTGACCCAACTGCCGATCTGCACCTTTTCGTTGGACGTCGGAGCTGGTGCGACCTGAGCGCTGCCGACCCGCTGATTGAAATAACGCAAATCCCGTTCGAGATCAGCCAGCCGCTGTTTGTCGGCCTGTTCGCCCTTTGCGGACTGTTCTGTGTGCAGCGCCTGCAGCTCGGCAACTTTCGCCTGCAACTGGGCAAGTCCTTGTGGCGTGACGTAATTGGGCTGCGTGCTGATCTGCCGTTCGACTGGCTGATCGGCTTGCGCAGCGGCGTTGTCTTCGTTGACGAAGGCGCGACTCATGATGGGCTCCTGTTACAACCGTTGGGCCATGGTCGCAGGCATTTGGTTTCACCGGATGTCTGGAAACGACCTACTGCGAACGATAGGCCCGCGCGGCACCCTGGTCCTTTTCCTGCTGCCAGGCGCGTTCGCGTTCGTCCCAGTGTTCGTTGCGATACTGTTCGCGATCCTTGTTTTCCAGCATCGCCTGACACTGCCGGAAACCGTCGCTCCAGCCTTCGGCGTATTGCTTGTCCTTGAGATAACGCGGCACGTTCTTGCGAAACTCGCCGCTGATCGAGCCGGCTGCCTGACGACCGCTGATGCAACCGTCATCGAAACCGTCGGCGAACGCCGGTGGATAACCTTTGGCAATCAGGTCTTCGTGGGTGCTCTGACAGCCACCCAGCAACAGCAACACGCCCACAAACCCCGCACACCGCCACATCACACTCTCCCGGGCCGTCAAACGGCTGATAGGGAAAGTCTAGAAGCGGATTCGTCGATGGGGCGTGAAAGAAAGATCAAAACCTCAGTAGTGATACCACTTCACTTCCAGCATCACCTCGGTCTCCGGCGTTGCCAGATGGCTGAACTCGCGCTGGGCACTCAGGCGCAAGCCGAGGTTGCGCGACAATTCCCACTGCTGGTTCAGACTCAGACTGCGGCGCACTTCACCATTGAAGAAGTAATCGCCCTTGGCCTCCACACTGAGATTGCCCAACGGGTTCTTCCAAAGCACGCCGGTATTGAAACCGCCTGCCGGGGAAACGAATTCGGCGAAATCATTGTTGTGTTCAACGCGCACCGTGCCGAGGGCAAAACCGAGCACATCGTCACCCAGCGCCCAGGTTCCGCCACCGCCGCCATTGACGTGGCTGACCAGGTTTTCGTCGTCATGCTTGCCCGGTACACGTTCAAGGCCACCGGTAACTTGCCACGACAGCGGCTGCAACAGCGCATTGCGCGGCGTCAGCGAGCGGATGGTCGCCAGATCCAGCTGCTGGAATTGCCAGTGATTGCCTTCGTACTGGCGCAGCTTCATCTGCAGGATTTCGATCTGCGCGCCGAGGGGGAAACTCTCGGCGTTGTCGTTGAGGTCGTGATAGGCCATGCGCAAGCCGTATTCGCCGAACGCACGGTCCCCGCGCGTGCCGAGACCGGCCTGCCAGGTACGCGATTCGTGGCCGTCTTCGGGCAGGCCCGGTTGTGGGATTTGCAGCTCCGGCGCCGGGTTCTTGTTGATCGCCCGCAGCAGCTCGAAACTGCGCTGCGCACGCTGTGGATCACGTTCCTGGCCGTTGGCGCGGTAGCGTTCCAGCCGATACGCGGCGTCGATGATCAGCGCTTGGCGGTCTCGGGGCAGGGCCTGGAAGGCTGGATCCTGCAAATGCTGCTGGTCGGCGCTGACTTTCAGTACCCAGTCCTGTTCTTCGCCGGTCAGTGGCTCGGCGCGGCTGAGCAATTCACGCTCGCGGGACGGGCGGTATTCGATGCTCTCTACCAGCCCGGACTCCTTTACCGCCTTGACGGTGTCGGTGGGGATCGCCGTCAGCGGGAACTGTTCTGTCAGGCGCAGGCTCGGGCGTGCCACCTGCAACAGTTCGAGCAGGCGATAGGAGCAGTTTTCGTCGAAGAAGAAATAGTCGAACTGAATCTGCTTCAACTCCCACACATGCTCGACCATGCGTGCGGTTTCTGCTTGCGTCAGGTTGAGCCGGTACTCCCACAGGTCGCGGTTTTCCAGGCTGCGGTACTCCGAGAGTTTTTCCTGATAGGGCACCAGTGCGAACAGCCCCGGATAACCGCCCATCAGGCCTTTCCAGGCGTAAAGAATGCTGTTGTCCGAACCTTCGATGTAGGCGCCGAAGTTGATCGCGTAACTGAGCAGCGACGTCTTGTCGCTCTGTACGTCAGCCTGGTCGATACGCAGCAGGGTGTGACCGAACATCGACGACGGGCTGTTGAGGTAGGCCGCCGGGAAAATCATCACTGCGCTGTGGGGGGAGACGTCCTTGAACCATTTCTTGAATTCGGCGCAGTCCGGTGTCGGCAGGTCGGTCAGGTTCAGTTGATCTTTCAGCCAGCGGGTGCGTGCCGGGTAGACGCACTGGGCGTGTTGCTCACCGAGACGGGCGGGGGCGTACAGCGCCTGCACGGTGGCGGCCAGTTCATGGTCGGGGTGTTCGTTGCCATCGGGAGCGAGGAAGAACTTTTTGTCGCTGACGTAGCTGCGCCAGCCACCGAGTTTGGCGGTTTCGTAATGACCGAGGGAAATCCAGAAGCGGTCGCTGGCCAGTTGCTGCAAACGGTGAGGGTCGATGTGAGGCGCGGCGGACAGCGGGGCGCAGACACACAGCGCCAGCCAGGCAAGGCGTTTGAGCATAGGTGGCAACTTAAGTCGAAAGAAACAAAAGACCCAAGGAAGGGCGGGCCGAAAAAATAAAACCCGCTTCCCGAAAGAAGCGGGTGGGGCCGAGCTTAAGCCTGAGTGGCGTACTTGGCCAGACGAGGGTCTGCTTTCAGCACGGCCAGGGTGTTGGTATGCACGTCTTCGGCAGTCACGTCAGCCTTGCTGAAGATCTGCTGAAAGTGCTCGTGAGTGACGGCGGCGAAGTGCGCACGGTCTTCCGGCGCCACGCCCAGTACCACGGCATAGGTTGTCAGCGCTTCGCCGTTGCCTTTTGCCATGTCTTCGGACAGCTCGTTCATCATGCCATTCATGGCAAACCAGGATTTGCCGCCATAGGTCAGCGAGGCGTTGGTGGAGCAACCGTTGGTACCGGATGTCATGCCGAACGTGGCGTTGCCGGAGGTGCCGTTGGTGGTGGATGCCAGGAAGTGAGCCGGAGTGCCACGCTGACCTTCGAACAGCATGTTGCCCCAACCGCAATCCGGGCCGCCTGGAGCTTGCGCCATTGCGTTGATGGATACAGCGGTGAAGAGAGTACCGAGAAGAATCCGTTTCATAGCTTTGTTCTCTTTGTGTGCATACCAATGGACAGGGTTCTGGCCCCCAAGCTCTGTACGAAACAGATCCAGACGAAGCCAGTGGGCCGGTATTAGTTCCAGCCGCGCAGTTTGGAGTTTAGGCACGTTCCGAGGGTTCCGTGAGTTTTTGCACAATATTTGGAATAAACCCCGGTTTCACGGGACCGGGCCGCGGGCAGGGCGGCTGTCTATGCTTTGTGTCGTGTGGCGCGCCTTGCCAGTGGGGCTCGGGCAGCGCCAGAATGCCGCTATCTGCCCCGCCTGATTGTTAAGGAAGTCCGATGCCTGATCCTGTTGCTGCCAGCTTGCGTCTAGCGCCCGAAGCGCTGACCCGTCCGTTTTCCGCTGAACAGTTCAGCTTCACTACCACCAATGATCTGGAGCCCTTTCGCGGTGTGCTTGGCCAGGAACGTGCGGTCGAAGCCTTGCAGTTCGGTGTGGCCATGCCACGCCCCGGTTACAACGTATTCGTCATGGGCGAGCCCGGCACCGGCCGTTTCTCGTTCGTCAAACGCTACCTGAAGGCCGAAGGCAAACGCCTGCAGACCCCGGCGGACTGGGTCTACGTCAACAATTTCGATGAGCCGCGCGAACCCCGCGCCCTGGAATTGCCATCGGGCAGCGCCGGTGCCTTCATCGGCGACATCAACGGCCTGATCGACAACCTGCTGGCGACCTTTCCTGCGGTGTTCGAACACCCGTCCTACCAGCAGAAGAAGAGCGCCATCGACCGCGCCTTCAATCAGCGCTACGACAAGGCACTGGACGTCATCGAACGTCTGGCCCTGGAAAAAGACGTCGCCCTGTACCGCGACAGCAGCAACATCGCCTTCACCCCGATGCTTGAGGGCAAGGCGCTGGACGAAGCCGAATTCGCCCAGTTGCCGGAAGCCGAGCGCGAACGCTTTCACGACGATATTTCCGGCCTCGAAGAACGCCTGAACGAAGAATTGGCGAGCCTGCCGCAGTGGAAACGCGAATCGAGCAACCAACTGCGTCAGCTCAATGAAGAAACCATCACCCTGGCCTTGCAGCCTTTGCTCGCACCGCTGTCGGAGAAGTACGCGGAAAATGCGGCCGTCTGCGGTTACTTGCAAGCGATGCAGGTGTATCTGCTGAAAACCGTGGTCGAGCAATTGGTCGATGACAGCAAGACCGATGCGGTCGCGCGCAAGCTGCTGGAAGAACAATACGCACCGAGCCTGGTGGTCGGTCATCCACACAGTGGCGGTGCACCGGTGGTATTCGAGCCGCATCCGACCTACGAAAACCTGTTCGGCCGCATCGAATACACCACCGATCAGGGCGCGCTCTACACCACCTATCGTCAGTTGCGACCGGGTGCGCTGCACCGCGCAAACGGTGGTTTCCTGATCCTCGAAGCGGAAAAAATGCTCGGCGAGCCATTCGTATGGGATGCGCTCAAGCGCGCCCTGCAATCGCGCAAGCTGAAAATGGAATCGCCGCTGGGCGAGATGGGGCGTTTCGCTACCATGACGCTCAACCCGCAGTTCATTCCGTTGAATGTCAAAGTGATCATCATTGGCGCGCGTCAGCTGTACTACACGCTGCAGGACCTCGATCCGGACTTCCAGGAGATGTTCCGTGTTCTGGTGGATTTCGACGAAGACATCCCGATGGTCGACGAAAGTCTGGAGCAGTTTGCCCAGTTGCTGAAAACCCGCACTTCGGAAGAAGGCATGGCGCCGCTGACCGCCGATGCGGTGGCGCGTCTGGCGACTTACAGCGCGCGTCTGGCCGAGCATCAGGGGCGGTTGTCGGCGCGGATCGGCGATCTGTTCCAGCTGGTCAGCGAGGCGGATTTCATTCGTCACCTGGCCAGCGATGAAATGACCGACGCAGGCCACATCGAACGCGCCCTGAAGGCCAAGGCTACCCGCACCGGCCGTGTGTCGGCACGGATTCTCGACGACATGCTGGCAGGGATCATCCTGATCGACACCGACGGCGCGGCGGTCGGCAAGTGCAACGGCCTGACCGTGCTCGAAGTCGGTGACTCGGCGTTCGGTGTGCCGGCGCGGATTTCCGCCACGGTCTACCCGGGCGGCAGCGGCATCGTCGACATCGAGCGCGAGGTCAACCTCGGTCAGCCGATTCACTCCAAGGGCGTGATGATTCTCACCGGGTATCTGGGCAGCCGTTACGCCCAGGAATTCCCGCTGGCGATTTCCGCCAGCATCGCGCTGGAGCAGTCCTACGGCTACGTCGATGGCGACAGTGCGTCGCTGGGCGAGGCGTGCACGCTGATTTCGGCCTTGTCGAAAACCCCGCTCAAGCAGTGTTTTGCCATCACCGGATCGATCAACCAGTTCGGCGAAGTGCAGGCGGTGGGTGGGGTCAACGAGAAGATCGAAGGCTTTTTCCGTCTCTGTGAAGCACGTGGACTGACAGGTGAGCAAGGCGCAATCATTCCTCACGCCAACGTCGCCACGCTGATGCTCGACGAGAAAGTGCTGGCTGCAGTGCGTGCAGGGCAGTTCCATGTTTATGCGGTGCGTCAGGCAGATGAAGCGCTGAGCCTGCTGGTGGGTGAGCCTGCCGGTGAGCCGAACGAGAATGGCGAGTTCCCGGAAGGCAGCGTCAACGCGCGCGTGGTGGAGCGTCTGCGGGTGATTGCCGAAATGATCAGCGAAGAAGACCTGAAAGAGGCCGAGAAGGAACTGGCGCAGGAGGCGCTCGCCGAGGCCAAGCCGGCGTAAGCCAGGCTGCAGAACATAAATGGGAGCCTTGTGCTCCCATTTTGTTTTGTCGCGAACGTCGGCAAAAGTGCCATCACTCTGGCGTCAATATTCACACAATGACCATTCGGCGCCTTCTGGTTCTGCGCGGTTGGCGCGGCGGACTTTTCTTCTATTCTCAGCTCAAGGACATCGACAGTATCACGGGATCGAAACAGTCCTTCAGCAAGGGCTGAACACCGGCTTTACCGAGGGTCGCCGCCATGTCGCGCAACCTCTGCCTCACCCGTCAGTGCCTGGGTCTCGTAACCCGAATCGAATGCGCCATCAAGCCGTTGGCCGGCGATACCGGCATGTGGACTTTGCTCTTTGCCGCCGGCATGGCCGGTGAACAACCTTCCGCCATCAAGGCCCAAGGCCCGTTCCACGGGCCGGTCGCTGCCGAATCGATCCTCGATACCATCGTCGAAAGCCTGACGATGCACGGCTACGAACTGGCCAATGATCCGCAGATCTGGTCCTTGCACCTGCAAGCCCAGTTACGGCAGATCAACGGCGGACGTGGACGCAATATCGGCATTTTCGATCATTAGCGCCGATCAAGGCGCAGCGCCCTGGGTCTGCGCCTTCTCGAGCTTGACCTCAAAGCCGTACTGCACAGTGACGAGGTCGGTTCGATGATAGGTTTCCACCTGCGTCGGACGGCCGTGGAAATAGTGCACGCCGAACAGCGCCGGGCCTTCTGCGCCCGCGTCGTGGCTGACTGAAAGGATCTGCTTCAGGTAGTTGCCGCTGTCGTCCTTGACGAAGAATCGCCATTCGTTGGCCGGAAACAATTTCAGGTCCACCACCAGTTCGTTGTTCCTGATGTCCAGGCCCTTGGGCAATGCCTTGGCTTCGTAGGACTGTTTCGCCACCGTGGCGAGGAATAAGGGCATCGAACCGACGGCCACTGCCGGGGTTTCCGGAAACAGGTTCAAGTCATAAGTGATGGTCGCTTGCAGCGGATCCACCTGATACGCCTCGGCCGGCAATTCGATCGGCTCGTCGAGTTTGCCGTTGTGTTTTTCGGTGAAGAACGTCACCGGGCTTTCGCCGGGAGCCAGGTCGTCGCCCAGCAACTCGTCATTGAAGGTTTTGCGGTGATCGAACTCGATGCGCGCGGCGCTGGGCTCTTCCACTGACTGGCGGATATGAATGCTTTTCTTCAGCTCGTCCTCGGTCAGTGATGCACCTTTTAGCCAGTTGGGCGCCTGGTCGTCGTAGACGGTGATCGCCAGATCCAGCGGCTGCACGGTTTTCGCCGTGGTGTGCGCGTTGAATTCGCGGATCGGCAGGTCCAGTGGCCTGCGGGTGACGGTCGCCTCGGAGAAGTCCAGCACGCTGACTTCAAGGGTATCGATCGGCCCGTTGAAGTAGACCTTGTTGTAACGGCGCGTATGCTGCTGTTCGAAGGCGCGCTGGTCGTCGTTCAGCTGTTTCTCGAGATCCTCGCTCCAGGCCTTTTGCTGTTGCAGGTGCGTCAGTTGTTTTTGATAGAAGGCGATCTGCTCGGGGCTTTCATTGATGGCGCCGGCTCGCGCCAGATACTGGCCGGTGCTGTCACGGGCCTGGACGATCAGCGGGTTGAGCGGCGTGTTGGCGACTTCCGGGGCGAGCGGCAGATGGTTGCTGAATTCGACTTCGGCGTAGTTCTTTTCCAGCTTCAACAGGGTCACGCTGAGGTTGGCGTCGGTCCGGGTCTGGCCGACGTCCTGTTTGCCCAGATCGAAACGGTGCAGGCGTTTCGGGGCGATGACTTCCACCTGACCTTGCAGGCTCACAGGACGCGGCCGGGTTTTCTTGTCGACGTCCAGACCCTCGATGAACGGGTAGGTCACGGTCAGGTCGTCGGGGTTGGTGATATTGGAGCTGGACGGACTCAGTTGAATGCCCGGATCGGTTTCCGACCATTCCGGCTGGTAGGTGATCACCCGTTTGTTGCTCAACGTCACCGATTGCCACTCAACGCCATGGGGGAACAGAAACCCGCCGGGGATATTGAGATTGAAGGGAAACACCGGCTGCAGGTCGGTCAGGTAGTCGGAGCTGGCATCCTTGTGGAGCACGAACAGGCCGTTGATGAAGGTATCGACCAGCGCCTGGGGAGTGGGGTAATGCTTGAGCACGCCGAGGGCGTCTTCACCGTATTCGGTTCTGGGCGGTTTGTTGTCGAGACGTTGCTGCGCGCGCTCCAGGAGCAGTAGCGAGCCGCCGAGTTCGGTCACGGCATCCTTGAGTTTCGGGTCGGTGATGGCGTCCAGCGACTGTTCGAACTGCGCAGTCTTCTGTTCGAGGCTGAGCGGGTGTTTTTCCTCGCCGGGCGAGCAGCCGCCGATCGATAAGGCTAGGCAAATTCCGGCAGTCGTTAACGGCAATCGCACATCCATTTCCAGTCGTCCTGTCCACTGTCGCTGGGCTGTCAATGGTTTGGACACTAGCAGAAAAACTTTGACACACACACGCAGGTGGCGGATTTTCGGGCGGTTTCTGGCTGTCATGGGGGGCTGGTATACTCGCCGCCGATTACAACCCTTCTTGTGTGAGAGTCAATGGAACGCTTTATCGAAAACGCAATGTACGCCACGCGCTGGCTGCTGGCGCCGATCTATATCGGGCTGTCCCTCGGGCTGCTGGCGCTGGCATTGAAATTCTTCCAGGAAGTGTTTCATGTCATTCCCAACGTCTTCTCCATGGCCGAGTCCGAGCTGATTCTGGTGCTGCTGTCGCTGATCGACATGGCGCTGGTCGGCGGTTTGCTGGTGATGGTGATGATTTCCGGCTACGAGAACTTCGTGTCCGAGCTGAATATCGACGAAGGCAAGGAAAAGCTCAGCTGGCTGGGCACCATGGATTCCTCGTCGCTGAAGATGAAAGTGGCGGCGTCGATCGTGGCGATTTCCTCGATCCACCTGCTGCGGATCTTCATGGATGCCAAGAACGTCGATCCCGAGCACCTGATGTGGTACGTGATTATCCACATGACTTTCGTGATCTCGGCGTTCGCCATGGGTTATCTGGACAAGCTCACCAAGCATTGATGAGCTGTCGATGGCTGTAACAAAACCGCCCGTCTGTTGCGAAACAGACGGGCGGTGTCATTTGTGGCTTGTACTTTGTAGCGCCGAGGCATATCCCTGTAAGCGTCCCGGCTCGCTACAGCGTGAGGTGCGTTCATGAACCTGCAAGAGTTGAATGCGTTTGCCATCGCCAGGAAGGTCGATGAGCTGAACCTGATCTCCATGGAGGGCGGAATCTACCTGCTCGAGGCGCGGATGCACGGCGCGGCGTACCCGTTGAGCGATCCCCAGGGCAAGATGCTGATGCTGCGCTCGGTGGAGCATGCCCGGGATGTCCTGCACAACCTTCCGGTGCTGCCGTTCAACCTGGTCCACACCTCGGTACATGATGAAATGTGCGGTCTTGGTGCCAGCGGCGAAGAAAGCCTGAAAGTGCCGCTGGCCTGGCGCTCGGCACTGTAGGCTCCAGGGCCTGATCAATGGCGGAACATCTGTGCTAGTCTGCTCGCCCTTTTGGTTCCGGGCGCGCCGGGACGCGCTGTGCACGCACGGCATGTCCTGAGGCCGTCCGCACAGCGGAGCAGTGTCATGTCCGAAGTAAATCTGTCCACCGACGAAACCCGCGTCAGCTACGGTATCGGCCGTCAGCTGGGTGACCAGCTGCGCGACAACCCGCCACCGGGTGTCAGCCTGGACGCCATCCTGGCCGGTCTGACTGACGCATTCGCGGGCAAGCCAAGCCGCGTGGGTCAGGAAGAGCTGTCCGCCAGCTTCAAGGTGATCCGCGAGATCATGCAAGCCGAAGCCGCTGCCAAGGCCGAAGCCGCCGCTGGCGAAGGTCGTGCGTTCCTGGCTGAAAACGCCAAGAAAGACGGCATCACCACTCTGGCTTCCGGTCTGCAATTCGAAGTGCTGACTCAGGGCGAAGGCGCCAAGCCATCCCGTGAAGACACCGTGCGTACTCACTACCACGGCACGCTGATCGACGGCACTGTGTTCGACAGCTCCTACGAGCGTGGCCAGCCGGCAGAGTTCCCGGTCGGCGGCGTGATCGCCGGCTGGACCGAAGCCCTGCAACTGATGAATGCCGGCAGCAAATGGCGTCTGTACGTGCCGAGCGAACTGGCTTACGGTGCTCAAGGCGTTGGCAGCATCCCGCCGCACAGCGTTCTGGTGTTCGACGTCGAGCTGCTCGACGTTCTGTAATCCCGTTACCCTGCACAAGCGTGGCTTGTGCAGGGTTTCTCCGCCGTTCTCATACTTCGATCTTGTGATGCAGTTCACTGGTCGGGCGCAAGGCCCGGGCATAGCAGAACAGGAACAGATTGCGCACCAGCTCCTTGAGCACCAACGGTTCGCTGGAACTCAGGCCGCTGACGTCCAGATCCCCTTGATCCTGTAACTCGTGCAGGGCCTCTTCTTCCAGTACCGCGCAGACTTCGCCGGTTTCCCGATGCAGGATCCTGAGGTACGGGTGCGGGCGATCCAGCCAGGCGTCGATCAAATAAGTCATGGTTCTCATCTCCATTGAAAGGGTTTCAATGAGAATAATTCTTATTCGTCAAATAGCAAGCGCCTATTGGCGGTTCGTGATTTTTTATGGGTAAAGATTGCGTAAGGTCAAAACGGCTGGCATTTGGCTATTGCCTGGTTTTGTGGGGCATAGCGGGAGGGGGTGAAGCTCCATCCCACGACGGGCGCGGGATGGAAGACAGCAGGTTCAGACTTTTCTGACGAACTCGGATTTGAGTTTCATCGGGCCGATGCCGTCGATCTTGCAGTCGATGTCGTGGTCGCCGTCGCACAGGCGGATGTTCTTGACCTTGGTGCCGACCTTGACCACCAGCGAGGTGCCCTTGACCTTCAGGTCCTTGATCACCGTGATGGTGTCGCCGTCCTGCAGGACGTTGCCGACTGAATCTTTCTTCACGGCATCATCGGACGCGACTTCGGCTTCACCGCCGGCAGACCACTCGTGGGCGCACTCCGGGCACACCAGTTGGGTGCCGTCTTCGTAGGTGTATTCGGAATTGCATTTCGGGCAGGGTGGCAACGTGCTCACTAAGGCTCCTTGGAGAGAGGATCATTAAAAGTCGCACATTGTATAGGGTTTTAATCCGTGATGGCAGGCAACAAAAAACCGCAGGCTCCGACGGAGGCTGCGGTTTCTTGATTGCGCGGCGTTGATCAGTGCGTGCGGGCGACCGCGAACTCGCTCAGTTCAACCAGTGCATCGCGGTATTCGCTGGCCGGCAATACTTCGAGGCACTTGATCGCACGGGCCACGTAGTCGCGAGCCAGTTGTGCGGTGTATTCAAGCGAACCGGACGCTTCCACGGCAATGCGGATGCTTTCCAGGTCTTCGATCCCGCCTTTCTGGATCGCCTGACGTACCAGTGCAGCTTGCTCTGGCGTGCCTTCGCGCATGGTGTAGATCAGCGGCAGGGTCGGCTTGCCTTCGGCCAGATCGTCACCGACGTTCTTGCCCAGGGTTTCGGCGTCGCCCTTGTAGTCGAGCAGGTCGTCGACCAGCTGAAACGCCACGCCCAGGTGATCGCCGAAGGTGCGCAGGGCTTCGCTCTGCTCGGCGGTCGCACCGGCCAGCGCTGCGGCGCTGTGGGTCGAAGCCTCGAACAGCATCGCGGTCTTGCCGCGGATGACTTCCATGTAGGTTTCTTCGGTGGTGCTCGCGTCGCGAACCTTGGACAGTTGCAGCACTTCGCCTTCGGCGATGATGCGCGTGGCCTGGGACAGGATCTTCATCACCGGCATCGAACCCAGTTCGACCATCATTTCGAACGAACGCGAGTACAGGAAATCGCCGACCAGCACGCTCGGGGCATTGCCCCACATGGCGTTGGCGGTCGAACGGCCACGGCGCATGCCGGACATGTCGACCACGTCGTCATGCAGCAGGGTGGCGGTGTGCAGGAATTCGATGGTGGCGGCCAGCAGACGCATGTCGTCGCCTTCGCGACCCAGGGCCTTGCCACACAGCAGCACCAATAAAGGGCGCAGGCGTTTGCCGCCGGCCGACGTGATGTAATCGCCGATTTTCGATACCAGCGGCACTCGGGAAGTCAGCTGCTTCTTGATGATGCCGTCGACGGCGCTAAAATCGTCCGCCACCGCGCGGTAGAAAGCTTGGGGTTGCATCAGCGACAGGTGCTCCAGAAGGGTTGCGCGGCATGCTAGGACCCACGTCCGGGCCTGTCAAGGCGCGATGGACGGCCCCTTGCATGACTTCGAAGGCTTGCGTACAATCGCGCACCCTGAACTTCCTGGGCAGCACCTGCCTTACGCAATTGCACTTGGGCCGTTCCAGCCCCATGCAGCCATGCCAGCCAATACCTCTTCTTATAAAGAGCTGGGTGAGCAGGATTATCGGAGAAATACCATGTACGCAGTAATCGTTACCGGCGGTAAGCAATACAAGGTCGCTGAAGGTGAATACCTGAAGATCGAAAAACTGGAAGTCGCTACTGGCGAATCCGTGACTTTTGACCGCGTTCTGTTGGTCGCCAATGGCGACGACGTGAACATCGGCGCACCTGTTGTTGCTGGCGCAACCGTCAAGGCTGAAGTGATCTCCCAAGGTCGTCACGATAAAGTCCGCATCATCAAGTTCCGTCGCCGTAAGCACCACATGAAGCGTATGGGCCACCGCCAGTGGTTCACCGAGATCAAAATCACCGGTATTCAGGCTTAATTACAGCCTAATTCCTCACTAGGAGAATTGAACTCATGGCACACAAAAAAGCTGGTGGTAGTACCCGTAACGGTCGCGACTCAGAAGCCAAACGCCTTGGCGTGAAGATGTATGGCGGCCAGGTCATCAAGGCCGGCAACATCATCGTGCGTCAGCGCGGCACCCAATTCCACGCTGGTTACGGCGTTGGCATGGGTAAGGATCACACCCTCTTCGCGAAAATCGAAGGCGTGATCAAGTTTGAAGTAAAAGGCGCCTTCGGTCGTCGTTACGTGAGCGTTGTCGCAGCCTAACTGCGAGAGTGCTGGAGAAGCCCTGTCTTGCGACGGGGCTTTTTCGTTTGTGGGGTGAGTCTCTTGCAAAGCTGTTTGTATGGGCTGCCGGCGTGCGATGCAGGTCGTGGATTGGGGTCGCTGCGCTCATTTTTGCAAGAGTCTTATGTCTTGATTGTTTTTCGGCTCGTCCGTACGGCGAGAGGCGTTGGTTATGAAGTTTGTTGATGAAGTATCGATCCGCGTAAAGGCTGGCGACGGCGGCAATGGCTGCATGAGTTTCCGTCGGGAAAAATTCATTGAAAACGGCGGCCCGAACGGGGGTGACGGCGGCGACGGCGGTTCCATCTACATGATGGCCGATGAAAACCTGAACACCCTGGTGGACTACCGCTACACCCGACACTTCGATGCCGAGCGTGGCTCCAACGGCGGCAGTACCGACTGCACCGGCAAGAAGGGTGAGGATCTGATCCTGCGTGTGCCGGTTGGTACCACCATCATCGACTCTGCTACCCAGGAAGTCATCGGTGACCTGACCAAGTCCGGTCAGAAACTGATGGTGGTGCAGGGCGGCTGGCACGGTCTGGGCAATACCCGTTTCAAATCCAGTACCAACCGTGCGCCGCGCCAGACCACGCCGGGCAAGCCGGGCGAGCAGCGTGACCTGAAGCTGGAGATGAAGGTTCTGGCTGACGTCGGCCTGCTGGGTCTGCCGAACGCCGGTAAAAGTACCTTTATCCGTTCCGTGTCGGCCGCCAAGCCGAAAGTCGCCGATTACCCGTTCACCACGCTGGTGCCGAACCTGGGTGTGGTCAGCGTCGACCGCTGGAAAAGCTTCGTCATCGCCGACATTCCGGGTCTGATCGAAGGTGCTTCCGACGGCGCTGGTCTCGGTATCCGTTTCCTCAAGCACTTGGCGCGTACCCGTCTGCTGCTGCACCTCGTGGACATGGCGCCGCTGGACGAAAGCAGTGCGCCGGACGCCGCTGAAGTGATCGTCAACGAACTGATCAAGTTCAGTCCGTCCCTGGCGGAGCGTGACCGCTGGCTGGTGCTGAACAAGTGCGACCAGATCCTTGAAGAAGAGCACGAAGAGCGCGTCAAGGAAATTGTCGATCGTCTGCAATGGGAAGGTCCGGTCTACGTGATCTCGGCCATCGCCAAAGAAGGCACCGAGCGCCTGACGCGCGACATCATGCGCTACCTGGAAGATCGTGCCGATCGCCTGGCCAATGACCCGGCCTACAAGGAAGAGCTGGCCGATCTCGATCAGCGCATCGAAGACGAGGCCCGTGCCCAGTTGCAGGCGCTGGATGACAAGCGTGCCCTGCGTCGCAGTGGCGTGAAGTCGGTCCACGACATCGGTGACGATGACTGGGACGAAGAAGATGTGGATGACGAAGACGGTCCGGAAATCATTTACGTGCGTGACTGATTCGTTGAAGTAAACTTAAGCGCCGCTCAATCGAGCGGCGTTTTGGTATCTGGAAATCGATTGTTGGTCACGAGTAACCACGAATAACGTCACGGGCAGCGCTGGGTCGCGCTGTCCTCAAGCTAAGGTTGAAGATGATGCGGAGCAAGGTGACAGGTGCGCAGCGTTGGGTCGTGAAGATCGGCAGCGCTTTGCTGACAGCGGATGGCAAGGGCCTTGATCGCAAGGCGATGGGCGTCTGGGTCGAGCAGATGGTGGCTTTGCATGAGGCTGGCGTCGAGTTGGTGCTGGTGTCCTCCGGGGCGGTGGCGGCCGGCATGAGCCGTTTGGGCTGGACCGCACGACCCAGTGCGATGCACGAACTCCAGGCTGCTGCGGCAATTGGTCAGATGGGGCTGGTGCAGGCCTGGGAGTCGAGCTTTGCCGAGCATGGCCGGCACACGGCGCAAATTCTTCTGACCCACGACGATCTGTCCGACCGCAAGCGCTACCTGAATGCCCGCAGCACCTTGCGTGCACTGGTCGAGCTGAAAGTCATCCCGGTGATCAACGAAAACGACACCGTGGTCACCGATGAAATCCGTTTCGGCGACAACGACACGCTCGCTGCGTTGGTGGCCAACCTGGTCGAGGCTGATCTGCTGGTAATCCTGACGGATCGCGACGGCATGTTCGACGCTGATCCGCGCAACAATCCCGACGCGCAGCTGATTTACGAAGCGCGTGCCGATGATCCGACTTTGGATGCGGTGGCGGGCGGAACCGGCGGTGCGCTGGGGCGTGGCGGCATGCAGACCAAGCTGCGCGCGGCGAGGCTGGCGGCGCGTTCCGGAGCGCATACCATCATTGTGGGTGGGCGTCTGGAGCGAGTGCTTGATCGTCTGAAGGCGGGCGAGCGAATCGGTACGCTGCTGTCGCCAGAGCGCGGCATGCTGGCGGCGCGCAAGCAATGGCTGGCCGGTCATCTGCAAACCCGCGGCACGCTGGTGCTGGATGACGGTGCGGTTTCTGCGTTGTCGGAAGGTCACAAGAGTCTGCTGCCGGTTGGCGTCAAACTGGTTCAGGGCAGTTTCCGTCGAGGTGAGATGGTGGTTTGCGTGGCGCCGGACGGTCGTGAGATCGCCCGTGGCCTGGCCAACTACAGCGCGCTGGAAGCACAAAAAATCATCGGTCAGTCGTCGGATGCGATTGTCGGTTTGCTGGGTTACATGGCTGAGCCGGAGCTGGTTCACCGTGACAACCTGATTCTGGTCTGAGGAAAAGCGCAATGCGCATGGCAAAAGGATTGTTGGGTCTGTTGATGGCGTTGCCATTGCTGGCCTCGGCCGAGGAAATCGGCCAGGTATCGACGGTGTTCAAGTTTGTCGGGCCGAACGACCGGATCGTGGTCGAGGCGTTCGATGATCCAAAGGTCGAGGGGGTGACCTGCTACCTGTCACGCGCCAAGACGGGTGGCGTGAAGGGTGGCTTGGGTCTGGCCGAGGATCGCGCCGAGGCGTCCATTGCCTGTCGTCAGGTGGGGCCCATCAGCTTCAAGGGTGAGCTGAAGGATGGCGAGGAGGTGTTCAAGGAGCGCACTTCGCTGGTGTTCAAAACCATGCAGGTCGTGCGTTTCCTCGACAAGAAGCGCAATACGCTGGTGTATCTGGTCTACAGCGATCGCCTGATCGAGGGGAGTCCGCAGAATGCGGTGACGGCGATACCGATTCTGCCGTGGGCATCGGCTCATTGATTGAGCGCAAAAAAAACGAGGAGCGTGTTGGCTCCTCTTTTTTTGCATTGTTTTTTGCCAAATTGCAGGCAATAAAAAACCGACCCTGAGGTCGGTTTTTTAATGACTACGTCGCTTAGGCAGCTTCTTTCAGTGCCTTGACGTGGCCATTCAGGCGGCTCTTATGACGAGCAGCCTTGTTCTTGTGGATGATGCCTTTATCGGCCATACGGTCGATAACTGGCACAGCCAGAACGTATGCAGCTTGAGCTTTTTCAGCGTCTTTTGCGTCGATGGCTTTAACTACATTCTTGATGTAGGTACGAACCATGGAACGCAGGCTGGCGTTGTGGCTGCGACGCTTCTCAGCCTGTTTTGCACGTTTTTTGGCGGAAGGTGAGTTGGCCACCGTCGAGCTCCTCGAAAGACTTTTTAGGAAATAGCAAACAAAATAGGCCGCGAATCATGCCGATGAAGAGATGTCTTGTCAAGGGCGCTTGAGACGTTCCGCTAAGTGGTAGGTATAAAGAGGCGGGATATTTATTTCCGGCGCTTGACCTGTAAACTCGCGAGCTTTGGCTCTGTGCTGTTGCGGCGCGGAGTATCGCACAAGTAGGCGCATTGTTCGCCTGCTGTTTATCGACAGGCACAAATTCCTTCAATGAATCTGCTCAAATCGTTGGCCGCCGTCAGCTCTATCACGATGCTTTCCCGGATTCTCGGGTTTGTTCGCGACACGCTCATTGCCCGCACCTTCGGCGCCGGAATGGCGACCGACGCCTTCTTTATCGCCTTCAAACTGCCCAATCTGCTGCGCAGGATCTTCGCCGAGGGGGCGTTTTCCCAGGCTTTTGTGCCGATCCTGGCCGAATATAAAAGCCAGAAGGGCGAAGAGGCGACCCGCACCTTTATTGCCTACGTTTCCGGCCTGCTGACCCTGGTACTGGCGCTGGTCACCGCGTTGGGCATGATCGCCGCGCCCTGGGTGATCTGGGCCACGGCCCCCGGTTTTACCGATACGCCGGAA
Organism: Pseudomonas sp. 58(2021); assembly: GCF_017491585.1. Taxonomy (NCBI): domain Bacteria; kingdom Pseudomonadati; phylum Pseudomonadota; class Gammaproteobacteria; order Pseudomonadales; family Pseudomonadaceae; genus Pseudomonas; species Pseudomonas sp. 58(2021). The sequence continues at coordinate 255,907 of NZ_JAFGYZ010000004.1, forward strand.
AAATTCCAGCTGACCTCCGACCTGCTGCGCGTCACCTTCCCTTATATATTGCTGATTTCCCTGTCGTCCCTGGCCGGTGCGATTCTCAATACGTGGAACCGCTTCTCGGTGCCGGCGTTCGTGCCGACCCTGCTGAACGTCAGCATGATCGTGTTTGCGCTGTTCCTGACGCCGTACTTCGATCCACCGGTCATGGCTCTAGGCTGGGCCGTGCTGGTCGGTGGTCTGGCGCAGTTGCTCTATCAACTGCCACACCTGAAAAAGATCGGCATGCTGGTGCTGCCACGCCTGAGTCTGCGCGATACCGGCGTATGGCGGGTGATGAAGCAGATGTTGCCGGCGATCATCGGCGTCTCGGTCAGCCAGATTTCCCTGATCATCAACACCATCTTCGCCTCGTTCCTGGTGGCGGGCTCGGTGTCGTGGATGTATTACGCCGACCGCCTGATGGAATTGCCGTCCGGCGTGCTGGGGGTGGCACTGGGCACGATCCTGCTGCCGACCTTGGCCAAGACCTACGCCAGCAAGGACCGCCATGAATACTCGCGGATTCTCGACTGGGGCCTGCGGCTGTGCTTCGTGCTGGTGCTGCCGTGCGCGCTGGCGCTGGGGATACTGGCGGAGCCGTTGACGGTTTCGCTGTTCCAGTACGGCCAGTTCAGCGGGTTTGACGCGGAGATGACTCAGCGGGCGTTGATTGCCTACTCTGTCGGCTTGCTCGGGATTATCGTGATCAAAGTGCTGGCGCCAGGCTTTTATGCGCAACAGAACATCCGTACGCCGGTAAAAATCGCAATCTTCACCCTGGTGGTTACTCAGCTGTTCAACCTGGTGTTGATCGGTCCGCTGGCCCACGCCGGTCTGGCCCTGGCAATCAGTGCCGGTGCGTGCCTGAACGCAGGCCTGTTGTTCTATCAACTGCGCAAACAGCAGATGTATCAACCGCAGCCGGGCTGGCTGAAATTCGGTTTGAAACTGTTGCTCGCGGTGGCGGTGATGTCGGCGGTGCTGGTGATCGGCATGCATTTCATGCCCGCGTGGGATCAGGGCCACATGCTGGAGCGCTTCCTGCGTCTGGGGGTGCTGGTCGTTGCCGGCGTGGTCGCTTATTTCGGCATGTTGCTGTTGCTCGGTTTCCGCCTGCGCGACTTCAATCGCAAGGCCTTGAGCTGAGGTTTCACCCTTGAAAAGCGGACGCGAGCCGGCAGTTTTGTCGGCTCGTTCACTTTGGGTTACGGTGTTGCCTGTCGTCGGCCGTCGGGTGTGGTTATAATCGGCCACTTTATGAGCAAGAAGCGCGTTATGCAGCTGGTTCGAGGCCTCCACAATCTGCGCCCCCAGCATCGGGGCTGCGTCGCCACTATTGGCAACTTTGACGGTGTTCACCGTGGTCACCAGGCCATCCTGGCCCGACTGCGTGAGCGTGCGCTCGAGTTGGGCGTACCCAGCTGCGTGGTGATTTTCGAGCCGCAGCCACGGGAATTCTTTGCCCCGGAGACCGCGCCGGCGCGCCTGGCCCGGTTGCGCGACAAGCTGCAACTGCTGGCCGCCGAAGGCGTCGACCGGGTTCTGTGCCTGGCGTTCAACCAGCGCTTGAGCAAGCTCAGCGCCAGCGAGTTCGTTGATACCATCCTGGTTGATGGCCTCGGCGTGCAGCATCTGGAGGTCGGTGACGATTTCCGCTTCGGTTGCGACCGTCTCGGCGATTTCGATTTCCTGTTGCAGGCCGGGCAGGTCCACGGTTTTACCGTGGAAGCGGCGCAAACCGTCGAGCTGGACGGCATTCGCGTCAGCAGCACTCAGGTGCGCAACGCGTTGGCCGCCGCCGATTTTGCCCTGGCCGAGCGTCTGCTTGGCCGCCCGTACCGGATTGCCGGTCGTGTGCTGCATGGCCAGAAACTGGCCCGCCAGTTGGGTACGCCCACGGCGAACATTCAGCTCAAGCGCCGTCGCGTGCCGTTCACCGGTGTTTACCTGGTCGACGTCGACATCGACGGCAAGACCTGGCCCGGCGTCGCCAATATCGGCGTGCGGCCCACGGTGCAAGGTGATGGCAAGGCCCACCTTGAAGTACATCTTTTGGATTTTGCCGGCGATCTGTATGACCGGCGTTTGACGGTGGTTTTCCACCAGAAGCTGCGTGAAGAGCAGCGTTTCGCCTCCCTGGAGGCATTGAAAACGGCGATCAGCGCGGATGTCGCCGCCGCCCGTGCACTAGCCGCACCTAGCGCCCATCGCTAATGAAGAGCCTTAAATGACCGACTATAAAGCCACGCTAAACCTTCCGGACACCGCCTTCCCAATGAAGGCCGGCCTGCCACAGCGCGAACCGCAGATCCTGCAGCGCTGGGACAGTATTGGCCTGTACGGAAAGTTGCGCGAGATTGGCAAGGATCGTCCGAAGTTCGTCCTGCACGACGGCCCTCCGTACGCCAACGGTACGATCCACATCGGTCACGCACTGAACAAGATTCTCAAGGACATGATTATCCGCTCGAAGACCCTGTCGGGCTTCGACGCGCCGTATGTCCCGGGCTGGGATTGCCACGGCCTGCCGATCGAGCACAAGGTTGAAGTGACCCACGGCAAGAACCTGGGCGCGGACAAGACCCGCGAGCTGTGCCGTGCCTACGCCACCGAGCAGATCGAAGGTCAGAAGACCGAATTCATCCGTCTCGGCGTGCTGGGCGACTTCGCCAATCCGTACAAGACCATGGACTTCAAGAACGAGGCCGGTGAAATCCGCGCCCTCGCCGAAATCGTCAAGGGCGGTTTCGTGTTCAAGGGCCTGAAACCGGTGAACTGGTGCTTCGATTGCGGTTCGGCCCTGGCCGAAGCGGAAGTCGAGTACGAGAACAAGAAGTCCTCGACCATCGACGTCGCGTTCCCGATCGCCGACGAAGCCAAACTGGCTGCCGCGTTCGGTCTGCCGTCGCTGGGCAAACCGGCCTCGATCGTGATCTGGACCACCACCCCGTGGACCATCCCGGCCAACCAGGCGCTCAACGTTCACCCGGAATTCACCTACGCGCTGGTCGACATCGGCGACAAGCTGCTGGTGCTGGCTGAAGAGCTGGTCGAATCGTGCCTGACCCGTTACGGCGTCGAAGGCACCGTGCTGGCGACTGCACCGGGTTCGGCGCTGGAACTGATCAACTTCCGTCACCCGTTCTACGACCGTCTGTCGCCGGTGTACCTGGCCGACTACGTGGAACTGGGCGCCGGCACCGGTGTGGTTCACTCCGCCCCGGCCTACGGTGTGGACGACTTCGTGACCTGCAAGAAATACGGCATGGTCAACGACGACATCCTCAACCCGGTACAAAGCAACGGCGTCTATGTGCCGTCGCTGGAGTTCTTCGGCGGCCAGTTCATCTGGAAGGCCAACCCAGCCATCGTCGAAAAACTGACCGAAGTCGGTGCGCTGCTGCACACCACCGTCATCGAACACAGCTACATGCATTGCTGGCGTCACAAGACCCCTCTGATCTACCGCGCTACCGCGCAATGGTTCATCGGCATGGACAAGGAGCCGGTGTCCGGTGACACCCTGCGTCAGCGCTCGCTCAAAGCGATCGAAGACACCAAGTTCGTCCCGGCCTGGGGCCAGGCGCGCCTGCACTCGATGATCGCCAACCGTCCGGACTGGTGCATCTCCCGTCAGCGCAACTGGGGTGTGCCGATCCCGTTCTTCCTGAACAAGGAAAGCGGCGAGCTGCACCCTCGCACCGTCGAGCTGATGGAAGAAGTCGCCAAGCGCGTCGAAGTCGAAGGTATCGAGGCCTGGTTCAAACTCGACGCTGCCGAACTGCTGGGCGATGAAGCGCCGCAGTACGACAAGATCAGCGACACCCTCGACGTCTGGTTCGACTCGGGCACCACGCACTGGCACGTCCTGCGCGGTTCGCACCCGATGGGCCACGAGACCGGTCCGCGTGCCGACCTGTACCTGGAAGGTTCGGACCAGCACCGTGGCTGGTTCCACTCGTCCCTGCTGACCGGTTGCGCCATCGACAACCACGCGCCGTACCGCGAGCTGCTGACCCACGGCTTCACCGTGGACGAGTCCGGCCGCAAGATGTCCAAGTCCCTGGGCAACGTGATCGCGCCGCAGAAAGTCAACGACACCCTGGGCGCCGACATCATGCGTCTGTGGGTTGCCTCGACCGACTACTCCGGCGAAATGGCGGTGTCCGAGCAGATCCTGCAGCGCAGCGCGGACGCCTATCGTCGTATCCGTAACACCGCGCGTTTCCTGCTTTCCAACCTGACCGGCTTCAATCCGGCCACCGACCTGCTGCCGGCCGAAGACATGCTGGCACTGGATCGCTGGGCGGTGGATCGCACCCTGCTGCTGCAACGCGAGCTGCAAGAGCACTACGGCGAATACCGTTTCTGGAACGTCTACTCGAAGATCCACAACTTCTGCGTGCAGGAGCTGGGTGGTTTCTACCTCGACATCATCAAGGACCGCCAGTACACCACCGGCGCCGACAGCAAGGCCCGTCGTTCGTGCCAGACCGCGCTGTTCCACATCTCTGAAGCGCTGGTGCGCTGGATCGCGCCGATCCTGGCCTTCACCGCCGACGAACTGTGGCAATACCTGCCGGGCGAGCGCAACGAATCGGTGATGCTCAACACCTGGTACGAAGGTCTGACCGAGTTGCCGGAAGGCTTCGAGCTGGGTCGCGAGTACTGGGATCGCATCATGGAAGTGAAGGTGGCGGTCAACAAGGAGATGGAAATCCAGCGCGCGGCCAAGGCTGTCGGTGGCAACCTGCAAGCCGAAGTGACGCTGTACGCCGAAGATGCCCTGAGCGCCGACCTGGCCAAACTCAGCAACGAGCTGCGCTTTGTACTGATCACTTCGACTGCCAGCGTTGCGCCGTTCGTACAGGCTCCGGCCGAAGCTGTGGCCACCGAAGTCAGCGGCCTGAAGCTGAAGATCGTCAAATCGGCCTTCCCGAAATGCGCCCGTTGCTGGCACTGCCGTGAAGACGTCGGCGTGAACCCGGAGCATCCGGAGATCTGCGGCCGTTGCGTGGACAACATCGATGGCGCTGGCGAGGTTCGTCACTATGCCTAATGCCGTTGGCCGTTTCGGACGGCTGAGCTGGCTCTGGTTGAGCTTGCTGGTTCTGGTCATCGACCAGGCCAGCAAGTTCTACTTCGAAGGCAAGCTCGAGATGTACCAGCAGATCGTGATCATTCCCGATTACTTCAGCTGGACCCTGGCTTACAACACCGGCGCGGCGTTCAGCTTCCTGGCCGACAGCTCCGGCTGGCAGCGCTGGCTGTTCGCCCTGATCGCGGTGGTGGTCAGTGCGGTGCTGGTGGTCTGGCTCAAACGCCTGGGCCGCAACGAAACCTGGCTGGCCATCGCGCTGGCGCTGGTGTTGGGCGGCGCGCTGGGCAATCTGTATGACCGCATTGCTCTGGGCCATGTGATCGACTTCATTCTGGTGCACTGGCAGAACCGCTGGTACTTCCCGGCGTTCAACTTCGCCGACAGCGCCATCACCGTTGGTGCGGTGATGCTGGCACTGGACATGTTCAAAAGTAAAAAAACCGGAGAAGCCGTTCATGACTGAACAGGTATTGGCTGAGCAACGCATCGGCCAGAACACGGAAGTCACCTTGCACTTTGCATTGCGCCTGGAGAACGGCGACACGGTCGACAGCACCTTCGACAAGGCCCCGGCGACCTTCAAGGTCGGCGATGGCAACCTGCTGCCGGGTTTCGAGGCGGCGCTGTTCGGCTTCAAGGCCGGAGACAAGCGCACGCTGACCGTCGAGCCGGAAAACGCGTTCGGCCAGCCGAACCCGCAAAACGTGCAGGTCATGCCGCGCTCGCAGTTTGCGGACATGGAACTGTCGCCGGGTCTGCTGGTGATCTTCAACGATGCGGCCAATACTGAGCTGCCGGGTGTGGTGAAAGAGTTCGACGACGCGCAAGTGACCGTCGACTTCAACCACCCGCTGGCCGGCAAGACGCTGACCTTTGACGTGGAAATCTTCTCCGTCAAAGCCGTCTGAGTAACACAGCAGAACCCCTGTGGGAGCGGGCTTGCTCGCGAATGCAGACTGACATTCAACATAAAAGTTGTCTGGCACACCGCTTTCGCGAGCAAGCCTGCTCCCGCAGGGATTGCAATGATCTATTTTCTTGCGCGCAAGACACGAGGCACAGCATGCAAATCAAACTCGCCAACCCCCGTGGCTTCTGCGCCGGCGTGGACCGGGCGATCGAAATCGTCAACCGCGCCCTGGAAGTGTTCGGGCCGCCGATCTACGTGCGTCATGAAGTGGTGCACAACAAGTTTGTCGTCGAGGACCTGCGCAGTCGTGGCGCGATCTTCGTCGAGGAGTTGGATCAGGTGCCGGACGATGTCATCGTGATCTTCAGTGCCCATGGCGTCTCGCAAGCCGTGCGTACCGAAGCCGCCGGCCGTGGCCTCAAAGTGTTCGATGCCACCTGTCCGCTGGTGACCAAGGTGCACATCGAAGTCGCCAAATACAGCCGCGACGGTCGTGAATGCATCCTGATCGGCCACGCCGGTCACCCGGAAGTCGAAGGCACCATGGGCCAGTACGACGCGAGCAACGGCGGCGCGATCTACCTCGTCGAAGACGAGAAGGATGTTGCCGAGCTGCAGGTACGCGACCCGGAAAAACTGGCCTTCGTCACCCAGACCACGCTGTCGATGGACGACACCAGCCGGGTCATCGACGCCTTGCGCACGCGTTTCCCAGCCATCGGTGGGCCGCGCAAGGACGACATCTGCTACGCCACGCAGAACCGTCAGGACGCGGTCAAGCAACTGGCCGACGAATGCGACGTGGTGTTGGTGGTCGGCAGCCCGAACAGCTCCAACTCCAACCGTCTGCGTGAGCTGGCCGAACGCATGGCCACCCCGGCCTACCTGATCGATGGCGCCGAAGACCTGCAGAAGAGCTGGTTCGATGGTGTCGAGCGTATCGGCATCACCGCCGGCGCCTCTGCACCGGAAGTATTGGTGCGCGGCGTGATCCAGCAGTTGCAGGCCTGGGGTGCCACCGGTGCCGACGAGTTGGCCGGGCGTGAAGAGAACATCACGTTCTCGATGCCTAAAGAGCTGCGCGTACGCTCGATCTGACCGCTTTATCCTTTCGACACAGCGCCTGTTCAGCCTTTTCGCTGGCCAGGCGCACGCGACCGGTCGCCGCCAGCACCAGTTGAAGCTGGCTGACCGGCTCGCGGGTCGAACAGATGTGTAGTTTTCCTGCCTGAAATGCCCGCCCGGGCATCAGCGGTTGCCCCAGACTGCTGAAGCGTATGTACCGACTGACGAACCAGTTGCCGACAATGGGTATTCGCCCGTCACTGGCGTGCTCGACCAGCAGCGGATTGCTGCTGTCTTCCGCACCCTTGCCACTGACATCCAGAATGATCCGCCAGCCCCGGCTCCAGTCCCCGTCGATGCCATGAATCACCACGCTCTGATTGCGCGTGATCGCCTGAGTGCGGGCATTGCGGATCCCGCTGATCAGCGACTCTGCCGCCTGCTGTCGATGGTTTGACTCCTTCAGTGTGGCGAGCGCCGGACTGACCAGCGACAGAACAATTGCGCCGATCGCCAGTCCCATGAGCAGTTCGACCAGAGTGAATCCCTGTTGCGGCATGAGCAGTTCCTCCTTGATGCAGGGTGTTCGACGCGATCCGTGCGCCGGGCAGGGCAAATCAACCGACGTAACCCGGTCGAATGTTCTAGGTTTACTGGGCAGGTATAGCCGACGGCAACGGAGGGCATCGATGGATCATCGTACAAAAGGTTTCACGCTGATCGAGGTGTTGGTGGCGGTCGCATTGGTTGTGATCCTGATCACGATGGCCGTCCCGGCGTTTACCCGATCGATCCAGGGCAGCAAGGCCGACACCGAAGTCGGCGACCTGCAACGGGCCCTCAATTACGCAAGGCTCGAGGCGATCAACCGGGGCATCACCACTCGCTTGCGGCCGAGCGCCGGCGGCAGCGTCTGGACCGGCGAGCTGTCGGTCTATGACAGTACTGGCACTCCGGCCAATGTATTGCGGGTTGTTCCAGCGATGAGCAGCGGCGCGACTCTGACGCTAACCTCAGGAGTGACCGCGCTGGATTTCAACAATCTGGGAGGGCTGGCAACACCGTCCACGGCGGTGGTGTTCAGTTATACGCTGGGAACGCAAAGCAGGACGCTGAACGTGTGTCTGAACGGACGAATTCAATCGGGTGGAAGCTGCGGATGAGGGCAGGGAGCAAGCACGCACAGGAGGGCATGACGCTGATCGAAGTGCTGGTCGCGTTGTTGATTCTGACGGTCGGGTTACTGGGGGCGGCGGCGGTTCAGCTCAATGCGCTGAAATACACCGACAGCTCGCGGATGACCAGTCAGGCCAGTTTCATCGCCTACGACATGATGGACCGGATCCGCGCCAACTCGGGCGCCGACTACACCGTCACACCACCGACCACGGGCAACCTGAGTGTCGCCCGGGATCAGGATCTCTACGATTTCACCACCAATATCGTCAATTTCGGCGGACCGACCGCCACCGGCAGCATCACCCTCAATCAACGCGTGTACACCATCACCATCACCTGGAGTGACGTACGCGCCGCCAATACGAGCAGTGCAACCCGCAGCTTTGTCCTGACCAGCCGCGCTGCGGTCGACCCGGTGGCCACGCCATGAAGCGCCATAATCTGGGCTTCGGCCTGATCGAAATGCTGGTCGCGCTGGCGCTGGGGCTGATCGTGGTGCTCGGCGTGGTGCAGATCTTCCTGGCGGCGAAAAACACCTACGTCAGCCAGAACAGCGCCGCCGCCATGCAGGAAGACGCGCGGTTCGTGCTGAGCAAGATGATCCAGGAACTGCGCATGGTGGGCATGTTCGGCTGTCTGGGCACGATTACCGATTCCAGCTCGGCGGGGGATTTCACGGCGGCTCAGATCATGCCGATCAGCTGGGACAACGCCAATCTCAAGCTGACCCTGGTCACCGCCGATGTGGGCAGCGCGGGTGGGACGCCGACCTGGACCGTGGTCTCCGATTGCCGCAACAGCGCCATTGCTTATACCGGCGCACGGACAGCAGCGACGGGGCAGATCGCGTTCCCGATCCGTCGTCTGATCTACAGCTTCAGCAACAACCAGATTCTGATGGGCACCGGCAGCGGGAATCCGGCCCAGCAGGTGCTGGTGAACAACGTCAGTGCGTTTTCCGTGATGTTCGGTCTGGCGAGTTCTGCGACCGATGTCGCGGCGTCCACCTACAGCGCCAATCCCGGTGATCCGGCGCGGATCCGCAGCGTGCGCCTGAGCCTGACCCTCACTGACCCGAACAATCGGGTCAGCAATCAAACCTTCAACGTGGTTGCCGCCTTGCGCAACCGCTTGCAGTGAGGGGCGAGCGATGAACGTTTCTCTCCATCGGCGACGGTACCAGGGCGGTATGGTGTTGCTGGTCAGTCTGGTGTTTCTGCTGCTCCTCACGGTGATCGGCCTGTCATCAATGCAAAGCGCCAACCTTCAGGAAAAAATGGCCGGCAGTGTGAGTCTGCGCAATCAATCGTTCCAGACGGCCGAGGCGGCGCTGCGCATTGGTGAAAGTGCCGTGCAACTGGACAGTTATTCGCTGGCGGTGTGTGCCAACACCACGCAATGCGCGCCGCCGGCGGAGTCATCGGTGGTCAGTTCAGCGGGGCTCAATTCCACGTCGGGTGTCACCTGGATTGCCGCCGGCAGCGGCTTCTACGGGGTACAGAACATCGGCACGACCCTGACGGCGGTGAACGTGCCGAGCAACACCTCGGCGACGTTGTACCGGGTCACGGCAGTCGGCATCGTCGGCAGCTCACGCAGTGTGGTGGAGAGCGTTTATGCGAAGTATTGAGCGACGCTCAAGGTGGCGAGCCTGCCTGGCGGGGCTTTTGACGGGCTTGTATGTGGCGACGCCGGCATATGCGTTCACGCCGTCCGAATCGCCGCTGTTGAGCGCGGCCGCAGTACCGCCCAACGTCATGCTGTTGATCGACGACTCAGGGAGTATGAACAGCATCATTTATGCGGCGGGGTTCGATCCGGCCGAGGATCGCACGCCGGCACGGCAGTGCAACGCGGTCATCGGCCTGTGCCTGAGCTCGACCGCCATCACCGGCGATACGATCTTTCTCTCGAGCCTGCCGACTTCCGGCTGCTCCGGCGGTGCCTATGCGTTCTACAACAACAGCCTGACACCGCTCTGTCTGAAGCTGCCGGATCCGGTGGGCAGCGGCAACACTCGCTATTCGGCGGATTACATTTCCTACGTGGTCGGACTGGCGATCAACAACGGCACACGCGATTTCACTACCGGAGCCATTCCCAACGATTACCGGATCAACGTGGCGCGCAACGTCTCTACCGCACTGGTCACCAGCAACCGCAACCTGCGCATGGGCCTCGCCACCTTCAACCCGGCCACCGGCAACAACCCCGGCAACGGTGGTTTCATTGCACGCTCCATCAGCGATTTGTCACCGGTCAGCGGCAGCGTGACCCAGGCCCAGGCCGACAACAACTACAACGCACTGATTTCCTCGATCAACGGCCTGAGCGCGGTGGCCAACACGCCACTGGCCGAGACCTATTACGAAATCACCCGCTACATGCGCGGGATGACGCCGTACTACAACAGCACCCCCAGCACCTACACCAGCCCGATCCAGTACCGCTGCCAGAAAAACTACGGGGTGGTCATCACCGACGGCCTGCCGACCTACGACCGCACCTTTCCGAACAACGACCCGCTGGGCGGCAGCCGCTTGCCGAACTGGGACGGCATCAACAATGACGGGAACAACCTGAACGGGGACGGGGAGGGCGATACGTTGTATCTGGACGATATCGCCAAGTTCGCCTTCGACATCGACATGCGTTTCAGCGGTACCGACGCGGCAGGCAAGAGCTGGAATGCGGTGGATTTTCCCAAGCAGTACATGAATACCTACACCGTAGGTTTTACCGCCTCCAACGACATGCTCTCGGACGCCGCCGATTACGGACAGGGCCGCTACTACCAGGCGACCGACAGCGCCGGCCTGAATGTCGCGCTGTCTTCGGCGTTGAGCGATATCACCTCCAAGGCTGGTTCCGGCGGTGCGGGTGTGACCAGCGGCACCACGCTGACCGCTGGCAGCAGTTTTTTTCAAACCACCTACGATCCCAAAGATTGGCGCGGCACGATCAAGTCCTTTGGCTTCACCTCGGCCGGGGCGGTCAATACGTCGGCCGTGCTGTGGACCACCGACACCGCCATCGTGCCCGGCGCCACTGCGCCGACCTACCAGTCGTGGAACACTCTGAACAATGCGGCGGTGACGCTGGCCTACGGTAATTTCTCCCCAACCCAGCAGACCGTTCTCAGTCAGGGTTTGCCCACCGGCATCAGCGGCATGGACCTGGTCGAATGGAGCAAGGGCACCAACAAGGCCGGGCTCAAAGTGCGCAGCGTGTTGCTCGGGGACATCATCAACTCGCCGCTGGTGCTGGCTTCACCCACGGATAAAACCGCCTCCGATCTGGCTGGCGATACCACCTACAGCACCTACCTGACCACCAAGGCTTCGAACATGAATGCCAGCCTCGTGGTGAACGCCAACGACGGATTTGTCAGCGTCATCAACTCGGCTAACGGTACCCGGCGCTATGCCTACATGCCATCCAGCGTATTGGCCTCGCTGCGCCTGATTGCCGATCCGAACTACGTCAACGGCGTCAGCCACAAGTTTCTGGTAGACGGTCAACTTGGTGTATTCGATGCGCAATTCGGCACGGCGTGGAAAACCCTGGCCATTGGCGGGACGGGGGCCGGGGGCAAAACCTTCTACGGGCTCCAACTGTTCGACGCCTCGGCAGGCAACGTTATCCGTGCCTTGTGGGAAGTCAGCGCGCCGGCTACTGCCAGCACCTCCAACGCTTTTAATGATCTGGGTTACGCCTATGCCCGTCCGGAAGTGGCACGCTTGGCCGATGGTCGCTGGGCAGCGTTCATTGCCAACGGTTACGGCAGCAACTCCGGGGTGGCGGCGCTGTATGTGCTGGATGTGCGTGACGGCTCGCTGATCAGGAAAATCGTCATCGACAGTACGGAAACCACCAACGGTTTGTCCTCGGTGAAGCTGCGGGTCAATTCGCAGAACGTGGTGCAGGCCGCGTATGGCGGTGACTTGAAGGGGCGGCTGTGGAAGTTCGACCTGAGCGCCGCTTCGTCCGACAGCTGGGGCGTGGCGTTTTCCGGCAAGCCGCTGTTCACGACAGCCGGCGGGGCGACTCAGCCGATCACCGCGCAACCGTTGCTGGCGGACAATGCTCTGGGTGGCAAACAGATTTTCGTCGGCACCGGCAAATTCAACGAGACCGCCGACAAGACCAACAAGGATTTGCAGGCGTTTTATTCGGTGTGGGATGCCGATGGGGGTTCGGGTCAACTGACTGTCAGCAGTCTGCAGGCGCAAGCGATTACCGGATCCTTCTCCGGCAGCTCCGGGCAGTTCCTGACCACAACCCAGAATGACACGACCTATCCAGCGGAGAAGGGCTGGTACCTGCCGCTGGTATACAACAACGTGCTGACCGGCGAGCGGGTGATCAATCAGGCCAGCATCGTACTCGGGCGCATCGTGTTTACCACGGCCAGTGTCGACACCACCGATCCTTGTGCGAGTTTTGGCACCGGTAAACTGGTCGAACTCGATGCGTTCAGCGGTAAGATGCTCAACTACGCGGTGCTCGATACCAACGCCGATGGTGTCGTCGACAGCAGCGACACGATTTCCAGCGGAGTGATATTCACCGGCGGCATCCCGACCTTGAACGCCATCGTCAACGCCGGGAAGGGCAAGATCGAGACCGACTCCAGTGGCAACATCACCACCCTGGTGGAAAAGGGCGGCGGCGGCAGTCGTCGTATCATGTGGCGACAAATTCAGTAAGCGAGAGTTGAGGCATGCGCAGATCCATCCGAGGATTCACCCTGATCGAAATCATGATCGTGATTGCGATTATCGGAATCATCATCACCATTGCCGCACCGAGCTATACCGAATATCTGAAGAAGGGCCGTCGCGCCGAGGTGGTATCGCTGCTGACGGAGCAGGCGCAGACTCTCGAGCGCTTCTACACCAGAAACAATGTTTACACGGGCGTCACCGGTCTCAGCACGGGTAATGATTTCTACACCATTACCCCGACCATCGCTGACCAGACCTTTGTGCTGACCGCGACCCGCAAGACCGGCACGGCCATGGCCACTGACAAGTGCGGGGATTTCACCCTCACCAACACCGGTGTCAGAAGCATGAACAACGCGACCACCGGGCTGACCACCAAGGATTGCTGGGGCCGCTGAGCCGCTATATTTCGGGCGCCATTTGCGCCCACTGTCTTTTTTACGGTTGGATCAAACATGACCAGGCAACAGCAAGTGGTGATTGTCGGTGGCGGGGTGATTGGCCTGCTCACGGCGTACAATCTCGCCTCCGAGGTCGGCAGCGTGGTGCTGCTGGATCGTTCGAACGTCGGCCAGGAATCGTCCTGGGCCGGCGGCGGTATCGTGTCTCCGCTGTACCCGTGGCGCTACAGCGCGGCCGTTACCGCGCTGGCGCACTGGTCGCAGGATTTTTATCCACAGTTGGGCGAGCGTCTTTTTGCCGATACCGGGGTTGATCCCGAGGTTCACACCACCGGCCTGTATTGGCTGGACCTGGATGACGAAGCCGAAGCGCTGGCGTGGGCCGCGCGGGAGAACCGTCCGCTGCGGGCTGTGGATATCTCGGCGGCGCATGATGCGGTGCTGGTGCTCGGTGGTGGGTTTTCACGGGCGATCTACATGGCTGATGTGGCCAATGTACGCAATCCGCGGTTGGTGAAGTCTTTGAAAGCGGCGTTGCAGGCGCTGCCGAACGTGACGATTCACGAGCAGTGTGAAGTCAGCGGGTTTGTCCTTGAAGGCGAGCGTGTGGTGGGCGTGCAGACTTCCACCGGTGTGATCGCTGGCGATCAGGTCGTGCTGACGGCGGGCGCGTGGAGCGGCGAATTGCTCAAGACCTTGGACCTGTCGCTGCCGGTGGAACCGGTCAAGGGCCAGATGATTCTCTACAAGTGCGCGGCGGATTTCCTGCCGAGCATGGTGCTGGCCAAGGGGCGCTACGCGATTCCGCGTCGCGACGGGCACATCCTGATCGGCAGCACGCTGGAACACGAAGGTTTCGACAAGACCCCGACCGACAATGCACTGGAAAGCCTCAAGGCCTCGGCGGTCGAATTGCTGCCAGCGCTGGCGGATGCCGAAGTGGTGGGACACTGGGCCGGATTGCGTCCCGGCTCGCCGGAGGGCGTTCCCTACATCGGCCGGGTGCCGGGTTTTGATGGCTTGTGGCTCAACTGCGGGCATTACCGCAACGGACTGGTGCTGGCGCCGGCGTCCTGTCAGTTGTTTGCCGATGTGATGCTGGGGCGCGCGCCGATCATTGATCCGGCGCCGTATGCCCCGACCGGACGGATTTAATCCAGGCCGAGCTTCTTGAGCCGGTAGCGCATCGAACGGAAGGACAGATTCAACCGCTGGGCCGCTGCGGTACGGTTCCAGCGGGTTTCTTCCAGGGCCTGCAGTATCAGCTTGCGCTCGACGTTCTCCAGATAGTCTTCGAGGTTGTCGATCTGCGTGAGATCGGCAATGCCGCCCTCGGCTGTGCAATTGCCTTCGCTCAGGCGCAGGTCGTCGGCCTCGATCGTGCGGTTTTCACACAGGGTGTGCGCCCGCTCAAGCACGTTCTCCAGCTCCCGCACATTTCCCGGGAAGCGGTAGTTCTTCAATGCCTCCAGCGCTTGTGGATGCAGGCGCGCCGCCGGCTGGCCGGTACCGTTCGCCAGACGCTTGAGCATATGGCTGGCCAAGGCTTCTATGTCGTCACGACGTTCGCGCAGAGAGGGCACCCGCAGTTCGATCACGTTCAGTCGGTAATACAGGTCCTGACGAAAGCGGTCGGCGGCGACTTCCGCGTCGAGATCCTTGTGCGTCGCACAGAGGATGCGCACATCGACCACGGTTTCCTGCTGGCCGCCGACGCTGCGCACGGCCTTTTCCTGAATCGCCCGCAGCAACTTGACCTGCATCGACAGCGGCAAGTCTGCCACTTCATCAAGAAACAGCGTCCCGCCATGGGCAGCCTGGAACAGGCCCGGCTTATCCTCCACCGCACCCGTGAAACTGCCTTTGCGGTGACCGAAGAATTCGCTTTCCATCAACTCTGAAGGAATCGCCCCACAGTTCACCGGTACAAACGGCTGGCTGGCGCGTGGGCCTTGCTCGTGAATCAGCCGGGCAACCAGTTCCTTGCCGCTGCCGGACTCGCCGCTGATGTAGACCGGCGCCTGACTGCGGGCCAGTTTATCGATCTGCTTGCGCAGATTGCGCATGGGCAGCGAGTCACCGAGCAGCCGGCGATCAATCGCGGTGCAGACATTGCCCGACGCCGACATGCGCAACGCAGTGGCGACCAGTTCCCGCAGACGACTGAGGTCTACCGGTTTGGTCAGGAAGTCGAAAGCCCCGGCTTTCAGGGCGTTGATCGCCGTTTCCAGACTGCCATAGGCGGTGATCATCGCCACCGGCAATTGTGGATAGCGTTGCTGGATGTGCTGCACCAGCTCCAGTCCGGTGCCATCCGGCAGGCGCATGTCGGTCAGGCACAGATCGAAAGTATCGCGGCTCAGCAGCGCTTGGGCTTCGCCGAGGTTGCGCGCGCTGAAGGTGTCGAGTTTCATCCGTCCCAGGGTGATTTCCAGGAGTTCGCGGATATCCGGTTCGTCGTCGACGATGAGGATTTTTTGCCGTGGGCTCGTGTTCAACTTTGTTTCCGTCCGTGAGCAAAGGTGATGCGAAAGCAGCCGCCGCCTTGGCGTGGTATGAAGTCTAGGCGGGCCTGGTTGCTTTCGCACAGCTCACGGGACAGATAAAGTCCAAGGCCGGTGCCCTGGCTGCTGGTGGTAAAGAAGGGCTCGAACAGATGCGACTGTTGATCCAGTGCCACGCCAGGGCCGTTGTCCTGTACTTCGAGCACAGCCAGCTGGCTTTCGCGGTCGATGAACAGCGTCAGCCACACTTCGGCCGGATCGTGCAGCAGGGCGCTGTGACGCCAGCCGTTGCGCAACAGATTGTCGAGAATTTGCGTCAACTGACCGGGGTCCATGAGGGTGCGAAAGTCCCCGGAATCGATACGCAAATGTATGCGCTGGCGCTCACCGGCCTGTTCCCGGGCTTCGGCGACGAACTGCGCCAGCCACGGTTCCAGGTCCAGCCGTTGCGGCGCGCTCTGCTGGCGTCGGGACAGTTGCAGGACGTTTTCAATGACTCGGTTCATGCGCTGGGAGTGATCCTGGATGATCTGCGTCAGACGCCGATCCGCGCCGTCGAGTTCCTCGGACTCCTGCAGCAGCTGCGCAGCATGGCTGATCGCGCCCAGCGGGTTGCGGATCTCGTGGGCGATACCGGCAGTCAGACGCCCGAGTGCGGCGAGTTTCAGTTGCTGGGCTTGCTGGGAAATCTGCGCCAGGTCCTCGAGAAATACCAGGGTCTGGCGGTTCGGGCTCTGTTCCAGGGCGATGAAGCTCGGTTGCAGTTCCAGGCCGTTGGCCGCGATTTTCAGGCTCTGCGGGCGCAGGGTCGGGTTGTTCAGCCACAGATTCAGGCGCTCGACCAGCGCGGTCGAATAGTCATCGATCAACTGGCCTTCGAGGGGTGACTGCGCCAGCAGCGTCCGGGCGCTGTGGTTGGCCAGTTGTACCCGGCGCCGCTCGTCGAGTACCAGAATGCCGGTGCGCATGCGCTGCAGGATCAAGGCATTGAGCGCTTCAAGGCTGACCACTTCGCTGGCCCGTTGCTCGGCCAGGGTTTCGCTGATTTCGAGACGACGGATCAACCCCTGTACCAACAGTGCTCCGGCAAAACACAGAGCGCCAAGGGTGCCTGCCTGCAGGTAGTCATTGGCGCTCAAGGGATGGCTGAAGCTCAGCAGAAAACTGAGGCCGACGATGCCGAGCGCCCCGATCGCTGCGATCAGCACACCGATCCGTCGTCGCAGCAGGGTGTTGCTGATGGCCACCGAGACGATCAGCAGATTGCCCACCGGGCTGGCCACGCCGCCGGCGGCGTAGAACAGCCCGCACAGCAGCAGGATGTCGACCAGGGCCAGGCCGAACAACCGGGCCGGCCGCCGGATGTTCTCCAGGAACACCACCAGCAGGATGTTCAGCACCAGGTACAACCAGCTGCCGTTGCGCAGCAACTCGTCATCGGCTGACGTCAGCAGGCGGTTGTCCATGTTGCTGGAGATCAGCAGCACCAGGGTGATGCCGACGCTCAGGCGGTAGAGGTGATAAAGGCGCAGCAGTCGCTGGGCCTGTCTGCGTGTGGCGTTGGTGGCCTCAGCGATCACTGGAGCCTGGGCCTTGCTCGAGGTGAGCCTGGCTGCAATACCACTGTTGTTGAAGGCTCAGCGCACGATCCCGCGGCAGGTGCACGCCGCAATGGGCGCAACGCACCATCGGCGCAGCATCCTTTTCGCGGGGGGATTGCGTGGGGGCGGCAGGCGCCTTGAGTTTGCGCCACAGCCAGACGGCGGCGGCGATCAGGGCGATCCAGAAGAGTAGACGAAGCATGATGGGCGGCTTTTTGGCTGATGATCCGGCAGTTTAGCCAAGGACTCGACAGGCGCACAGCGCAATAAAACGCGGCAATAAAAAAGGGAGATCCGAAGATCTCCCTTTCTCGTACTTGCGTTGTGATCAGTCGAACACACCGAAAGTCATGTAGCTGAACCACGAGCGGTCGTCGTTGTTGCCGGCCGCCCCGTGCTCTTCCTCTTCGATCACTGCGCCGTTTTCGTCTTTGGGCTTGAGCTCGTTCGGGATCGCGTCTTTCGCGTCCTGGAACTGCTTCTGCACGTCCTGGTTGGCGCGGGTCTCTCCCGGCGGCAGCGGCGGACGGGACTCGATCAGGCCCAGAGTGGCCTTGCTCAGCCACGAACGGTTGTCGGCTTCGGCGACCGACGGTACGAACTGACCGTCTTTCAGGCTCGGGTGGTTCGGGTAGTTGAGCTTCAGGGTTTCCAGGCTGGTGGCCGCCAGTTCGTCCAGGTGCAGACGCTGATAGGCTTCGGTCATCACTGCCAGGCCGTCACCGACCGATGGAGTTTCCTGGAAGTTTTCCACGACATACCGGCCACGGTTGGCGGCAGCGACGTAGGCCTGACGGGTCAGGTAGTAGTCGGCCACGTGGATTTCGTAGGCTGCCAGCAGGTTGCGCAGATAGATCATGCGCTGCTTGGCGTCCGGTGCGTAGCGGCTGTTCGGGTAGCGGCTGGTCAGCTGGGCGAATTCGTTGTACGAATCGCGGGCAGCACCCGGGTCACGCTTGGTCATGTCCAGCGGCAGGAAGCGCGCCAGCAGGCCGACGTCCTGGTCGAACGAGGTCAGGCCCTTGAGGTAGTAGGCGTAATCGACGTTCGGGTGCTGTGGATGCAGACGAATGAAGCGCTCGGCGGCGGATTTTGCGGCTTCCGGCTCCGAGTTCTTGTAGTTGGCGTAGATCAGTTCGAGCTGTGCCTGATCCGCGTAGCGACCGAACGGATAGCGCGACTCCAGAGCCTTCAGCTTGGCGGTGGCACTGGTGTAACTGTTGTTGTCCAGGTCCTGTTGAGCTTGCTGGTACAGCTCGGTTTCGCTCAGGTTTTCGTCTACGACTTCCTTCGATGAGCAAGCAGCGGTCAATGCGAGGATGGCGATCAGCAGCAGGTGTTTCACTTGCATGGCGGCTTGCGTCCCTATGACGGCCGCTGTCTTGGGCGGGGCCGTCCTGTTATGATGAGCGCCCCGTTGAAAAGCCCCGGGGCAAAAGACGCCGTATTTAACCACAAGCGCGCAGCCGAAACCAAAGGCTGTAGCCGACGCCCAGTCCGAGCATGTCCGATAAAATTGAACTTCGCGCAGAGGTGCCGTCCGAATTGGGCGGCCAACGCCTCGATCAAGTCGCCGCCCAACTCTTCGCCGAGCACTCGCGCTCGCGCCTTTCCGCCTGGATCAAAGAAGGTCGCCTGACTGTGGACGGGGCGGTCATCCGCCCGCGCGACATCGTTCATGGCGGTGCCATCCTTGAGCTCACTGCCGAGCAGGAGGCCCAGGGTGAATGGGTCGCTCAGGACATCGAACTGGACATCGTCTATGAAGACGACGACATTCTGGTGATCAACAAGCCTGCCGGCCTGGTGGTGCACCCGGCCGCCGGTCACGCCGATGGCACCTTGCTCAACGCCTTGCTGCACCACGTGCCGGACATCATCAATGTCCCGCGTGCCGGCATCGTGCATCGTCTGGACAAGGACACCACCGGTCTGATGGTGGTGGCCAAGACCATCCAGGCGCAGACCAAACTGGTCGCGCAGCTGCAAAGCCGCAGTGTCAGCCGGATCTACGAGTGCATCGTGATCGGCGTGGTGACGGCCGGCGGCAAGATCAACGCGCCGATCGGTCGGCATGGCCAGCAGCGCCAGCGCATGGCGGTGATGGAAGGCGGCAAGCCGGCGGTCAGCCACTACCGCGTGCTGGAACGCTTCCGTTCCCACACTCACGTGCGGGTGAAGCTGGAAACCGGTCGTACCCACCAGATTCGCGTGCACATGGCGCACATCAACTTCCCGTTGGTCGGCGATCCGGCGTACGGCGGTCGTTTCCGCATTCCGCCAGCGGCGAGCCAGACCATGGTCGAGTCCCTCAAGCACTTCCCGCGTCAGGCGCTGCACGCGCGGTTTCTGGAGCTGGATCACCCGACCACCGGTGAGCGCATGAGCTGGGAATCGCCGTTGCCGGAAGATCTGGTCTGGCTGCTGACCCTGCTCAAGCAGGATCGCGAGGCATTCGTCGGATGAACTGGCTGACGCCGGACTGGCCCGCGCCGGCCAGCGTCAAGGCCTGTGTCACCACCCGCGAGGGCGGCGTCAGCGAGGCGCCGTTCGACAGTCTAAACCTGGGCGATCATGTCGATGACCGTCCCGAGGCGGTCGCTGAAAACCGTCGGCGTCTGACCGAACACTTCTCTATAAAGCCTGCCTGGTTGCAGCAAGTGCACGGGATTGCCGTGGCGCATGCTGATCCGTCCGTGGTGGCCACGGCGGATGCCAGCTGGACGGCAACACCCGGTATCGCTTGTGCGGCAATGACCGCCGACTGCCTGCCGGCGCTGTTCTGCGACCGTGCCGGCACTCGCGTGGCGGCGGCTCATGCGGGTTGGCGTGGCCTGGCGGCCGGCGTGCTGGAAGCCACCCTCGACAGTCTGGATGTGCCCGCCGAAGACGTTCTGGTCTGGCTCGGCCCGGCCATCGGTCCGCAGGCCTTCGAAGTCGGCCCGGAAGTCCGGGACGTCTTCATCAATCAATTGCCCGAAGCCGAGACAGCCTTTGTCCCGAGCCACAATGCGGGCAAGTTCATGGCTGACATCTATAAGCTGGCGCGACTGCGTCTGGCGGTTCGTGGTGTCACCGCTGTTTATGGTGGCGGTTTCTGTACCGTGACCGATCCGCGCTTCTTCTCTTATCGCCGTGCGTCGCGCACCGGTCGCTTTGCCTCCTTAGTCTGGCTCACCCGCTAAACTCTCTGATCTGCATCAACTCCCTGACGCTTGAATCTTCCAGAATTGACCGCATCTATAGCGGTATCTGGCAGGTTTCTTTATTCAGGATGGTTTTTCAGGTCCGGCCTGCTCAAAAGGAAGGTGACCCATGCGTATAGACCGTTTAACCAGCAAGTTGCAGTTGGCGTTGTCCGATGCCCAATCGTTGGCCGTCGGCCACGATCATCCGGCCATCGAGCCGGCGCATTTGATGCAAGCCATGCTTGAACAGCAGGGTGGTTCGATCAAACCCCTGTTGATGCAGGTGGGCTTCGACGTCAACAGCTTGCGTAAAGAGCTGACCAAAGAGCTCGATCAATTCCCGAAAATCCAGAACCCGACCGGCGACGTGAACATGTCGCAGGATTTGGCGCGTCTGCTCAACCAGGCCGACCGTCTGGCCCAGCAGAAAGGCGACCAGTTCATTTCCAGCGAGCTGGTGCTGCTCGCCGCGATGGACGAGAACAGCAAGCTCGGCAAGTTGCTGCTCGGCCAGGGCGTGAGCAAAAAGGCGCTGGAAAACGCGATCAACAACCTGCGCGGTGGCGAAGCGGTCAATGACGCCAACCACGAAGAGTCGCGTCAGGCGCTGGATAAATACACCGTCGACCTGACCAAGCGCGCCGAAGAAGGCAAGCTTGACCCGGTGATCGGCCGTGACGACGAGATCCGTCGCACCATTCAGGTTCTGCAACGCCGGACCAAGAACAACCCCGTGCTGATCGGCGAGCCTGGCGTGGGTAAAACCGCGATTGCCGAAGGTCTGGCCCAGCGCATCATAAATGGTGAAGTGCCGGACGGCCTGCGCGGCAAGCGTCTGCTGTCTCTCGATATGGGCGCGCTGATCGCCGGTGCCAAGTATCGCGGCGAGTTTGAAGAGCGCCTGAAAGCGTTGCTCAACGAGCTGTCGAAGCAGGAAGGGCAGATCATTCTGTTCATCGACGAGCTGCACACCATGGTCGGCGCCGGCAAAGGCGAAGGCTCGATGGACGCCGGCAACATGCTCAAGCCGGCCCTGGCCCGTGGCGAACTGCATTGCGTCGGCGCGACCACGCTCAACGAGTACCGCCAATATATAGAGAAGGACGCAGCCCTCGAGCGGCGCTTCCAGAAAGTGCTGGTGGACGAGCCGAGCGAAGAAGACACCATCGCGATCCTGCGTGGCCTCAAGGAGCGTTACGAGGTTCACCACAAGGTGGCGATCACCGACGGCGCAATCATCGCGGCGGCCAAGCTCAGCCATCGTTACATCACTGACCGGCAGTTGCCGGACAAGGCGATCGACCTGATCGACGAGGCGGCCAGCCGCATCCGCATGGAGATCGACTCCAAACCGGAAGTGCTGGATCGGCTGGAGCGGCGCCTGATTCAGTTGAAGGTGGAATCCCAGGCACTGAAGAAAGAAAGCGACGACGCGGCGAAGAAACGTCTGGAGAAACTCCAGGAAGAAATCGTCCGTCATGAGCGTGAGTATTCGGATCTGGAAGAAATCTGGAACTCGGAAAAAGCCGAAGTGCAGGGTTCTGCACAGATTCAGCAGAAGATCGAACAGTCCCGTCAGGAACTGGAAGCCGCGCGCCGTAAAGGTGATCTGAACCGCATGGCCGAGTTGCAGTACGGGGTGATCCCGGATCTGGAACGCAGCCTGCAAATGGTCGACCAGCACGGCAAGAGCGAGAACCAGCTGCTGCGCAGCAAGGTGACCGAAGAGGAAATCGCCGAAGTCGTCTCGAAGTGGACCGGCATCCCCGTGTCGAAAATGCTCGAAGGCGAGCGCGACAAACTGATGAAGATGGAAAGCCTGTTGCACCAGCGTGTGATCGGCCAGGACGAAGCGGTGGTCGCAGTGGCCAACGCGGTGCGGCGGTCCCGTGCCGGGTTGTCAGACCCGAATCGTCCGAGCGGCTCGTTCATGTTCCTCGGCCCGACCGGTGTCGGTAAAACCGAGCTGTGCAAGGCGCTGGCCGAATTCCTCTTCGATACGGAAGAGGCGATGGTGCGGATCGACATGTCCGAGTTCATGGAGAAACATTCCGTGGCACGGTTGATCGGGGCGCCACCGGGCTACGTCGGCTACGAAGAGGGTGGTTATCTGACCGAAGCGGTACGGCGCAAGCCTTACTCGGTGATCCTGCTGGACGAAGTCGAGAAGGCGCACCCGGATGTATTCAACATCCTGCTGCAAGTGCTGGAGGATGGGCGCTTGACCGACAGCCACGGCCGCACGGTGGACTTCCGCAATACCGTGATCGTCATGACCTCCAACCTCGGTTCGATGCAGATCCAGGAACTGGTCGGTGATCGTGAAGCGCAACGGGCAGCGGTGATGGATGCGATTTCCACCCACTTCCGTCCGGAGTTCATCAACCGGGTCGACGAAGTGGTGATCTTCGAGCCATTGGCGCGGGATCAGATCGCGGGCATTACCGAGATCCAGCTGGGCCGTCTGCGCAGCCGTCTGGCCGAGCGCGAGCTAAAGCTGGAATTGAGCCCGGAAGCGATGGACAAGCTGATTGCCGTCGGTTACGACCCGGTCTATGGCGCACGGCCGCTGAAGCGGGCGATCCAGCGCTGGATCGAGAACCCGCTGGCGCAGTTGATCCTGTCGGGGCGTTTCATGCCGGGCGAGACCGCGACCGGTGTCGTGGAGAACGACGAGATCACGTTCAACTGACACCTGCCGGTGGTGAAGTAAGGAAGGCCTCGCAATGCGAGGCCTTTTTTTTCGCCAGGCTGTTGAACTCAAAGGAAAAGGCTTGTAAAGTGCGCCCCGCAGTCAGTCACCAACACGGTTTCAGCTCACTGGGCAGAAATCTGAAATAAGTTGCAAATCATTAACTTGAAAGCAATTTAGGGGGTTGACAGAGGTGTTCTAGGTTGTAGAATAGCGCGCCTCAGACACACGAACGCAGCGATGCGAAAACGGTGTCTAGAAGCTGCAAGTTTCACCGTAGTAAATTGAAATGTGTAGTTCCGTGATAGCTCAGTCGGTAGAGCAAATGACTGTTAATCATTGGGTCCCAGGTTCGAGTCCTGGTCACGGAGCCAATTTCAAACCGGGGTATAGCGCAGTCCGGTAGCGCGCCTGCTTTGGGAGCAGGATGTCAGGAGTTCGAATCCCCTTACCCCGACCATTTTTGGGTCGTTAGCTCAGTTGGTAGAGCAGTTGGCTTTTAACCAATTGGTCGTAGGTTCGAATCCCACACGACCCACCATTTTTGAAACCAGGTAACACTGGGATCGAATCTTAAGATCAGAGGCCAAAAGCGCTGATCGAAGAAGGCGATCTTTGAAAGGTCGCCTTTTTTTTACCGGGGTATAGCGCAGTCCGGTAGCGCGCCTGCTTTGGGAGCAGGATGTCAGGAGTTCGAATCCCCTTACCCCGACCATATTAAAAATCCTCGTATCGAAAGATACGGGGATTTTTTTTGCCCTTCGGAAATGTTTCATTCAAGTCGTCATACAACTTGCCGATAGCCCGCTAACGCAAGGAGGCTGCCATTGATCGCCCCTTGAATCCGGCCAATACAAGAAAAGGGCGTTCGTCATGTTGCTTCGTCAGTTGAATATTGCTCCCCGTGCCGCCCTGGGCTTTGCCCTGATCGCGGTGCTGGTGGCGTTGCTCGGGGTGTTTGCGCTGGGGCAGATGTCGAGCATCCGCGACAGCGAAGTGGCTGTGGAGACGCAGTGGCTGCCGAGCATTCGCGGCGGTGACGAGATTCGCGAGATCATGTTGCGCATTCGCACCATCTCCCTGCGCATGGCGCTGGATCAGGATCCGGCCAACATCGCCACGTACCGCAGCCAGATGGATACCCGCGACAAGGAGCTGAGCGAGAAAATCGCCGCTTACGACCGGCTGGTGACCACCCCGGAAGGTCAGCAGTTGTACGATCAGTTCAAGAAGACCTTTGCTGCCTATCGCTCCGGGATCGCCCAGTCGTTCACCCTTGCCGAGCAAGGCAAGCGTGACGAGCTGACCAAACTGCTGCTGGTCGACATGAAAACCGTGGTCGACGGCTCCGGCAAACAACTCAACGATCTGGCAGATCTGTTTACCCGCCAGGTCGCCGCGGAAAGTCAGAACTCTGCCGCCCACTACGAAACTTCGCGCACCATCGTGACCTTGTTCATCGCTTTGGCGGCGCTGGCCACCGTGGCCCTGGCCATGTTGCTGACCCGCAGCATCGTTCGCCCCCTGAGCGCCGCCGTCGACGCTGCTGAACACGTCGCCAGAGGCGATCTGACCCGCCCGATCGAAACCCACGGCAACGATGAAGTCAGCCGCTTGCTCAAGGCGTTGGCGACCATGCAGCAGAACCTGCGCGAAACCCTGCAGGGCATCAGCGGATCGGCCACGCAACTGGCGACCGCTTCCGATGAACTGAGCGCGGTCACCCACGACAGTACGCAAGGGCTGCAACAACAGAACAACGAAATCGAACAAGCCGCCGCCGCGGTCAACGAGATGACCACGGCGGTCGAGGAAGTCGCTCGCAATGCGGTGTCGACGTCCGACGCCACCCGCCAGTCCAGCGAGTCGGCGCAATTGGGTCAGGAACGGGTCAGCGAAACCGCCGGCGCCATCAACGCCTTGGCCAGCGAAGTCGAACACACCGGCGAGCTGGTGCAATCGCTGGCCAATCAGTCACAAGACATCGGCAAAGTGCTGGACGTGATTCGAGCGATCGCCGAACAAACCAACCTGCTGGCACTCAATGCCGCCATCGAAGCGGCACGGGCCGGGGAGAGTGGACGTGGGTTTGCGGTGGTGGCTGACGAAGTCCGGGCGCTGGCTTATCGCACTCAGCAGTCGACCCAGGAAATCGAGCAGATGGTGCAGGGCATGCGCAATGGTTCGAGCCTGGCGCTGGAGTCGATGCAGGCCAGTGCCTCGCGGGCGGCCACCACGCTGGTGCTGGCCGAGCGTGCCGGTGAGGCGTTGCAGACGATCACGGCCTCGGTACACGAAATCCACGAGCGTAATCTGGTGATCGCCAGTGCCGCCGAAGAACAGGCGCAAGTGGCGCGGGAAGTGGATCGCAATCTGGTGAACATTCGTGACCTGTCGGTGCGCTCGGCGGCGGGTGCCGATCAAACCAATGCGTCGAGCCATGAACTGTCGCAACTGGCCAATGCCCTGCAGGGCATGGTGCGGCGCTTCCAGCTGTAATCATGCAGGCGTGAAAAAGCCGCGCTTCTCGTCAGAGAAAGCGCGGCTTTGTGTTATCGGGCAGGCTGAAAAATCAGGCACCGTCCTGGTCTTTCAGGTGTTCGAACAGACCTTTCGGCATTTTCTTGCCATTGGCTTCGAAGTTGGCTTTGACGTTGTTGTAAGCCTCTTGCTCGTCAATGAAGCCGTCGTGGTTGGTGTCGATCTTGTCGAAGTCGGACTTCGGCGCGACCTTCAGAAATTCGGCGCGCGAGACCTTGCCGTCCCCATCGGTGTCGGTCTTGGCCATCGACGCATCGCCGCATTTGCCTTCACCGCATTTGCCTTCCGGGGTTTTCACCGAGGTCTCGGCCGAAGCGACCATATAACCCTGAGCCAGCGGTTGTGCGGCGAACACCGAGCCGGACAGCATCAGGCCACCGGCCAGTACGGCACCGACCAGGCCAAGGGAGTTTTTGCCGATTTTCGAAGTACGGGACATTGCATTCTCCTTCGGTTGCACAGCGCAACCACACGTTAAGGGCGATCAAGCCGGAGCAGGTGTGCTCGGGTGTGGCCATTAAGCGGTGGCGGTGTATCGCGTCTGTGTCGAGGAGCGGGGCGTTTGTAAGCGAAGGTGGGGAAAGCAGGGGGCAGATACAGTAGAAAACAAAACACCGTGAGGGCGAGTCCGCCCCCACGGTGTTTTTACATCAGTGCAGCTTCAGGCGCGGCTCGGTGCCGCGTCCGATCTTGCTGCCCAGCATCAGCATCGCCGTACGGAACGGCCCGTACAGCGCCATCTGATGCATGCGGTACAGCGACACGTAAAACATCCGCGCCAGCCAGCCTTCGAGCATCACGCTGCCGGTCAGGTTGCCCATCAGGTTACCCACCGCCGAGAAGCGCGACAGCGAAATCAGCGAGCCGTAGTCGGTGTACTTGTACTCCGGCAGGGTCTTGCCCTCGATCCGCAGTTTCAGCGACTTGGCCAGCAGCGACGCCTGTTGGTGCGCAGCCTGGGCCCGTGGTGGAACGTTGCGATCGGAGCCCGGTTGCGGGCACGCGGCGCAGTCACCGAAAGCGAAGATGTTTTCGTCTCGGGTGGTCTGCAACGTCGGCAGCACTTGCAACTGGTTGATGCGGTTGGTTTCCAGGCCATCGATGTCCTTGAGGAAACCTGGTGCGCGGATCCCGGCGGCCCAGACTTTCAGGCTGGCCTTGATCTCGTTGCCATCGGCTGTGATCAGGCTGTCGGCGGTGACCTGGCTGACCGACGCGTTGGTCAACACATTGACCCCGAGCTTTTCCAGCGTCTTGTGCACCGGCCCACTGATTCGCTCCGGCAGCGCTGGCAGCACCCGTGGCCCGGCTTCGATCAGGGTGATGTGCATGTTTTCCGGCTTGATCCGGTCCAGACCATACGCCGCCAGTTCATGGGCCGCGTTGTGCAACTCTGCTGCCAGCTCGACGCCGGTGGCGCCGGCGCCGACGATGGCCACGCTGATCTGCTGGACCCCATCGGATTGTCCGGCGTGAGCTCGCAGGTAGTGGTTGAGCAGTTGCTGGTGGAAACGCTCGGCCTGTTTGCGGGTGTCGAGGAACAGGCAATGCTGCGCTGCACCCTGAGTGCCGAAATCGTTGGTGGTGCTGCCGACCGCGATCACCAGCGAGTCATACGGCACTTCCCGCGCCGGGACCAGTTCCACGCCGTTTTCGTCGTAGGTGGCGGCCAACTGGATCTTTTTCTGCTCACGGTCGAGCCCGCTCATACGCCCCAGCTGGAACTCGAAGTGGTTCCATTTGGCCTGGGCGACATAGTTGAGTTCGTCTTCGGAGGAGTTCAGCGATCCGGCGGCCACTTCGTGCAACAGCGGTTTCCAGATGTGCGTCAGGTTCGCGTCGACCAGCAGGATGCTGGCAGTGCCGCGTTTGCCCAGAGTCTTACCCAGACGGGTAGCCAACTCCAGACCGCCGGCGCCGCCGCCGACAATGACAATACGATGGGACATAGGGATAGCTCGCAAGGTTTTTAAAGGAAATCGGTGCGGTTACCCAAGCGAGCGCGATGCTGCTCATAGCGTCAGGTAACTGATAAGTCGGCTCAACAGGCCCAGACCAATGGTCACTGCCAGCACCAGCACCAGGAGCATCCACGGCCGGAATGGCCGGCGCTCGACACGGTGCTGGGACAACTGCAGGTACTCTTCGACATGCTTCTGGTCTTCGGGGTTCAGGCGGCTGGTCATATGAGGCCTCGTCAGGGGTAGACGTTGCTGAATGTGAACAAGCTACAGCGGTTTTTTTATCCGGGATTGAACGCAGCATAGCCACTGTCCGGGACCGGTTCGACAGACACACTGTCCCCGAGGCGAATGATCCCGCTTTGTAACACTCGCGCGGTGATTCCGCCATGCCCGCGCACCGCCTGGAACGTTCCGGGGCCGAGGTTGTTTTGCAGGCGCGCACACGGCTGGCACCAGCCCGTGGTTTCGAAAATCGCCTGACCAATGCGAAAGCGCCGCCCCTTGAGGCTGAACAGGTTGATCCCGCTGATGACGAGATTGCGCCGCAGATCTTCAGGCGTGACCGGTTGTTCGGCCGACCGGCCCATCAGGGCGTTGATGACAGCCAGATGTTCCCACTGAATCAGCGTCACCTGCCGCGCATTGCGCACACCGGGCCGAGCGTGATCGCCGGTGAGCCCGGCCTCGAGCCGCGCCTCAACCGCATCGAGCGCGAGCATCGGACCCCGGGATTCGGGGCGCACGCCAATCCAGCGCACACGCCCGGACTGCGGGACATCGGCAATCAATTGTTGAAGAGGCGTCACAGGCTGATCCCGACATCGAACACGATGCTGCGACCCAGATTGCTGCGCAGAAAGTCTGGTGCATCGGGGTGGGCGAACAACACCCGGGCGAAGGTCGGCCCGACCAGCGACAGCGAGCGCCAGCCCTGACGCAGATATTCGGTGGGCGGTGGAAAGTGGCTGTTGAGGTCCAGCACTTCGCGTTTCAGGCTGGCGAAGGCAATGATGTCCAGCTCGCCCAGGTCCATGCCGCGTTCCTTGTAGTTGTGCGCCTTCTTGCGCAGGGTCGGCGCCAGTCTGAGCAGAAATTCATTGGCCGGAATTCGTCGCGGCTTGGCTTCGCGGCGTACCAGTTGGCTCAGGGAAAAGGCACTGCGCCGGCGTTGCAGCTCATCGCGCCATTCGTCGTTGAGCCGGCGACCTTCGTCGAGGACGAAAAACACCTCGAAGTTGGCGTCTCGAAACAACACGTCCGGGGGCTCGCCAGCCGGGGCGAATTCGTCGGCGCGATAGGGAATATTCAAGCCTTGCAGCAGGCGCTGGCAGACCCAACGCTCACGCTCCCATTTGCGGGCATTGGACAGGAACGCGTTGGCCTGCTCGGCGGCGATGGTCAGCAGGCGTAAATAATCCGAGTCATCCATAGGCCCAAGCTTAGCGTTCAATTGCGACAAGCTGAAAGCGTTCGCGCGGCAAAGTGCATCAGTGGGCAGTCGGGAGGGTCGGTGTAGACTGATGGCACCGTGTATCAACGTCGAATGAAAGGGGTTGAATGTGAAATTTCGCTGGCTGTTGTTGTTCGCTGTGGTTCCGCTATGGGCCCATGCGCTGGAGGTTGGTGAGCGGTTGGCATCCTGGACGCTGCTGGATCAGTACGATCAGCCGTTTACTCTCGATAACCGCACCACGACGCTGTTGGTGGCGCGTGACATGGACGGTGCGAAACTGCTCAAGCAAGCCATGGCCGATCAGCCCAAGGGCTATCTGGAGGCACGGCATGCGGTGTTTGTCGCCGATATCCAGCGCATGCCGGCGTTGATTGCGAAGATGTTCGCCATTCCGGCCATGCGTGACTATGGCTATCGAGTGTTGCTTGATCGCGAAGGCCGTGTGGCCTCGCGCTATCCCGGGGCTGATGGCACGGTGCTCTGGCTGCAACTCAAGGACGGGCGTTTGCTGGCCCGGCATGAGTACACCCAGGCTGCGGAACTGCGCGAGGCGCTGGAGCAGGCGCAACCATGATCGGCGCCGAGCTGCTGTCGTCTGCGAGCCTGCTGCTGGGCTGGCTGATTTACCTGCCGGTGCTGCTCTGGGCGATTGTCCGCGCACCGTGGGTCGAGCTGTTCAGCGACAACCGCCGTCAGCATTTGCTGTTCGGCACGGTGTTCGCGTTGTTTCTGCTGTGGCTGGTGCGCAGGGATTTCGATAGCGGCGTGTCCTACCACTTCATCGGCATGACAGCGGTGACACTGCTGCTGGATTGGCCGCTGGCAATCGTCGGCGGACTGGTGGCGCAGCTGGGACTGGTGTTGTTGGGACGTCAGGATCTGGTGGCTGTCGGGGTCAACGGCGCCTTGCTGATCCTGTTGCCGGTGCTGATCACCGAATGCGTGGCAATCCTGGTCGAGCGCGCCCAACCGCGCAATCCGTTCGTGTACATCTTCTGTTCCGGCTTTTTCGCCGCAGCGCTGTCGGCGTTGTTGTGTCTGACGCTGAGCCTGACCTTGCTCTGGTACGACGGCCTCTTCGCCATGCCGGAATGGCTGGAAGATTTCATCGGTTACCTGTGGCTGCTGATTTTTCCCGAAGCTTTCATCAACGGCATGGTGATCAGCGCGTTGGTGGTGTTCAGCCCGGAATGGCTGGAGACCTTCAACCGCACCCGCTACCTTTCGGCGCCCTGGAAGGACGACGATCCCAAGTCTTGATCCACATCAAATCCACTTGATGCGCAGCATTTCATGCTCGGCAAAATCCCTTCAGGAGCAGCGGCATGAGCGTGTACGAGTGGGCGAGGCAGGAAACCCGGCAGAGTCTGGAGATGGCGCAGGAGGTGGGGTTCGATCCGGGCCTGAGCCTGCGGGCCCTGCTCAGTGCGGTGGTGCAACAGAGCAAGGCCGTACGCAATGCCGAAGACCTGGCCGACGAGTTGCGCTTTCTGGCGGAAAACCTCGACGACGATCAGGACTACGGCTTCATGCGGCCCTGATCAGAGGATCAGTGGCGCGGGTCGAAGTCGCCGGAAAACAGTTCGTCCTCGGCATCCGGGGCCACCGGAATCTTGTGTTCTTCCGACGCCCAGGCGCCGAGGTCGATCAGTTTGCAGCGGTCCGAGCAGAACGGCCGGAATTTGTTCTCGGGGGTGAATTCCACCGGGGCGCCGCAGGTCGGGCAATTTACGGTTGGGGTCTGGCTCATGACTGGCCTCCGGATAAAGTCAGGTAAAAGTGATGCAGGCGCTCGACCTCGCTGTGCAGCCAGGCGAGGTCGCGGTCGTTGACCACCACATCGTCGGCACGGCTCACGCGGTCTTCGCGGCTGGACTGGGCCTTGAGGATCGCCTGGACCTGCTCTTCGCTGGTCTGGTCACGCTGCAAGGTGCGTTCGATCTGCAGTTGTTGCGGCGCGTCGATCACCAGGATCCGTTGGGTCATCGCGTACTGTCCGGACTCGATCAGCAGCGGCGAGACCAGAATCGCGTAAGGCGATTTTGCCAGCGCCAGGTGATGGGCGATTTCCTCGGCGATCAGCGGATGCAACAGCGCTTCTAGCCAGCGGCGTTGCTCCGGCACTTCGAAGATCAGCTTGCGCAATGCAGCGCGATCCAGTGTGCCGTCGGCCTGCAGGACATCCGGGCCGAAGTGCTCGGCAATTTTCGCCAGCGCCGGGCGACCCGGTTCAACCACCCAGCGTGCTGCATGATCGGCGTCCACGACATGGATACCGAGGTCGATGAAGTGCTGGGCCGCCGCGCTTTTGCCACTGCCGATGCCGCCGGTCAGGCCGAGAATCCAGGGTTTTTCCACAGGGGTATTCATTTCAAACCGACAAACTGCCAATAGAAGTCGGTTATTTGACCACCCCAGAGCAAGGCAATCCAGCCGGCAATTGCCAGATAGGGGCCGAAGGGGATCGGCGTCGAGGTATTCCGGTCGCGCAACTTGAGCAAAATCACCCCCAGCACCGCTCCCACCAACGAGGACAACAGGACGGTCAGCGGCAGAATCTGCCAGCCGCCCCAGGCCCCAAGCAGTGCCAGCAGCTTGAAGTCGCCGTGACCGATGCCATCCTTGCCGGTGAACAGCTTGAACAGCCAGAACACCGACCACAACGCCATGTAGCCAGCTACTGCCCCCCACAGCGCGTCGTGCAGCGAGACGAACAGGCCGAAGCTGTTGACGATCAACCCCAGCCACAGCAGCGGCAGCACCAGCACGTCGGGCAACAGCTGATGTTCGATATCGATCAGGCTCATCGTCAGCAGGCCCCAGGTCAGCACGATCAGCAGGCATGCCGGCCAGCCAAAGCCCAGATGCCAGGCGATGAACGCCGAGAGCAGACCGCAGGCCAGTTCGGTCAGTGGATAACGCTTGCTGATCGGCGCCGCGCATGACGAGCAGCGCCCGCGCAAAAACACGTAGCTGAGCAGCGGGATGTTTTCCCACGCACGAATGCGGTGGGCGCAATGCGGGCACTGCGAATGCGGCAACATCAGGTTGTAAACCGGCAGCGGTGTTTCGACAGGCAGCCCAAGCACATCGTGAGCCTGCTGGCGCCATTCGCGCTCGAGCATTTTTGGCAGACGCCAGATCACCACATTGAGGAAGCTGCCGACCACCAGTCCGAGTATCAGAGCGGTGAAGACAAAGGCCAGCGGATAGAGAGCGAAGAGTTCGTCGATGGGCATGTCAGATCGCTGAGCCGAGTTGGAAGATCGGCAGATACATGGCCACCACCAGTCCGCCGACGATCACCCCGAGCACCACCATGACGAATGGCTCCATCAGGCTGGTGAGGTTGTCGACCATGTTATCCACTTCTTCCTCGTAGAACCCGGCAACCTTGTCGAGCATGTCGTCCAGAGCACCGGACTCCTCGCCGATGGCGGTCATCTGGACCGCCATGTTGGGAAACATGCCGGTGGTGCGCATCGAGAAATTCAGCTGCATACCGGTGGCCACGTCCTGGCGGATGCGCAGCACCGCGCGTTTGAACACCACGTTGCCGGTGGCTCCGGCAACCGAGTCCAGCGCTTCGACCAGCGGCACGCCGGCGGCAAAGGTGGTCGACAGGGTCCGGGCGAAACGGGCCACGGCGGACTTGTACATCATGGTGCCCACCAGCGGCAGCTTGAGCAGCCAGGCGTCACGGCGATCGCGCAGGGCCTGGGATTTCTTCAGAGCATGGCGGGTGCCGAAAAAAGCTGCGACCAGCACGCCGAGAATCGCCCACCACCATTGCTGCATGAATTCCGACAGGCCGATCACCATCAGGGTGAACGCCGGCAGTTCGGCACCGAAGCCGGAAAACACCGACTGGAACTGCGGCACCACTTTCACCAGCAGAATTGCGGTGACGACCGCGGCTACCAGAACCACGGCGGTGGGGTAGGTCATGGCCTTCTTGATCTTGGCCTTGAGGCTTTCGCTCTTTTCCTTGTAGGTCGCCACACGTTCGAGCAGGGTGTCGAGGGCACCGGACTGCTCGCCGGCATCCACCAGGTTGCAGTACAACTCGTCGAAGTATTGCGGCTTCTTGCGCAGGGCCGCGGCGAAGCTGTTACCGGCGGCGACTTCCTGTTTGACCTCGTCCACCAGCTTGCGCATGGCCGGATTGTCAAAGCCCTCGCCAATGATGTCGAACGACTGCAGCAATGGCACGCCGGCCTTCATCATGGTCGCCATTTGCCGGGTGAAGAGGGCGATATCCAGAGGCTTGATGCGCTTGCCGAAGTTCATCAACGACGCGGATTTCTTGCGCACCTTGCCGGGGTTGATGCCCTGCTTGCGCAACTGTGCCTTGATCAGCGCGGGGCTTTGTCCGCTCAGTTCGCCAGTGATCCGGCTGCCTTTCCTGTCCGTGCCTTCCCAGGCGTAGACGCTGATTTTCGCTGCCTTGACGGCCATGTTCAGTCCTTGGTGACCCGGTTGATTTCTTCAAGGCTGGTGATGCCCTGCATGGCCTTGATCAGTCCCGAGGTGCGCAGGTCGTTGAAGCCGTCCAGGCGCATCTGGCTGTCGATTTCCAGTGAGTTGCCTTCGGCCATGATCAGCCGCTGCAGTTCGGGAGTATTCCTGACCACTTCATAGATGCCGGTGCGGCCCTTGTAGCCGCCGTTGCATTGATCGCAACCGACGGGCTCATAGATCGTGAAACTTCCGATGCGTTCCTCGGGGAAGCCTTCCTTGAGCAAGGTTTCGCGGGGGATCTCGATGGGTTTTCGGCAATGGCTGCACAGCTTGCGTGCCAGACGCTGGGCGATGATCAGGCTGACCGATGTAGCGATGTTGAAGCCGGGGATGCCCATGTTGTGCAAACGCGTGAGCGTTTCGGCGGCGCTGTTGGTGTGCAGTGTGGAGAGAACCAGGTGACCGGTCTGCGCCGCCTTGATGGCAATTTCCGCGGTCTCCAGATCGCGAATCTCGCCGACCATGATCACGTCCGGGTCCTGGCGCAGGAACGAGCGCAGCGCCTGGGCGAAATCCAGGCCCTGCTTCGGATTGACGTTGACCTGGTTGATGCCTTCCATGTTGATCTCCACCGGGTCTTCGGCGGTGGAAATGTTGATGTCGACGGTATTGAGGATATTCAGCCCGGTGTATAGCGACACCGTCTTGCCCGACCCGGTGGGACCGGTGACCAGGATCATGCCTTGGGGCTGCTTCAGGGCGGCGAGGTACAACTCTTTCTGCTCCGGCTCATAACCGAGGGCGTCGATGCCGATCTGGGCGCTGGAGGGGTCGAGGATCCGAATCACCACTTTTTCGCCCCACAGGGTCGGCAGGGTATTGACCCGGAAATCGATCGACTTGGTTTTTGACAGACGCATCTTCAAACGCCCGTCCTGGGGCTTGCGACGTTCGGAGATGTCGAGGCTGGCCATGACCTTCAGACGTGCAGCGATACGCCCGGCCAGCTGGATCGGTGGCCTGGCCACTTCACGCAGGATGCCGTCGGTACGTACGCGCACCCGGTAGTTCTTTTCGTAGGGCTCGAAGTGCAGGTCGGAAGCGCCGCTTTTGATCGCGTCCAGCAGCATCTTGTGGACGAAGCGCACCACCGGAGCATCGTCGGCGTCCATCCCACCGATGGCGTCCTGTTTGCTGTCATCGACTGACTCGACGTCCAGTCCTTCAAGGTCGACATCGGCCATGTCTTCCAGACCGGAAGCGTGGGTGTCGAAGAACTTTTCGATGGCGTCGGTGAGCTTGTCGTCCTCCACCAGAATGGCTTCGGTGCTCAGCCCGGTGCTGAATTGAATGTCGTTGATCGCCTGGTGATTGCTCGGGTCGGAAATGCCCACGAACAGCTTGTTGCCACGCCGCCACAGGGGCAGGGCGTGATGCTGGCGCACCAGTTTTTCACTGACCAGGCCCTTGGGCTGGGTTTCCTTGTCCAGGCAGTTGAGGTCGAGGAATGCCATGCCGAAATGCTCCGAGGCAATTTCGACGACCTGCCAGCTCTTCACCAGTTTGTTCTGTACCAGATAGCTGACCAGCGACAGGCGATTGCGCTGGGCCTGCTGCCAGGCTTGCTGGGCGACTTTTTCCGTGAGCAGTTCGGCCTGGACCAGCTGTTTGGCCAGGCCGCTCAGAGCGATGTCATTCATGGGAATCCCGGATGCAGACAGTTCATGACTTATAGCCTAGTCAAGTGACAGCGCCAAACCTCTCCGGTGCAGGTGACAAAAAGTGTCAGATAGTGCGGTTACACGTTGTAGGAAACCCCGCGATAGCGTGATCGCGCCCAGCCTGCGCGGCTGCGGGCGCCTTGGCACGGGCTGTGCTGAGTCCTGTTCAGATCATGAGATTCCGACTCATGCATGGAGCGTGTCTATGAAAAAACAACAAGGTTTCACTCTCATCGAGCTGCTGATCGTCGTGGCGATCATCGGCATCCTGGCGACCATTGCCCTGCCGCAATACACCAAGTACCAGGCACGGTCGAAAGTGACGGCAGGTCTGGCGGAAATCAGCGCGCTGAAAGTGCCGTTCGAGGACACCATCAATCAAGGTACAGACCCGACGCTGACGCTGGTGACCGGTAACGCATCCTATTCGACAACCAACTGCGGCACAGTCACTGCCTCGGGTACTGCGTCTTCTGGAGCTGGTACCATAGTCTGCACTCTGGCCAACGCACCGGCTCCGGTACTGGGCAAGACCATCACGCTGACCCGTTCTGGCGGTGCGACGGGTAACACCGCGGGCGTCTGGAGCTGCGCCTCGACAGTCAACCCTGACTACGCCCCTAAAGGTTGCCCTGGCAGCGGTACTTGATTGCTTGACCTCTGCTCATCAAATGCCCCGCTTTGCGGGGCATTTTCTTTTGCGGTGCTTCACAAAAAAGCTTCAATCTTTTCAGCGTGTTAGGAACTTTCCCAAAAACCGCAACTTGCATGTAGATAATTCAAGGGTCATGCAATTTGCATGATTCCGAAAATTTTTAATTTCACTAAATTATTGATTTATAAGAGTTTATTGTATTTTCAAAAGTTGGCACAGCGTTCGCAATACTTCCAGTAACCCTGCTGACAAGACACCCAGCAGACTTTCCAGAAAAACAGGAGTTACTCGTATGAAGAAGTTCGCTATCACTGCCGCTGCTGCTACCGCGCTGACCCTGACCATGGCCACCGGCGCATTCGCACAATCCACCCAGGCGACCCAGGCTCCAATGACTCTGGCTGCCGGTGAAATGACCAAGGCCAAAGAAGCTACTTCCGACACCTGGATCACCACCAAAGTCAAAAGCGACCTGGTCACTGAAAAAGGCATTCCAGGCACTGACATCAAAGTAGAAACCAACAAAGGCGTCGTGTCTCTGTCCTCCACTGTTGCAGTGACAGAAGCACAGAAAAAAATGGCCGTAGACATCACCAAGAAAATCAAAGGTGTGAAAGCGGTCTCCGCTGACGGCCTGAAAGCCGAGTAAGGCAAGACTTCTCGCCTGGACCGGGAGAAGACGCGACAGGCGGGCCGAGCAATACGTCTGCCGCACTTTAGAGTTCATGCGAACGGCCACACGGATTGTGGCCATTACAGGCCCCGGCATTCGTGTCGGGGCCTGTTCTATTTCAGAGATAGGAAAGTGGTGGAGTCAGTTACCGCGCTTGCTGTTGATCTGCCGCAGGCGATTGCCCTCGAAGCGCAGGTATTGGTACATGCCATTGCTCGGGCCGTAGGTCCATTCCTCGACCTGAAACTCTTCACGGCGATTGGCGCTGCGCTTGTAGCCCAGCACATCGCGACTGATCGGCTCGCCGCACTTTTGCAACACTTCGCTGGCGCGGTCGCCGAGGCTCACCAACTGGCTGCCGCAGCGCAGGGTATCGGATGCCGAAGCCTGGCTGGCGACGAGCGCCAACGCAATTGCAGCCAGCCATTGATTGTTCATCACTCGGCGTCCAGATGCATTTGCGTCACCACGCGGCCGTCGCTTTGCGCTTCGCCAAGATTGGCGTCGATGAAGTACACGCGGTCATCGGCCAACTGGCCCTTGTCCACCAGATAATCCTTGATGCTGCTGGCTCGTTCCTGACCGAGCTGGCGCAACAGCACGTCGCTGCTACTCCAGAACTTGATCACGTCGGCACGCATTTTCGCCGTGCGTTCTTCCTTGCCCAGATCCTTCCATTCGGCCGGTGGCTGGGTTTTCAAACGGGTGCGGTAGATGCCTTCGAGCAGCGGGCCTTTTTCGTTATCCGGCACCTGAATCAGCGAAGCCTGAGCCGGCACTTTGTCGCCACGGCGCTGGAGCATCTTGTAGTAGTTGTACTGGTATTCGCGTTCCAGACGTTGCTCGGCGATCAGTGGGCCGTCGCTGCTTTGTGCTGCGGTGCCTTCGATTTCCAGGCGCAGGGCCGGGCGCTCTTTCAAGGCCTGGGACAATTTGACCAGCGCCGCTTCGGCATCCTTGTTCAGTTCACTGGAGCCTGGCGCGAAGGACACGGTACCCAGATCTTCTGAACCGCCACCGCTGACCAGTCCGCCAATCAACTTGAACGGCGCGGCCGCCGCCTTGACGATCAGGTTGCGCAGGGTCTGCCAGATAATCGGCATCACGCTGAATTGCGGGTTGTTGAGGTCGCCGGTGACCGGCAGCTCGATGGAAATCTTGCCGTCCACATCCTTGAGCAGTGCAATCGCCAGTTTCAGCGGCAGGCTCACGGCATCCGGGCTGTCGACTTTCTCGCCCAGTTGCAGTTGCTCGACCACTACTTTGTTCTCGGCCTTGAGCTGGCCCTTGGTGATCAGGTAGTGCAGGTCGAGATTGAGCCGGCCCTTGCGGATCCGGTAACCGGCGAACTTGCCGGAGTAGGGGGTCAGGGTGGTCAGTTCGACCCGTTTGAAACTGGTGGCGATATCAAGGCTGGCCATGGGGTCGAACGGGTTGACCGCGCCTTTGATCGTCACCGGCGCATAGCGGTCGACCTTGCCCTTGACGTCAACGCTGGCCGGTTTCGCCTGACGACTGTCGATGGTGCCGATCTGGCCGTTGAGTTGCTGGATTGCCGTGGCGAAGTTCGGGGTCAGGCTGAAGTCGGCAAAGTTGGCCGAGCCGTCATTGATCGCGATACCACCGATATGAATGCCCAGCGGTTTCGAGTTGTTGGCTGGTTTGGCCGCTGCCGTTTTCGCTCCGGAATCGGCAGGTTGCGGGATCAGCAAATCATCGATGTTGGTGGTGCGGTCATCGTTGATCATGAAACGCGCATATGGCTGGAACAGGTTGATCCTGTCGATCGACAGGCTGTCGCCATGTTGATAGTTCAGGCCTTCGACCACCACTTGCTGCCACTTGAGGAAGTCGCGGGTCTTCAGGGTATCTAGAGTGTGCAGTTGGTCGACCTGGGCGCGGCCGGTGACGCTGAATGCCAGCGGCTCGGTGCTTTTCAGGTTCACTTTCAGGTCGCTGCCGAGCATGCCGCTGCGCAGTTCAAGACGAATGAACGGGTTGATGTAGGACTGGGCGACGCGCAGGTCGATGTCCTGGGTTTTTACGTTGAGCTGGGCGGTGACCGGCGCCAGGTTGACCACGCCGTCGGCGTTGATCTTGCCTTGTTTGCCCAGGCCGGCATCGAGCTTGAGGTTGAAGGGCGAGCCGTTGAGACTGTCGAAATTCTGCAGGTCGACATTCAGCGGCGTGACGTCCAGCGTGACTTCGGGTTTCGCCGAGCGGTCGGCCAGATGTACTTTGTAGTCACGCAGTTGCACGTCCTTGAGCAGCACTTGCCATGGCTTGCCGGGGGCGGTCGGTTCCGCTTTCGGTGAATCGGCGGCCGCCGGTGTGCTCTTGGGTTCCGCCGCAGCCTTGGCAGCCGGTTTGGACGGCTGACTGGCGAACAGTTTCTGCCAGTCCAGTTGCCCGTCCGCTTCAAGGGCGGCCCAGGTTTCGAGTTTCTGGCTGCGGATCTTGCCGACCACTACTTGCTGTTTGGCCAGGTCCACCGTGGTTTCGCTGACGTCGAGGCGGTCGAGTCTTGCCAGCGGACGTCCGTCCGGGGTCTTGATCGCAAACGGCGCGACGCTGACCGAGACGTTGCTCAGCAGCAGTTCGGTTTCCTTGGACAGGTTGAGCTTGTAGTCGGTACTGAGGCTGACCACACCGTTTTCCAGCGCCAGCGGTACGGCGTCGCGAACGTAGGGCCAGAAGGCTTTCATCTGGCCATCGGTGACCTTGAGCGTTCCTTGTGAGGCGATCGGGATCAGGCTGAAGTTGCCTTTCCAGTCGATCTGCCCACCGGACGGGCCGATGGCGACCAGGGTCATGTCGGCGTTGTCTTCAGGCAGGGTGCTGAGGTTATTCAGTTCGAAGTCGAGCTTGTCGTAGACGAATTCGATCGGCTCGCTCGGGCGTGCATCCTCGAAATGCACGTTGCCGCCGGCCAGTTTGATCCGGTCGATGCGCAGTGGAAAAGGCTTGGCATTCGGATCGGCCGGCGTCGGTTCGCTGGCCGGCAGTTTGAACAGGCCCAGCAGATTGAGCTTGCCGTCCTTGGCGAACAGGACTTCGGTCTTGGGTTTGTCGAGTTCGATGTCGGACAGGTGCAGGGCTTTTGTCCACAGACTGTCGAGTTGCAGGTTGGCGTAGAGGCGCTCGAAACCGACCTGCTCCTTGCCCGGTTCGCCGATGACCAGGCCCCAAAGCGTGACTTCGAGGCTGAACGGATTGAGTTCGATACGCTGGAGGTGCGCAGGCAGCGTTGCATGGCTGGCCAGTTGCTGGTTGGCTATGCGCAGCGCAATGCCCGGCAGAATCAGAAACCCCAGCAGGCTGTAGAGGGCCAGAGCGGTCAACAGGGCGCCAATCGCGCGAATCAATCCTTTGGGCATGTGCGGCTTCATCTGTCTGAATCGGAGTGCCTTGGAGTATGGCACGCGATTCCGGTTCCGAAGTACATCGCGCGCGACAGGATTATTCAGATTTTTCTGCAATATCTGTAGGCGCTGCCGAAGGGGGCTCCTGCCGGGGGGGAGTCAGAGCTGGAGAATCAGGGTCTTGAGCGGCGGTTGCCCGTCCAGTGAGGGGAAGTCCCGGCCCGGGGTCATTACGCTCCACTCGCGCACCGGTCGCCCGGCCTTCTCGGCACAACGCAGTACCTGTTCGCGCCAGTCGTCCATGCTGACTTTTGCCAGGTTGTTGCAGCAGATCAGCACGCCGTTTTCGGCGGTGGTCAGCAGGGCTGGCTTGAGCAGGCTCTGATAATCGCGCAGCAGATCGACAGTGCCGAACGCGCTCTTGGCCCACGCGGGTGGATCGAGCAATACCAGATCGTACTGGCGCTGTTCGAGGCGTTGATAGCTCGGCAGTTTCTGCCCGCGACGCTGACTGATCGGCAGCCCGGCCAACTGACGGATCGCCGGGAAGTAGTCGGACTGAATGAATTCCATGGTCGGCAGTTGCGGATTGAGCAAGCCGTTCTCGCGTCCGACGGCCAGGTTGCCTTCGGCGAAATCCAGATTGCATACCTCGCGGGCACCGCCGGCAGCCGCGCTGAGGCCGACGCCACAGGTGTAGGCGAACAGGTTGAGCACGCTTTTGCCCCTGGCGTGATCCTTGACCCAGCCGCGGGTGTTGCGCAGGTCGAGGAACAGCAGCGGATCCTGCCCGGCATGGCGTCCGCGCACGCGGTAGTTCAGGCCCCATTCGTGGCCGACCAGATCAACCAGTGCTGCATCTTCGGCGCGGTAGACGCTGTCTTCGCGGTCGATGCGCGAGTTGCCACGGGAGCGGTCGTTGTAGACCAGCAAGGTTTGCAAGCCCAGCGTTTCATTCACCGTGGCGTGCAGTTGCAGCAGGTCGGTGAGTTCCAGCGTCTGGTGGAAACTCTGCACCATCAGTTGCGGGCCATAGCGGTCGACGGTCAGGCCGCCGGCACCTTCCTGGCTGCCATGGAACAGGCGATAGCAATCCGTGCCCTGGCTGTGCAGCTCGGCGAGCAGATCCTGGCGTTGATCGAGGGCGGCGCGCAGCGCCTGATTCAGGGAAGACATGCTTGCGCCTTGCTGGAGGGAATCGGGGCGCGGGAGTTTAGCAGTTTGGCAGGCAATCGAGGGGTTCCCATCGCGAGCAGGCTCGCTCCCACAGACGATTATAAGTCCCTGTGGAAGCGAGCCTGCTCGCGATGCTTTTGCGGCCTTACTGGATCAAGCGTTTATCGATCAAGCCCTGCACCACGCTCGGATCCGCCAGCGTCGAGGTGTCGCCGAGACTGTCGAGTTCGTTGCAGGCGATCTTGCGCAGGATCCGCCGCATGATCTTGCCCGAGCGGGTTTTCGGCAGGGCCGGGGCCCACTGGATCAGGTCCGGTTTGGCGAAGCTGCCAATCTCCTTGCTGACGTGGGCCAGCAGTTCTTTCTTCAGTTCGTCGTTGGGTTCGGTGCCGTTCATGGGTGTGACGAACGCATAAATCCCCTGGCCTTTGACGTCGTGGGGATAACCGACCACGGCAGCTTCGGCGATGCTGTCGTGCAGCACCAGCGCGCTTTCGACCTCGGCGGTACCGATGCGATGACCGGAGACATTGATCACGTCGTCGATGCGCCCGGTGATCCAGTAGTCGCCGTCCTCGTCGCGGCGGGCGCCGTCGCCGGTGAAGTAGTAGCCGGGGTAGGGCTTGAAGTAGGTGTCGACCATGCGCTGCGGATCGCCGTAGACGCTGCGGATCTGCGCCGGCCAGCTCGACTTGATCGCCAGCACGCCGCTACCGGCCCCCTTGATTTCCTTGCCGTGCTCGTCGAGCAGCACCGGTTGCACGCCGAACATCGGCTGGGTGGCGCAGCCTGGTTTGATTCGCTGGGCGCTGACCAGCGGGCTGAGCATGATGCCGCCGGTCTCGGTCTGCCACCACGTATCGACGATCGGGCAGCGCTGTTCGCCGACCACGTTGAAATACCATTCCCACGCTTCCGGGTTGATCGGCTCACCGACACTGCCGAGCAATCTGAGGCTTTGCCGCGACGTTTCCTGCAACGGACCGGCACCTTCGCGCATCAGTGCGCGCAGCGCGGTCGGAGCGGTATAGAAAATGTTGACCTTGTGTTTGTCGATCACCTGCCAGAACCGCGAAGTGCTCGGGTAGCTCGGCACACCTTCGAAGATCAGGGTGGTCGCGCCGTTGGCCAGCGGGCCATAGACGATGTAACTGTGGCCGGTGACCCAGCCGACGTCGGCGGTGCACCAGAACACTTCGCCGTCGCGGTAGTCGAGCACGTACTTGAAGGTCATCGCCGCCTGCAACAGGTAACCGCCGGTGGTGTGCAGCACGCCCTTGGGTTTGCCGGTGCTGCCGGAGGTGTAGAGGATGAACAGCGGATCTTCGGCGTCCATCGGTTCCGGCGGACAATCGTCGCTGACGTCACGCACGGCCTGGTGATACCAGAGGTCGCGACCTTCGACCCAGTTGACTTTGTTCTGTGTGCGCTCGACCACCACGACGGTGCCGACATTCGGGCAACTCTGCAGGGCCTTGTCGACATTGTGTTTCAACGGCACGAATTTGCCACCGCGCACGCCTTCATCGGCGGTGATCACGGTGCGGCAGTCGGCGTCGAGAATGCGGTCGCGTAACGAGTCCGGTGAAAAACCGCCAAACACCACCGAGTGAATCGCACCGATCCGCGCGCAGGCCAGCATGGCGTAGGCCGCTTCGGGAATCATCGGCATGTAGATGCACACCCGGTCGCCTTTCTTCACGCCACGGCTTTTCAGCACGTTGGCCAGTCGGCAGACGTGGTGATGGAGTTTGCTGTAGGTGATTTGCGTGGATTCGGCGGGATCGTCGCCTTCCCAGACAATGGCGGTCTGGTCGCCACGCTTTTCCAGATGACGGTCGATGCAGTTGTAGCTGACGTTCAGCTTGCCACCGGCAAACCAGGCGGCTTGGCCGGTCTTCAGGTCATAGCGCTGGACGGTCTGCCACGGTGTGCTCCAGTCGAGGAAGCGGGTGGCCTGTTCGGCCCAGAAGGTGCTGGGGTGTTCAATGGATTCGCGGTACAGGCGCTGGTAGTCGTCCTGACTCAACTGGGCTGCCCGGCGGACGGCATCGGCTTTGGGGAACGTGCTGATATCGAACATGACGGTTCCTTATTCTTGTTGTGCGACAAGGATAAAGATGCGCCGAGAGCGGGGAGGGTTCAATACCTGTAAACAAACACCCCCTCATGGAGAGGGGGTGTGTTCAGGGCTGGATCAGCCGCGGTGACGGCCGCGGAAGTAGTTGATCAGGCCTTGTGTGGACGCGTCTTCAGCGGCGGTTTCTTCGCTGCCGACCAGACGGTTGTAGACGCCCTTGCCCAGTTCCTTGCCCAGTTCCACGCCCCACTGGTCGAAGGCGTTGATGCCCCAGACCACGCTTTGCACGAAGACTTTATGTTCGTACATCGCCACCAGTGCGCCGAGACGACGCGGGCTGATGCGCTCGACCACCAGGGTGTTGCTCGGACGATTGCCCGGGATCACCTTGTGCGGTGCCAGTTTCTGCACCTGGTCTTCGCTCATGCCCTTGTCGCGCAGTTCCGCTTCGGCTTCCGGCAGGGTCTTGCCGAGCATCAGCGCCTGGCTCTGCGACAGGCAGTTGGCGTACAGCCACTGGTGGTGGTCGGAGACCGGGTTGAAGCTGACGATTGGCACGATGAAGTCGGCCGGGATCAGTTGGGTGCCCTGGTGCAGCAGCTGGTGGTAAGCGTGCTGACCGTTGCAGCCGACGCCGCCCCAGATCACCGGGCCGGTATCGGTCGACACTGCGGTGCCGTCCTGGCGCACGCTCTTGCCGTTGGATTCCAT
Source organism: Pseudomonas sp. 58(2021) (assembly GCF_017491585.1). Taxonomy (NCBI): domain Bacteria; kingdom Pseudomonadati; phylum Pseudomonadota; class Gammaproteobacteria; order Pseudomonadales; family Pseudomonadaceae; genus Pseudomonas; species Pseudomonas sp. 58(2021). Next base: position 300,099 of record NZ_JAFGYZ010000004.1, read on the forward strand.
GTCCAGCTGTTGCAAGTGCTTGGTGATGTTACGCAGGTAGTGGTCGTACGGCAGGATCGCGTGGCTTTGCGCGCCCCAGAAGTTGCCGTACCACACGCCGAGCAGGGCCAGCAGCACCGGCATGTTCTGTTCGAACGGCGCGCTCTGGAAGTGCTGGTCCATGGTGTAGGCACCGGACAGCAGTTCCTTGAAGTTGGACATGCCGATGGCCAGCGCGATTGGCAGGCCGATGGCCGACCACAGCGAATAACGACCGCCGACCCAGTCCCACATCGGGAAGATGTTCTCTTCACGGATACCGAAAGCCACGGCTGCCGCGTTGTTGCTCGAGACGGCGATGAAGTGGCGATACAGTTCGGCTTCCGAACCACCCTGAGCCAGGTACCAAGCGCGAGCGGCCTGGGCATTTTTCAGGGTTTCGAGGGTGTTGAACGACTTCGACGAAACGATGAACAGCGTGGTCTCGGCGCGCAGTTTTTGCGTCAGCTCGTGGAATTCGCTGCCGTCGATGTTCGCCAGGTAATGGCAACGTACGCCTTTCTGGGCGTAGGACAGCAGGGCCTCGGAGACCAGCTCGGGGCCAAGGAAAGAACCACCGATGCCGATGTTCACCACGTCGGTGATCGGCTTCTCGGTGTAACCGCGCCACAGACCGTCGTGGATGCGGCCCACGAGATCGGTGATCTGGTTCAGCACCTTGTGTACTTCAGGCATCACGTTGACGCCGTTGACCGACAGCTTGTCGCCGACCGGGCGACGCAGGGCGGTGTGCAGCGCCGGGCGGCCTTCGGAGGAGTTGACGATTTCGCCGTCGAACAGGGCCTTGATCGCGCCCTTGAGATCGACTTCATTGGCCAGACCCACCAGCAGGTTGCGGGTCTCGGCGTTGATCAGATTCTTCGAATAGTCGAGAAACAGTCCGCAGCTGCTGAGAGTGAACTGATTGAAGCGCTGCGGATCGGCGTTGAAGGCTTCGCGCATGCTGAAATCCTGCATGGCTTGGCGGTGATCTTTCAACGCTTGCCAGGCAGGCAGAGCGGTAACGTCATGAGGAGTGCGGTAGTACGCCATCGCTGCGGTTTTCCTTTTTACTTGAACGGCCTTTTGAACACTGAAAAGACCTCCCCGCCATGTTTGGGCGAGGGGGCAACTGCGTCGACACGATTACTTTGGCGCAGGGCGAATACAGTAAACCCAGCGCTGCGATCTGTCTTGGCTTCTTCTGACCTGTTACCTGTACTTTTTTAACATCGATAACAGGAGAGGCCGACAGACGGCGGGTAATGCAAGCAAGTCCCTGCTCATCGCGCGAGTAGAACGGCGGGCAGTTTGCCCGATGGGCAGGTAGGCAGCAATACACGCCGCAGGTGATACAAAGCGATGTGGGAGCCAGTCTGCTGGCGATTACGGCCCGGCAGTCAGCATCATTTCTGACCGATGGATCGCTTTCGCCTGCAGGCAGGCTCCCACAGGGGGATGGCGGTGTTTACGCGGGGGTATCGAGATTCAGGTGCAGGTTGTCGATCAATCGGGTGGTGCCGAGGAACGCAGCCACCAGAATCACCAGATCACGATCTTCTGCCGTCGCCGGACGCAGGGTCACGGCGTGGCGGATTTCCAGGTAGTCCGGCCGCAGACCGGCCACTTCCAGCTGTTGCCGCTGAGCCTGGATCAACGCCGGGAAATCGCGCTCGCCTTGCTTGATCGAGTCGGCAATGGCGCACAGGGTGCGATAGACCACCGGTGCCACGGCACGCTGTTCTTCGCTGAGAAAGCCGTTGCGCGACGACAGCGCCAGACCGTCGGCAGCACGTACGGTTGGCTCGCCGATGATCTGGATCGGCATGTTCAGGTCATGCACCAGCGCGCGGATCACCGCCAGTTGCTGGAAGTCTTTCTGACCGAAGATCGCCAGGTCCGGCTGGACCATGTTGAACAGCTTGCTGACCACGGTCGCCACGCCTTCGAAGTGTCCCGGACGGCTGGCGCCGCACAGGCCTTCGGAAAGCTGTGGCACGCTGACCCGGGTCTGACCGGCCATGCCATCGGGGTACATTTCTTCGACTGTCGGGGCGAACAACAGGGAGCAACCGGCTTCCAGCAGTTTTTCCTGATCCGCGGCCAGCGTACGCGGGTATTTGTCGAGGTCTTCGCCGGCGCCGAACTGCAGCGGGTTGACGAAAATGCTCGCGACCACGAAATCCACACGCTGTTTGGCCTTGGTGATCAATGCGATGTGGCCGCTGTGCAGGTTGCCCATGGTCGGGACGAAGCCGATGCGCTTGCCCTCACTGCGGGCGCGAGCCACGGCGGCGCGCAGTTCACGTACGGTTTTGACGGTGTTCATGCAGAGAATCCGTGTTCTATCCCAGGGAAAGTGGTGGCTTTGACTTCGTTCACATAAGCCTTCAGTGCGGACTGGATGCTGTCCTGACCCTGCATGAAGTTCTTCACGAACTTTGGCACGCGGCCACTGATCGACAGGCCGAGCATGTCGTGCAGGACCAGTACCTGACCGTCGGTGTCGGTGCCGGCGCCGATGCCGATTACCGGGATTTTCACCGCCTGGCTGATTTCGGCAGCCAGTTCGCTTGGCACGCATTCGAGCAGCAGCATCGCCGCGCCGGCCTGCTCCAGGGAGATCGCGTCGGCACGCATCTGGCGTGCCTGGTTCTCGTTGCGCCCCTGCACTTTATAGCCACCGAGAATGTTCACGGCTTGCGGGGTCAGGCCCATGTGGGCGCAGACCGGTACGCCGCGTTCGGCCAGCAGGCGGATCGAATCCGCCAGCCACAGCGCACCTTCGACCTTGACCATGTGCGCGCCGGCCTGCATCAGCATGGCGCTGTTGGTCATGGTTTGCTCGAGGGTCGCGTTGGCCATGAACGGCAGGTCGGCCAGGATCAGGGCGTCGGTGTTGCCGCGCTTGACGCAGGCGGTGTGGTAGGCCATTTCCGCAATGGTCACCGGCAGGGTGCTGTCGTGACCTTGCAGGACCATGCCGAGGGAGTCGCCCACCAGCAGCACTTCAACACCAGCCTCGTTGCAGGCGTGGGCGAAGGTCGCGTCATAGCAGGTCAGCATGGTGATCTTCTCACCTTTCTGCTTGAGGCTCTGGAGCGTGGTCAGAGTGATGGCTGGCATGTAAGAAATCCTCGTTCAGGCGCTTTGGAAACTACTGCGAGTAACGCGCGTGATTCGTCATCTATTCAGGCGCACGCTCTTTTGTCGTGCTTATAAGGCCTGGATTGCGCCCTTGTATGCCGGGTTGGCGGCAGCGGGACGCCTATAGTCGTGATGAGGCCTCAGGAAGTCAATTGCATGTGTTACCGCATTGTTACGACGGGAGTGTTACCGGCGTTACTGATGCGATTCAGCGGGCCGGCGGGCCTGATCTGCGTAGTTTTTGTCCGACAAAAACCGGGATTTGGATAAGTCGATGTGGGATAGATGTCAGGGGTGGGGAAGGCGTTCGAGGCCGACGAACGGGCAGGCTGCGAGAAGATCGGCAAGGGTGCGGCCATCGGCAAGGCGCAGATCTTCGGGGGCCAGTTCGGCCAGGGGATACAGGACGAATGCACGCTCCTGCATGTGGTAATGCGGGACTTTCAGGCGCGGCTCATCGATCAGGCGGTCACCGAACAGCAGGATGTCCAGATCCAGCGTGCGAGGACCCCAGCGCTCCAGGCGTTCGCGACCCTGACCGTTTTCGATGGCTTGCAAGGCATCGAGCAGTTGCAGCGGAGCGAGTGTGCTGTCGAGCGCTGCGACCGCGTTGGTATAACGCGGCTGGCCCGGCAGCAGCGAGTCGCTCTGGTAAAAGGCAGACACGCCAGCCAGGACCGTATCCGGCAGTTGCCCCAGTGAGTCGACCGCACTGCGCAGTTGTTCGGCCGGGTCAGCCAGGTTGCTGCCCATGCCGATGTAGATGCGTTCCATGCCTTATTCGCCCGTGGCGCTCGGTGCGCCGGCGCGCTTGCGCTTGGAACCGCCGCTGCGGCGACGCTTGCGTGGCGCACCGCTGGCGCCGTCTTCCTTGCCGCTGAGATCGCGGATCATGTCGCGGCGCTCGCTGTCGTTGGCGTCCTGATAGTCGGTCCACCATTCGCCCAGGCCATCGGTCTGCTCACCGGCGCTTTCACGCAACAGCAGGAAGTCATAGCCGGCGCGGAAGCGCGGATTGTCCAGCAACAGGTCGGCGCGTTTGCCGCTGCGGCGTGGCAGACGTTCCTGCATGTCCCAGATCTCGCGGATCGGCATGGTGAAGCGTTTTGGAATCGCAATGCGCTGGCACTGTTCGGCGATCAACTCGTGGGCAGCTTCCTGCATCGCCGGAATCGGCGGCATGCCACGTTCCTGCAGACGCAACACGCGGGCCGGCAGGGCTGGCCACAGCAACGCGGCGAACAGGAACGCCGGGGTCACCGGTTTGTTCTGCTTGATCCGCAGGTCAGTGTTGGTCAGTGCTTCGCTGATCAGTGTGTGGGTGTATTCCGGGTTGTATTCCAGCGCATCGGCGCTGGCCGGGAACAACGGCGCGAACAACTGCAGGTCGACCAGCATCTCGAAGGTGATGGCGCCATGCCCGGAGAGGAACAGCTTGAGCACTTCCTCGAACAGCCGGGCCGACGGAATCTCGCGCAGCATCGGCGCCAGTTCGCGGATCGGCTGCACGGTGTGCTTTTCGATGCCGAAGTTGAGCTTGGCGGCGAAACGCACGGCCCGCAGCATCCGTACCGGGTCTTCCTGGTAGCGCTGTTTCGGGTCGCCGATCAGGCGGATCAGGTGATTGCGGATGTCGTGCACGCCGTTGGCGTAATCGAGAATGCGCTCGCTGACCGGGTCGTAATACAGGGCGTTGATGGTGAAGTCGCGGCGCTGCGCGTCTTCTTCCAGGGTGCCGTAGACGTTGTCGCGCAGAATGCGCCCGCTCTCATTGCGCGAAGACTGGTTGCTGTCTTCGTCGTCTTCGTTTTGCGGGTGATTGGCGCGGAAGGTCGCGACCTCGATGATTTCGCGACCGAAATGGATGTGTACCAGCTTGAAGCGGCGACCGATGATCCGCGCATTGCGGAATTCGGCGCGGACCTGCTCGGGGGTGGCGCTGGTGGCAACGTCAAAGTCTTTGGGCGTGATGCCCAGCAGCATGTCTCGCACGCAGCCGCCAACCAGATAGGCCTGGTAGCCGGCGCCCTGCAGACGTTCGACGATGTTGACCGCGTATCGGCTGAATTGCGCCTTTTGCAGCGAATGTTGGCCGCTGTTGAGGACTTCAGGCGTGCTACGGATGTGTTGCGTACGACGCAGGGGAGTTCGGAATGACTGGAACAGCTTCTTCAGCATGGGATGCACTGTTTGAAGGAATGTTCGGCCATACCAGAGAATGACCGCATGATGGGCCGGGATTCTAGCATTTAGTCGAGGGATGGTGTAGGACGCTGCCGTTTTGCGCTGCAGGCCGCAGGCTAGAGGGGTGGAGATGCGTCAGAAAGGGAGAATTTCCCGGAAAGGAGAAACTACAAGGGGAGCCGAAGCTCCCCAAGAAGTAGTTGCGTGCTCTTTTTATTATTGATTCGGGCTTCTTGTTTTTGTTGAGTGCCCTCGCCATGAAGCTTTTCCTTCATGACCCTCCCAATCGGGAGCCAAGAGCAAACGGATTGCTTTGGTCGCTGAATTGCAGTGATCTCTCGATCCAACCAGTACAGGCTCTGTCTTAGGACAGTTTTTGTTGTTCTCGGCCTGGTCGTGGGGCAAGCCCCAAATACAACGCCTCTCCAAAAGAATCAGTTAGCTGCGCCTCTCGCCGTCTTGTTTTTATTGTGCGTGAGTCGATTCGTCTTATTTTTATTGTCTTGTGCATTGCTTGTTATTGTTCTTGTACCAAAGATATAGCAGGGGCCGTGCCAACTTTTGCGAACCCCAATAAAACAAGGGGTTAGGTCGATATAACCGTTTTCTCGGGGCGAAAAAAAGCCGGGGTTTCGTTACCGATAACCCCGGCTTCTGTTACGTGAAAAGACTGAGGTAACAGTTTTTTCACATCCTCAACCGTTACCCGCACACTCGACAGGTAATGTTCAGCTCTCGCTGGCGACCCCGGTCTTGCGCCGTGGAATGCCCAGACGCTGACGGCGTTCCCACAGGCATTTGCGGCTGACGCCCAGTTTGCGCGCCAGTTCAGTCTCGGTCATGTGGTCCTGATGCTCGAGCACGAAATGCTGAAAGTAATCTTCCAGCGACAGATCTTCGGTCGGCTCGTGGCTGCTGTTGCTGGCGTTACCGGCCGGTTGCGCCGGCAGACCGATGAACTCGTCATCCTCCAGATCCCCCAGCTCGATGTCGATGCCCAACAGGTCGGCGGAGATTTCCGGGCTTTCACTCAGAATCACGGCGCGCTCGACGGCGTTTTCCAGTTCCCGCACGTTGCCCGGCCAGGAATAGTGCCGGATCGCCTGTTCGGCATCGGCGGCAAATTTCAGGTCGGTGCGGTTGATGCGCGCGCTCTGGCGAGCGAGGAACGCATTGGCGATTTCGTTGACGTCGGCGCCGCGCTCGCGCAGGGCTGGCAGTTTCAACGCGATCACGTGGAGGCGGTAGTACAAGTCCTCACGGAACTGGCCGATTTTCGCCAGGCTCTTGAGGTCCCGGTGGGTTGCAGCGATCAACCGGACATCGACCTTCTGCGACTGCACCGAGCCAACCCGGCGAATTTCGCCTTCCTGCAGTACGCGCAACAGGCGGGCCTGAGCTTCCAGAGGCAGTTCGCCAATCTCGTCGAGGAACAGCGTGCCTCCGTCTGCCGCTTCCACCAGACCGGCGCGACCGGCGCTGGCTCCGGTGAACGCGCCTTTCTCGTGACCGAACAGTTCGGACTCGATCAGGCTTTCCGGAATGGCGGCGCAGTTCACCGAGATCATCGGTGCCTTGGCGCGTTTCGACAGGTTGTGCAGGGCGCGGGCCACCAGCTCTTTACCGGTGCCGGACTCGCCCTGGATCAGAACATTGGAATCGGTCGGGGCGACTTTACGGATCTTGCCGTAAAGGTCCTGCATCGGCGGGCAGGAGCCGATGATGCCGATCTCGCCATTGCTGTTGTCGATGGCGGATTTGCCGTTGCCGTTGGCCGATTTGGAAGACGCTGCTTCACCGGCGGCAGGCGCCGACTGGCGATCACGCAGGATCCGCGCGACAGCCTGAAGCATTTCATCGTGGTCGAAAGGCTTGGCGATGTAATCCACCGCACCCATCTTCATCGAGTCGACCGCCGAGCGCAGGCTGGCGTAGCTGGTCATGATCAGCACTGGCGTGCCCTGGCCGAGCTTGATCAGCTCGGTGCCCGGAGCACCCGGCAGACGCAGGTCGCTGACGATCAGATCGAATGTGGGAATACTGAAGCGTTCTTGTGCTTCCTGCACTGAACCGGCTTCGCTGACCTGGTACTGGTTGCGTTCCAGCAGGCGGCGCAAGGCGGAGCGGATAATGGTTTCGTCTTCGACGATCAAAATGTGCGGCATTGATTCGATACTCTCGACGGTCTCAGTTCACAGCGGACGTCGCTTCGACATGGCGCGGCAAAGTCACCCGGATACGGGTGCCGCGCTGGCTCTGAACATCAGCCGGGCTGTCGATGGTGATTTGTCCATAATGCTCTTCAACGATGGAATAGACCAGTGCAAGGCCCAGACCGGTGCCTTCGCCAGGGTCCTTGGTGGTGAAGAAGGGTTCGAACAATCGGTCCATGATGCTCGATGGAATACCGCTGCCTTCGTCCTCGACGATCAGATCGACCGTGTGTTCGCCGGCTTCGCTCTTGACCCGCACCGCACTGCCGGCAGGCGAGGCGTCACGGGCGTTGGAGAGCAGATTGATCAACACCTGGGCGAGACGTTGCGGGTCGCCTTCAACCCAGTGATCCGGGTCGCACAGGTTGTAGAACTGGACTTCGAAGTTGCGCCGGTTCAACGCCAGCAGACCGATGGCGTCCTGAGCCACTTCCGCCAGACAGACGGGCTCGTCGCTGTGCTGATGGCTGCCGGCATGGGCGAAGCTCATCAACGACTGCACGATGCGTGACACGCGTTTGGTCTGCTCGAGGATCTGGCCGCTGATTTCCGTCAGTTCGCCGTCTTCTTCGCGTTCTTCCCGAAGATTTTGCGCAAGACAGGCAATGCCGGTGATCGGGTTGCCGATTTCATGCGCCACGCCGGCCGCGAGACGACCGATGCTGGCCAGGCGTTCGGAGTGCACCAGTTTGTCTTCGAGCATCTGGGTTTCGGTCAGGTCTTCCACCAACAGCACGAGGCCGCTGTTACCCGGTGCCAACGGCTCGTCGATGGCCGCTTTGTGAAGGTTCAGCCAGCGGGTCTGGCCGTCGAGCGCCAGATGCTGCTTGTGCAAATGTTCGTCGGGCAGGTTGATGAAACCTTGCAGCAATTCTTTCCACGGATTGGCGATGGTACTCAGGCGCGAGCCGACGACCCGTTGCGCGGCAATCCCGGTCAGCTCTTCCATGGCCTTGTTCCACATCAGGATCTCCTGATCCTTGGCCAGCGAGCAGACGCCCATCGGCAGTTCCTGCAAGGTCTGGCGGTGGTAGCGGCGCAGGGCATCGAGTTCGGCAGCCAGGCCGGTGAGGCGCGAGTGGTAATCCTCGAGGCGGCTTTCGATGAAGTGGATGTCTTCGGTGACGTAGTTTTCGCCGCCGGCCTTGTACGGCAGGAAGGTTTCCACCATGTCCTGGGCTACGCTCGGGCCCATCAGGCCGGAGAGGTTGGCTTCGATCCGGTCACGCAAGCGGCGCAAGGCATAAGGGCGGCGTTCATCGAAAGGCAGATAAAGGTCGCGCAGGGCCTGCTCGACTTCCTTCTGTGCAGCCTTGGCGCCCAGCGGCTTGGCCAGTTGCGTGGCGAATTCCTGTGGCGAGGCGGCGTGCAGTTCGCGGCGTTGCGGACGGCGCACGTTATCCACAGCGCAGGCTTCGGCAGCGCTGGCCTCTTCGGGGCTGGCATTGGTGAACAGCGAAATCAGCGTGAACATCAGGACGTTGGCCGCCAGCGAGGCGATGGCCGCCATGTGCCAGCTGGTGTCGTCCAGCACATAGATCATGTTCAGCAGCGGAATATAGAAACCCTGCAGATTGCCGACCAGCGGCAGCAGCATGGTCACGACCCACACCACGATCCCCGCCAGCAGACCGGCGATAAAGCCGCGACGATTGGCGGTCGGCCAGTACAGCACCGACAGCACACCGGGCAGAAACTGCAGGGTGGCTACGAAAGCGACGATGCCGAGGTTGGCCAGATCCTGCTCGGCGCCCAGCATCAGGTAGAAGCAGAAGCCGGCCATGATGATCGCGACGATCAGCGCCCGGCGGGTCCATTTCAGCCAGCGATAGATATTGCCCTCGGCCGGTGGCTGATAGAGCGGCAGCACCAGGTGGTTCAGGGCCATGCCCGACAGCGCCAGTGTGGTGACAATGATCAGGCCGCTGGCCGCCGACAGACCGCCGACATACGCCAGAAGGGCCAGCGATTTGCTGTTGGCGGCGATGCCGATGCCGAGGGTGAAGTATTCCGGATTGGTGGTGGCGCCGAGTTTCAGGCCGGCCCAGAGAATCAGCGGCACCGCCAGGCTCATCAGTAGCAGGAACAGCGGCAGACCCCAGCTCGCGCTGACCAGCGAGCGCGGATTGAGGTTTTCGGTGAAGGTCATGTGATACATGTGCGGCATCACGATCGCCGAGGCGAAAAACACCAGCAGCAACGTGCGCCACGGGCCTTCCTGCAACGGGGTGTGCAGGGCGGCGAGGGCGGTCTGGTTCTGCAGCAGCCACAGTTCGAGCTGTTGCGGGCCGTCGAATACGCCGTACAGCGCGTAGAGGCCCACGCCGCCGAGGGCCACCAGTTTGATCACCGATTCGAAGGCAATCGCGAAGACCAGCCCCTCGTGCTTTTCACGGGTGGCGATGTGACGGGAGCCGAAGAAAATCGTGAACAGGATGATCAGCGCACAGAACGCCAGGGCTACGCGATTCTGCACCGGTTCGCCGGTGAGGATGCCGATGGAATCGGCTACGGCCTGAATCTGCAGGGCCAGCAATGGCAGGACGCCGATCAGCATGAAAATCGTGGTCAGTGCACCGGCCCAGGTGCTGCGAAAGCGGAAGGCGAACAGGTCCGCCAGCGACGACAGCTGATAGGTGCGGGTGATCTTGAGGATCGGATACAGCAGCACCGGCGCCAGCAGGAACGCGCCGGACACCCCGAGATAGCTGGACAGAAAGCCGTAGCCATACTGATAAGCCAGACCCACCGTGCCGTAGAACGCCCACGCACTGGCGTAAACCCCCAGCGACAGGGTGTAGGTCAACGGATGGCGAATGATCGCCCGCGGGATCATGCCCCGTTCACTGATCCAGGCCACGCCGAACAACGCGGCCAGGTAGGCGGCGCTGATCAGCAGCATCTGGGTCAGGCTAAAGCTCATCGGCATCTTTTTGGCTCTGCAGGATGAAGGTCACGACAATCAGGATCAGCCAGAGCAGATAAGGGCGATACCAGGCGCCCGTAGCGTCGATCCACCAATCCATGATGGCAGGAGAAAACAGGTAGATCCCCACGACCAGAAGCAGGACCAAGCGATAGATGTACATCCCGGCCTCTCTTTTTTATGCGCGTGCCCGAAAACGTGCGGCGATGGTAACGGATGGGCGCGCCACTGCAAGTGTCGTCACAGCAGTCGCGCTTCGGGCAGGGTCAGTGTGCGCGGGATCTTTGTCGCATCCCAGTGGGTGCTGCCCCATTTCAGCAGCTCCTGCGGCGAGGCGTGGGCCAGTTCAGGCCCCGGCTCTTGCCCAAGCGCACGCAAGGCTCTCAGCAACAATGGCGTGGCCTGACCGGCTTCCAGCGGTGGCGAGCGATAGGACTTGCCGAGCTTGTTGCCGTCCGGCTGGGTGATCAGGGGCAAGTGCAGATAACGCGGCTGACGCAGGCCCAGCAGTTCTTGCAGGTACAGCTGGCGCGGCGTCGAGTCGAGCAGATCGGCACCGCGCACGATGTCGGTGATGCCCTGCCAGGCGTCGTCCAGCACCACCGCCAGTTGGTAGGCGTAGAGACCGTCGCGGCGACGGATCACGAAATCACCCACGTCACGGCCCAGATGTTGGCGGTATTCGCCCTGTACCCGGTCGATGAAGTGATATTCCAGCTCCGGTACGCGCAGGCGAATTGCGGCATCTTCCTGGTCATGGCCGGCGTTGCGGCATAGCCCAGGATAAATGCCGTGATACGGCTCCAGCTGTTTGCGCGAACAGGTGCAGGCGTAGGCGAGGCCGTGATTGAACAGGCTGTCGAGCACCTGGGCGTAGGCTTCGTGCCGATCGCTTTGGCGGACCATTTCGCCGTCCCATTCGAAGCCATAGCTTTCCAGCGCCTTGAGAATCGCCGCTTGCGCGCCGGGCTCTTCACGGGGCGGATCGAGATCCTCCATGCGCACCAGCCAGCGGCCGTTCACCGAGCGGGCGTCCAGATAGGAAGCGAGGGCAGCTACCAGCGAACCGAAGTGCAGGTGGCCACTGGGCGTGGGGGCGAAGCGGCCGATGTAGGCGGGGGAAGTGTTGGCAGTCATGAGGGCGATGTTACTTGAAGAGTAAAAAACGGCAGAAACAAAAACGGAGCGTTCGCACGCTCCGTTTTTCGTTCAGGTCGGGATTACTTGCCGACCTGCTTTTCCTTGATTTCCGCCAGGTTCTTGCAGTCGACGCACATGTCGGCAGTCGGGCGGGCTTCGAGGCGCTTGACGCCGATCTCGATGCCGCAAGAGTCGCACCAGCCGTACTCTTCGTCTTCGATCAGTTGCAGGGTCTTGTCGATCTTCTTGATCAGTTTGCGCTCGCGGTCGCGGGCGCGCAGCTCGAGGGCGAACTCTTCTTCCTGGCTGGCACGGTCGGCCGGATCAGGAAAGTTGGCCGCTTCGTCTTTCATGTGATCAACAGTGCGGTCGACTTCCTGCATCAACTCCTGCTTCCACTTGGACAGGATCTTGGTGAAGTGCGCGCGCATTGGAGCGCCCATGTACTCTTCGCCCGCTTTCGGGACGTAGGGTTCGAAACCGCTGAGGGTCTGACTTGCCTGTTGCTTTGCTTGGGTGGGCATGAAATGGACCGCCTCTACTCTTGTAATCCATTGCGCAGGATTGCTCCATCACCGACACCTGCCGGCCCTGCGGCTGCAAGCGGGCGAACTTACCAGATCAATTCGGCCCGCGCTACTCCCGGATGTCGAGCGCGTGGCCGTTGGGGCTTGCAAATGTTTGCCAAGCCATGTCCGGCAATGTTGCAGACCTGCTCAATCACTGATTTTAGTCAATCCTGGAGCGTACGCTCGGGTCGTTACAGTCCAGTGTTCTTGAGGCTGTGACCACTGCGGGTTCTCGCTCGTTCCGGCAGATGGGTAGAATCGTTTCTTTTCACTCGTTGAAGGAAGGCCAATGGCTCAGCCCTACAGTGCGCGCAGTCGTGCGATCGAACCGTTCCATGTGATGGCGTTGCTGGCGCGGGCCAATGAATTGCAGGCCGCCGGCCACGACGTGATCCACCTGGAAATCGGTGAGCCGGACTTCACGACGGCCGAACCGATTATCCGCGCCGGCCAGGCTGCGCTGACGGCGGGCAAGACCCGTTACACCGCAGCGCGCGGGATTCCCGAGCTGCGGGAGGCGATTTCCGGTTTTTATCAGACCCGTTATGGTCTGAATATCGACCCGCGGCGCATTCTGATCACTCCGGGCGGCTCCGGGGCACTGCTGCTGGCCAGTGCATTGCTGGTGGATCCGGGCAAGCACTGGCTGCTGGCCGATCCCGGCTATCCGTGCAACCGGCACTTTTTGCGTCTGGTCGAGGGCGCGGCGCAACTGGTTCCTGTAGGCCCGGATGTCAGGTATCAACTGACGCCTGATCTGGTGGAGCGCCACTGGGATCACGACAGTGTCGGCGCCTTGGTGGCTTCGCCCGCCAACCCGACCGGAACGATCCTGACGCGCGACGAACTGGCGGGGTTATCCACAGCCATCAAGGCGCGTCACGGGCATCTGGTGGTGGACGAGATCTACCACGGCCTGACTTACGGCACCGATGCCGCCAGTGTTCTGGAAGTCGACGACAGTGCGTTTGTCCTCAACAGTTTTTCCAAGTATTTCGGCATGACGGGTTGGCGCCTCGGCTGGCTGGTGGCGCCGGATGCTGCCGTCAGTGAGCTGGAAAAGCTCGCGCAAAACCTCTACATCAGCGCGCCGAGCATGGCCCAGCATGCGGCGCTGGCCTGTTTCGAGCCAGAGACCATCGCGATCCTCGAAGAGCGCCGCGCCGAATTCGGTCGTCGCCGCGATTTCCTGCTGCCCGCACTGCGGGAGCTGGGTTTCAACATCGCCGTGGAGCCGGAAGGCGCGTTCTACTTGTATGCCGATATCAGCCAGTTCGGCGGTGATGCCTTCGCGTTCTGCCGGCATTTCCTTGAAACCGAGCATGTGGCGTTCACCCCGGGTCTGGATTTCGGTCGTTATCAGGCTGGCCATCATGTGCGCTTTGCCTACACGCAAAACCTCCCTCGCCTGCAGGAAGCGGTGGAACGCATCGCCCGTGGCTTGAAGAGCTGGCAAGGCTGATGCGCTTTCATCCTCCTCTTGAAGAGGGACGGTTGATCCGCCGTTACAAACGCTTTCTCGCCGATATCGAAACCGTTGGCGGCGAGTTCCTGACCATTCATTGCCCGAACACCGGTTCGATGCTCAATTGTCAGGTCGAGGGCGGGCAGGTCTGGTTCAGCCGCTCCAATGATCCGAAACGCAAGCTGCCCGGTACCTGGGAAGTCGGCGAAACCCCGCAGGGCCGGCTGTTTTGCGTGAACACCGGACGCGCCAACACACTGGTCGAAGAAGCTTTGCAGACCGGCGTCATCAGTGAATTGAACGGGTTTACCGGGCTCAAGCGCGAAGTGGCATACGGACAGGAAAAGAGCCGGATCGATTTTCGCCTCGATTACCCGGCGGGCCCGGCCTACGTGGAAGTGAAAAGTGTCACGCTGGGTTTCGACGGCACGGCGGTCGCGGCATTTCCCGATGCGGTGACAGAGCGCGGCGCCAAGCATTTGCGTGAGCTGGCGCATCTGGCCCGGGACGGGATTCGCGCGGTGCAGTTGTACTGCGTCAATCTCACGGGTGTCGAAGCGGTGCGTCCGGCCGAGGAGATCGACGCGACCTACGCCGCTGCGCTGCGCGAGGCGGTGGCGTGTGGGGTCGAAGTACTGGCGTATGGCGTGCGTTTGAGCCATGAAGAGATGGTGATCGACCGGCGCCTGGACGTGCTGCTCAACGGTTAAACATCGATCCACAGCCCTTGCGCGTCTTCACGGCAAGGGATGGCCGTCAGCGATTGCCCGGCGCACGGGCCGGCGACGCATTCTCCGTCCTCGATCAGAAACAGTGCGCCGTGGGTGGCGCACTGGATCAGGCTGTTGCTCGGGTCGAGAAACTGGTCGGGATGCCATTCCAGGCCGACGCCCCGATGCGGGCAGCGATTGAGATAGACGTAAGCCTGCCCCGCGCGGCGCACGGCAAACAGTTTTTTGCCGTCGATATCGAAACCGCGACTGCCGCCTTCAACCAGATCGGCACCCGCGCAGAGAAACTTCATGGCTATCCTCAGTGTCGGCTCGTGTCTGGATATGTCCGAGCTTGACGTTCAAATGCAAACAATTATCAAATGGCCGCCTTCGCCCGTGGCGAGGTGACCGCTGCCGAGGATACTTGGCCTGCCGTCCCGATGCCCGGGAAAACCTTTCAAGGAAGCTGTCTATGCGCTTGAGTACCCGCGTTGCTGCGCTGTGTGTCGGACTATTGGTCAGCCACCAGGCTGCAGCGGCCGAGTTGCCGCAACGTTGGGTCAGCGCCGGTGGCGCCTTGTCGGAGTGGGTGAGTGCATTGGGTGGCGAGTCCAGGTTGGTGGGCGTCGACACCACCAGCCAGCATCCGCAATCCCTCCAGTCGCTGCCGAGCATCGGTTATCAGCGCAGCCTGTCGGCCGAAGGCATCCTCAGCCTGCGTCCGGACATCCTGATCGGTACCGAAGAAATGGGCCCGCCGCCAGTGATCTCGCAGGTTCGCAGCGCCAAGGTGCAGGTGGAATTGTTCTCGGCTCAGCCGGATCTGCCGACGCTGGAAAAAAACGTCACCCATTTGGGGCAGTTACTGGGCGCTGAAAGCCAGGCCGCGCAATTGCTGCAACGTTATCAACAGCAACTCGATGCGCAAAAGGCGCGTGTGGCCCAAGCGCAGACTAAACAGAAAGCGCCGGGCGTGCTGTTGCTGCTCGGCCATGCCGGCGGCAAACCGCTGATCGCCGGCAAAGACACCGCCGCCGATTGGCTGCTGCAACAGGCGGGCGGGCATAACCTCGCGACCCACACCGGTTACAAGCCGTTTTCCGTGGAGTCCCTGGCCAGTCTCGATCCTGAAGTGCTGGTGTTCGCTGACCGTGCGCTGACCGGCGAGGCGGCGAAAGCGGCGTTGTTCAAGGAAAACCCGATCCTCAATTCCAGCCGTGCGGCCAAGGCCGGACGCGTGCTGGAGCTGGACCCGACGTTGCTGGTGGGCGGGCTCGGGCCGCGTTTGCCGGCTGCGCTGAAGACCCTGTCTGACGGTTTCTATCCGGCACCGAGCGGCCAATGACCACGCTGGTCAAACCCCGTGGCTTGTTCATCGGCCTGATCCTGCTGTGTTTGCTGGCGATCTGGCTGTCGCTGGCGTTGGGGCCGGTCAGCCTGCCGTTGTTCGATACCTTGCGCGCTACCCTGCGCATGATCGGTGTGCCGCTGGCGCCGGACGGGCTGGAGCAGGCTGAGCTGATTCTCGGGCAGATTCGTTTGCCGCGTACGCTGCTCGGGTTGGCAGTTGGCGGTGTGCTGGCGCTGTCCGGGGTGGCGATGCAGGGGCTGTTTCGCAATCCGCTGGCCGATCCGGGGCTGGTCGGTGTCTCGAGCGGCGCGGCGTTGGGCGCTGCCGTGGCGATCGTCGGCGGTTCGTTTTTCGGCGGTCTGCCCGAGTGGTTCGGGCCTTATCTGCTGTCGGTTTGCGCGTTTCTTGGCGGGCTCGGCGTGACGGCGCTGGTCTATCGCCTCGGTCGCCGCAACGGGCAGACCCATGTGGCGACCATGTTGCTGGCGGGTATTGCTCTGACGGCGCTGGCGAGTTCGGCGGTGGGGTTGTTTACCTATCTGGCCGACGACGCCACATTGCGCACATTGACGTTCTGGAACCTGGGCAGCCTTAACGGCGCGAGCTATGCGCGGTTGTGGCCGTTGCTGATCATCACTGCCGGTGTTGCACTCTGGCTTCCGCGTCGGGCGAAGGCACTCAATGCATTGCTGCTCGGCGAGTCGGAAGCCGGGCATCTGGGGATCGATGTCGAGCGGCTCAAGCGTGAATTGGTGTTCTGCACGGCGCTGGGCGTCGGCGCAGCGGTGGCCGCGGCGGGCATGATTGGCTTTGTCGGATTGGTGGTGCCGCATCTGGTGCGCTTGCTCGCGGGGCCGGATCACCGGGTATTGCTGCCGGCATCGGTGCTGGCCGGTGCCAGTCTGTTGTTGCTGGCGGATCTGGTGGCGCGTCTGGCGTTGGCACCGGCGGAGCTGCCGATCGGCATCGTCACCGCGTTCATCGGTGCGCCGTTCTTCCTTTATCTGTTGCTGCGAGGGCGTGCCTGATGCTGTGCGCGCACAATCTGCACATCCGCCGTGGCCGCAAGACCGTTCTGGCCGACGTCAGCCTGCAGCTCGAACCGGGCGAAGTGCTGGGCGTGCTGGGGCCGAATGGCGCCGGCAAAAGCACCTTGCTCGGCGCGTTGTGCGGTGAGCTGAGCGCACATGAAGGGGAAGTGTTGCTGGACGGTGAGGTATTGAGCCACTGGAGTGGCACTCAGCGCGCCCAGCGGCTGGCGGTGTTGCCGCAGGTATCAACCCTGGATTTTGCCTTTCGTGTCGAAGAAGTGGTCGGCATGGGGCGTCTGCCTTATCAGAGCGGGCGGGCGCGCGATAACGAGATCGTCACTGCCGCATTACGGGCCGCCGATGCCGGACACCTGAGTGGCCGCAGTTATCTGGCACTGTCCGGCGGTGAGCGTCAGCGGGTGCATCTGGCGCGGGTGCTGGCGCAGCTCTGGCCGGGGCAGGCCGGGCAGACCCTGTTGCTGGATGAGCCGACTTCGATGCTCGATCCGTTGCATCAACACACGACGCTGCAGGCAGTGCGCGAATTTGCCGATCGCGGCGCGGCGGTGCTGGTGATCCTGCATGATCTGAATCTGGCGGCGCGCTATTGTGATCGCATCCTGCTGCTGGAAGGCGGGCGCCCGGTCGCACTGGATACACCTGAGCAGGTATTGCGTCCGGAATCGCTGAAGGCGGTTTTCGGTCTGGAAGTGCTGGTGCAACCGCACCCGGAGCGCGGGCATCCGCTGATCATCGCCCGCTGATTTCGTCATCGAGGTGAAGGTATGCGCAGGATTTTGCTGTTGGCGGTGGTGTGGCTCGCAGGCTGCCAGCATGTTGCGGCGCCGCCGGTCGTTGGCGAGATCCGGGATCTGCGCAGTGGCGAGAGGCTGACGGCGCAGCAATTACTGACTCAGCTGAGCAATCCATCGCGGGTGGTTATCGGCGAGCAGCATGACAACGTCGATCACCATGCCATTCAATTGTGGTTGTTACAGAACCTCGAAGACTCGCGCCCTCAGGGCAGCCTCCTGCTGGAAATGCTGACACCCGATCAACAGTCGCGGGTTGATGACGTACGACATGCCTCAACGCCGCCGGCGGATCTTCCTGCTGCATTGGCCTGGCAGGACGGTTGGGACTGGAATCTCTACGGGCCGATTGTTCGGTTCGCCCTGACGCAATCCTGGCCTTTGCTGGCGGCCAATCTCGATAACATCGAAATTCGCGCGTTCTATCGCGATCCTCCTGTCCTGAGCGGCGAGCGCAGCAACGCCAAATCTGTGAAAGAAACGTTGTTGGAGCAGATCGGCGATTCTCACTGCGGCTTGCTGCCGTCATCACAGATGCCGGCGATGCTGGCGGTTCAGCAACAGCGGGATCGACGCATGGCCTCGCGATTGTTGGCGGCGCCCGCGCCTGCCTTGTTATTGGCGGGTGCGTATCACGCGCGCAAGGATGTCGGTGTGCCGCTGCATGTGCTGGATCTGGGCGCGCCCGAAGCGCCGACGGTGCTGATGCTGGCGGAGCAGGGCAGTCAGATCACGGCGGCGATGGCTGATTATGTCTGGTTCACCCCCGCCACACCGAAACCGGATTATTGCGCCGAAATGCGTAAACAGTTCGGCAAAAAATGACTTTTCCACAGGCAAAAAAAGACCCGGTAAAAACCGGGTCAAATAACCGTGATTAGCCTGATGAGGAGATAATCTGAGAGTCCGAACCAAGGGCTTTTCAGAATATCGACTGATCTCGCGACCAGTTGTGATAATCATAGCGATTCTCATTAACGAGTCAACTATTGTTTTTTCATTTCTGTCGTTTAGTCCCGGCAAGGGCGTCAACGGCCTGTGTATACGGGCGTTACCTGACTGTTCGATCCCGTCAGCTGCTTGTTGAGCTCGTCGATGCGCCGCGCCATGCTTTCGATCAGGCTGTGGGCGATTTTCGGATTGCTGCGGGTCATGCTCAGAAACTGATCGCCGGGGATCAGCATCACGGTGCTCGCTTGCCGGGCAATGACTGTTGCGTTGCGCGGTTCGCCGGTGAACACGGCCATTGCGCCGAATATTTCATCCTTGGGCACGTCGCCTACCTTGTGTCCGTTAACAAACGCTTCGGCGTGTCCTTCGATAATCACGAACACATGGTCGGCGACATCGCCCTCGCGGATCAGAACGTCTCCGGCTTCGACCCGCTTGAAACCATTGGTGCTGCGAAACTCGCGCGGCTTGAACTCGGCGACTGCATGCGCCAGCAGTGCCATTTGCCCGAGCAGATAGCGCAGAAACTGTTCCGAGCGCGAAAAGTCGCCATACACATGTTGAAACAAATCGCTTCGGTGATAAGGCCGTAAAGTCAGCGGGTTATAGGCATACAAGCTGCAATCCGCCCATTCCGGACCCTGTTGCAGGCCGATCAAATCTCCCTCGTGCCAGTAAAACAAGCCGCGACCGCAGAGTCGCCCGTTGATGACACCTTGCGTCAGCAAAAACAGCTGGTCGTCCGGCAAACGTGCCAACAGATCATCCGTGGCTTCAAGTTCCAGCGCTGGCCCGCACGGCTCCAGGCCTTCAAGCCATTGCGCAGGCAAGCTCTGCAAGTGGTTGATCAATGCATCGGCCTGGGCCGATTGTTCCCCGAGCAGGTACATGGCGGTCAGTGCCCGTCAGTTCTTGTGGCGAGAGGAAATGGCTTCCAGCTGTTTGTTCAGAGCGTCCTTGCGTTCGGCTGGAATGTCGTTCCAGTGCACATCCATCAACGCCCCTTCGATCGCATACAACAACACCTTCGACGCCCGGAACCCGCGTGTGCGCACGGCCCGATAGGCATCCACGGCGCCAAGGCGACGCAGATCCGAGGCGCTGTGGATGCCCACGGCATGCAGCCATTGCGCCGACGTCTTGCCAAGATTCTTCAGGTGTTGCAGTTCATCATTCATCAAGCCTCCTTGCGACGGCCGAATGGTGCGTGGGCGATCTTCTCAGGAGTGTAGCCATCAGTAGGAAAAGCGTGGTTGTTTGGTCGGATTCAACGCAAACGCTTCTAAGAAAGGTCAGTTTCCGCGGATGAATCAGGATGGGGAGGGCGAGGGAGAATTACCAATGGCACGCAGTCCAGCGCAAAGCGGGGGCGCTGGACGGTTCAGGTTTCCAAAAGATCAGCGGGTGCGATAACGCAGGCGCGTACCGAAATTCATCGACATCAGGATTTCGTCTGCACTTAGCTCCGGCGGAAAGTAGGCACCGGAAATCTGCGCATGCGCCAGGCTCGCGCCTTCCAGCGAAGCGTTGCGAAAGTCGATGCCGCGCAGGTCGGCGGAACGGAAGTAGGCGTCCCGGAAATCCACGCCATCGGCGTTCAGTTCACGCAGGTCGAGGCCGCGAAAATCACCGCCGACCATGTCGATCGGGCCGTCTTTCGGACGTTCATTGTTGAAACCTGTGATGTCGTCTTTGTGCAGCAAGGCATAAAGCGGGGTGTCGAGAAGTTTCGGCTGGCTCATGTCGTATCACCTGTTGGTTTTATGACGCCAGTATAGTGCCACTATTTGACGGCCGTGAAGCGAGCGAGGGCTTCACGGCCGAAATAGTTTCTTACAGACCTGGCAGACGCTGGCGGATCTGCGCCACGACGGTGTCCAGAGTGCCGGATTCATTGGTCTGCACGCGTTTGCTGCGCAGGATTTCATCCGGCGTCAGGGCTTCGCGGTTAGCCTGCTGTGCTTCGATCACGGCGAGGGTCGCGTCGGACGGATCCTTCTTGTCTGCCTGACGAATCGCCAGCCAGCTCTCGATCACTGCCTGTGGAGCATTGCAATCGAGGATCAGGAAAGGCGTGCCGGTGGCTTCGGCGACTTTGGCGGCGTTGTCGCGTTGTTCGCGCTTGAGGTACGTGGCATCGATCACCACCGGGAAACCGGCGTGCAGGATGACTTCGGCGATTTCATGCAGACGAGCATAAGTCGCGGTGCTGGCATCGGCGCTGTAGATCCCGGCCTGAACATCGTTGGCAACGGTTTGCTCGCCGAACAGACGCTTGCGTTCAACGTCGGAACGCAGGCGAATCGCGCCCAGCGCTTCGACCAGACGCATGGCAACGTGGCTTTTGCCCACAGCGGATACGCCGTGGGTGATCGCCATGAAGCGCGAAGGAATGGTGCTGTAGCTTTCCGCCAGGTTGGCGTAGTTGCGATATTGGCGCAGGGTCGTTGCGCGCTGCACCGGGGTTGCGTCGGCAGGCATGCTGAACAGCGCAACCTTCGCACGAACCAGCGCTCGGTACGCCTTGTAGAAGTTCAACACTTCCAGACCCTGATAGTCGCCAGTCAGCTCCAGGTATTGGCTGATGAAACGACGGGCCAGGGATTTCAGGCCACGGTCTTCCAGGTCCATCGCCAGGAAGCCAGTGTCGGCCCAGACGTCAGTGAAGCGGAACGGTTCGTTGAACTCGATGCAGTCGAAGATCACCACTTTGCCGTCGATGACGGTGGCGTTGCCCAAGTGGATGTCACCGTGGCATTCGCGGGTGAAGCCCTCGGCCTTGCGCTGGGCGAACAATGGCTTGAGGCGTTCGAAGCTGCTTTCGGCCCAGGCTTTCAGCGCTTCGAGTTGCAGCAGATCGTTCTTGTCGCTGAGGAACGGCAGGATCTGTTCGAAGTTCTGCGAGACCGGCGCCATGACAGCATCCGGGGTACCGGCTTCATGCTCGGCCGGAACCTTTGGCGCATTGAGGTGGAAGCGAGCGATCTGCTCGGCCATTTCGTCGATGTGTGTAGTGGTCAGTTCGCCATTGGCTTGCAGGGTGCTCAAAAGGCCGGTTTGCGGGAACTGGCGCATTTTCAGCACGTATTCGATGGCCGGGCCTTCGCCGCCCAGTTGTGGTGCTTCGGCACTGCCGGTCACTGGCAACACTTCCAGATACAAATCATCGGTCAGGCGCTGATTCAGTCGCAGCTCCTCGCCACAGAAATGCTCGCGTGATTCGAGGCTGGTGAAATCGAGAAAACCGAAATTCACCGGTTTCTTCACTTTATAAGCGTAAGGACCGGTGAGCAGAACCCACGAAATATGGGTTTCGATGACCTGAAACCCTTCGACAGGGTGCGGGTATAGGGCCGGGTTTTGCAGGGCAGCGATCAGGGACTGGCTCACGGGCGATCCTTCAGAGACTGGGGAAATTCGAGGTCGCCATTATGGCCGCTCGCCCGCCCGACGCAAACCTCGGAGCGCTCCTGTTGAGTATGAATAAAGTGCGTATAATCCGCCGCCATGACTCGTACTCGATCCCCCCGTACCCCTAAAAAACCACCTTCCCGGGGCCTGCGCCCATGGTTGGGCTGGGCCCTTAAACTCAGTCTGGTCGGCCTTGTGGTGCTGGCCGGCTTCGCCGTTTACCTCGATGCCGTGGTGCAGGAGAAGTTCTCCGGCAAGCGCTGGACCATCCCGGCCAAGGTGTACGCGCGCCCGCTCGAGCTGTTCGTCGGACAGAAGTTGAGCAAGGACGATTTCCTCACCGAACTCGATGCCCTGGGCTATCGCCGCGAAGCCGTGAGCAATGGCCCCGGCGCTGCGGCGGTCAACGGCAACACCGTCGATTTGAATACCCGTGGCTTCCAGTTCTACGAAGGCCTCGAGAAACCGCAACCGGTGCGCGTGCGTTTCTCCGGTGATTACGTGGCCGAACTGTCGGCGACGAACGGATCGAAGCTGTCGGTGGTGCGTCTGGAGCCGCTGCTGATCGGCGGGATCTATCCGAAAAACCTTGAAGACCGGATTCTGATCAAGCTCGATCAGGTGCCGCCGTACCTGCTGGAAACCCTGGTCGCCGTGGAAGACCGGGATTACTACAGTCACTGGGGCGTCTCGCCGAAGTCGATTGCCCGGGCGATCTGGGTCAACACATCCGGCGGCAAGATGACCCAGGGCGGCAGTACGCTGACTCAGCAACTGGTCAAGAACTTCTACCTCACCAACGAACGCAGCCTGACCCGCAAGCTCACCGAAGCGATGATGGCGATGCTGCTTGAGCTGCATTACGACAAGAAGGAAATTCTTGAGGCGTACCTCAATGAAGTCTTCGTCGGTCAGGATGGACAGCGTGCAGTACACGGTTTCGGTCTGGCCAGTCAGTTCTTCTTCGGCCAGCCATTGTCCGAGCTGAAACTGCATCAGGTCGCGCTGTTGGTCGGCATGGTCAAGGGCCCGTCCTATTACAACCCACGGCGCAACCCGGAGCGGGCGCTGGAGCGGCGTAACCTGGTGCTCGACGTGCTTGAGCAGCAGGGTGTTGCGTCTGCCGAACAGGTGGAGGCCGCAAAGAAAATGCCGCTGGGCGTGACCTCGCGCGGCAAGCTGGCCGACAGCTCGTTCCCGGGGTTCATCGATCTGGTCAAACGCCAGTTGCGTGAAGACTACCGTGACGAGGACTTGACCGAAGAAGGCCTGCGGATCTTCACCAGTTTCGACCCGATCCTGCAGATGAAGGCTGAAGCCTCGGTCAATGACACGTTCAAACGTCTTTCCGGCCGCAAGGGGGCCGATGACGTGGAAGCGGCGATGGTCGTGACCAACCCGGAAACCGGCGAAGTCCAGGCGATGATCGGCAGCCGCCAGGCCAGTTACGCCGGGTTCAACCGAGCCCTGGATGCAGTGCGCCCGATTGGCTCTCTGGTCAAACCTGCGGTTTATCTGACGGCGTTGGAAAAGCCGAGTCAGTACACGCTCACCAGTTGGCTGTCGGACGACCCGCTTTCCATCAAGGGTGCTGATGGTCAGGTCTGGAAACCGCAGAACTATGATCGTCGCTCACACGGTACGGTGTTCCTCTATCAAGGGCTGGCGCATTCCTACAACCTGTCGACTTCGCGTCTAGGGCTGGCGGTGGGTGTTCCGAATGTCCTCAAGACCATCGGGCGCCTGGGTGTGACCCGCGAGTTCCCGGCGTTTCCGTCGATGCTGCTGGGTGCCGGGGGCATGACGCCGATCGAAGTGGCGACCATGTACCAGACCCTCGCCAACGGTGGCTTCAATACGCCGATGCGCGGAATCCGCAGTGTGCTGACCGCCGAGGGCGAGCCGCTCAAGCGTTATCCGTTCCAGATCGAACAGCGTTTCGATCCGGCGTCGATCTACCTGATTCAGAACGCCATGCAGCGTGTGATGCGCGAAGGTACCGGCAGCTCGGTCTACAACGTGTTGCCCAAGACGCTGACGCTGGCCGGCAAGACCGGTACCAGTAACGATTCGCGCGACAGCTGGTTTGCCGGTTTCAGTCAGGATCTGCTGGCAGTGGTCTGGCTCGGACGTGACGATAACGGCAAGACGCCGTTCACCGGTGCTACCGGTGCCCTGCAGGTCTGGACCAGCTTCATGCGCAAGGCCGATCCGCTGCCGCTGGACATGCCACAGCCGGATAACGTGGTACAGGCGTGGGTCGATTCGCGTACCGGTCAGGGCTCTGATGCCAACTGTCCGGGCGCCGTGCAGATGCCGTATATTCGCGGCAGCGAACCGCCACCCGGCGCTTCCTGTGCGGGCGAAAGCCCTGCGTCGGGCGAGTCGGTGATGGATTGGGTCAAGGGCTGGATGAATTAAGCGAAGAGGGTTTCAAGTGAACAAGTGGTTGATTCCAGCGGTGACCGCCGTGGCTTTGCTCAGCGGCTGCTCCACCGTACAGCGTGGTTCGATCCCGGTGGTGGATGCGGGGACGACCGTGTCCAACAGTGAGCGTCTGTCGGCCAACGGCGGTTTCCGCAAGACGACGGTCAAGCGCCCGGTACAAGGTCAGGCGCAATCCCAGGCCATTCCGCAAGGCGATACCGGCGTGGTGGTGATGGTGCCGGGCGGCGGCGCCACGACATCGGCGCCGATCAGCACGTCGCCGATCGTTCCGGGCCCTGCCTCCGGAGGTATCACGCCGGGGCCATACAATCCTTCGCCGGTCGAGTCTGCGCCGATCAGCTCCGGCAGCTACAGCATGCCTTCGACGCCGAGTGGCATTCCTTCAGCCGGCAGCAGCGGCGGTCTGTCTGCCGATGAGCAACTGGACGGCCCGGTACTCGCTTTGCTGACCACTGCGCAGCAACAGCAGGCCGGCGGCGACTTGAATGGCGCATCCTCCAGCCTCGAGCGCGCTCAACGCGTTGCGCCGCGTGAGCCGCAAGTGCTCTACCGCCTGGCGCAAGTGCGTATGGCCCAAGGCGACGCTCCGCAAGCCGAGCAGACCGCCCGCCGCGCGCTGACCATGGCCAACGGCCGTCCGGACTTGCAGGCCAGCCTGTGGGAGCTTATTGCTCAAGCTCGCGAAAAACAGGGTGATTCCGCCGGCGCCGCTCTGGCCCGTCAGAAGGCCAGGGTTTCGCTGTGATGGATGCGCGTTTCTCGAAAGTCGCCGATCAACTGTTGTTGATCGAGCGTGAATTGCGCGCCCAGGGCTGGTGGGATGACGTCCAGCCTTCGGTCGAAGCCTTGAGCAGCGTCGAGCCATTCTCGGTCGACACGCTCGATTTCGAGCAGTGGCTGCAATGGATCTTCCTGCCCCGGATGAAGATCATCCTCGAGCAGAACCTGCCATTGCCCAATGCCTCGGGCATTCAGGAAATGGCCGAAATGGTCTTCGCCCAGCGTAATCTGCAGGGCAAGGACCGGCAGTTGCAGGTCTTGCTCAAAGAGTTCGACCTGCTGATCACTGCTTCACGCTGAGCGGCCGGCTGCCAGTGATCACTGGCAGTTTTCGGCAATCTGTTTCTGCGTCTCTGCGATTCGCTCCTGACGTTGCGTATCGCTCAGTCGACGCAACTCTCCCTCGGTTTCCTCCCTCAGGCGCGGATTGTTCTGCAACTGCGCCAGGTTCGTACGCGCCTGTTCGCAAAAGACCTTGAGCTGGTCCTGTTGCTCGGCGACCTGTTTTTTGACCTTGTCATCGATGGCTTTCTGATCCCCCAGCGGGCCGCTGCCTGGCATGGCTGCCGGACGCGGGGAAGGCGAGGGCGGCGTTTGCACTGTCGTTGCAGACTGACCTTGTGGTGGCTGCGCATCGAAGTGCGTGACACCTTGGGCATCGACCCACTTGTAGATCTGACCGGCCATGCACCAGGGGCTGAGGCCGATCAGCAGAGTGACGAGGAGCGTTCGCATGCTGATTCCTTGGCAAAATTGCGCAATTGACGCTAACAGAGTAGCGCTTTTCAGGTTTTTTCTTGCGTTCTCATGTGCTTACCCACAATTAGGCCTAAAGACGGCTTGACTTGGAGAGGGCGAAACAGAAGAATCCAAAGTCCGCTGTACAGGGACTGCCAGAAGCAGACCCTCTCGGCAGATCATGAGGCGCATATCCGCGTCGACCTGTTACACCCGCAACGCGTTACCTCGCGCTGGGTGGGAAAGGCCCGCAACACTTGGGACGATCCCAATACTTGCTCAGTCAGTGCTGACGTAGTCGGCGACCACCGTCGCTCATGCTCTGCCGAGAAGTAAACCTATTAAGACCCGTTCGCTTTTCTGTGGACGGTATTCTGGCGTTTTAGAGGTGAACAACGTGGAGCTTTTATCTGGCGGTGAGATGCTCGTCCGCTTCTTGCGTGACGAAGGCGTCAAATATATCTACGGGTACCCGGGTGGTGCTCTCCTTCATGTTTACGATGCCCTGTTCAAAGAACCGGAAGTGACCCACATCCTGGTTCGTCACGAACAAGCGGCTACCCATATGGCTGACGGCTACGCCCGTGCCACCGGTAAGGCCGGCGTGGTATTGGTGACTTCCGGTCCAGGCGCCACAAACGCCATCACCGGTATTGCCACGGCCTACATGGACTCGATTCCGATGGTGATCATTTCCGGTCAGGTGCCAAGCACCATGGTCGGCACCGACGCGTTCCAGGAAACCGACATGATCGGTATCTCCCGGCCGATCGTGAAGCACAGCTTCATGATCAAGCACGCGTCCGAAATCCCGGAAGTCATGAAGAAAGCCTTCTACCTGGCGCAATCCGGTCGTCCGGGCCCGGTCGTGGTCGATATCCCGAAAGACATGACCAACCCGGCCGAGAAGTTCGAATACATCTTCCCGAAGAAAGCCAAACTGCGTTCCTACAGCCCGGCCGTTCGCGGTCACTCCGGGCAAATCCGCAAGGCGGCAGAAATGCTCCTGGCGGCCAAGCGTCCTGTGCTGTACTCCGGCGGTGGCGTGATTCTCGGCAACGGCTCCGCGCCGCTGACCGAACTGGCGCAAATGCTCAACTTGCCAGTGACCAATACCTTGATGGGCCTGGGTGGCTACCCTGGCACTGACCGTCAGTTCATCGGCATGCTCGGCATGCACGGCAGCTACACCGCCAACCTGGCGATGCACCATGCCGACGTGATCCTGGCTGTCGGTGCGCGTTTCGACGATCGCGTGATCAACGGCGCGCCGAAGTTCTGCCCGAACGCCAAGATCATTCACATCGACATCGACCCGGCTTCGATTTCCAAGACCATCAAGGCTGACGTGCCAATCGTTGGCCCGGTGGAGAGCGTCCTGACCGAAATGGTCGCGATCCTCAAGGAAATCGGCGAAACCCCGAACAAGGAAGCGATCACCAGCTGGTGGAAGCAGGTTGATGAGTGGCGCGGTGATCGCGGCCTGTTCCCTTACGACAAGGGCGACGGCAGCAAGATCAAGCCACAGACCGTGATCGAAACCCTGTGCGAAGTGACCAAGGGCGACGCCTTTGTGACCTCCGACGTGGGCCAGCACCAGATGTTTGCTGCGCAGTACTACAAGTTCAACAAGCCGAACCGCTGGATCAACTCCGGTGGTCTGGGCACGATGGGCTTTGGTCTGCCGGCCGCGATGGGTATCGCGCTGAGCTTCCCTGACACCGATGTTGCGTGCGTCACCGGTGAAGGCAGTATCCAGATGAACATCCAGGAGTTGTCGACCTGCCTGCAATATGGTTTGCCGGTGAAGATCGTCATCCTGAACAACGGTGTCCTGGGCATGGTGCGTCAGTGGCAGGACATGAGCTACGGCAGCCGTCACTCGCATTCGTACATGGAATCGCTGCCTGATTTCGTCAAGCTGGCCGAGGCCTATGGCCACGTCGGCGTGCGCATCACCGAATCGAAAGATTTGAAGTCGAAGATGGAAGAAGCGTTCGCCCTGAAGGATCGCCTGGTCGTGATCGATATTTCGGTCGATACCAGCGAGCACGTCTACCCGATGCAGATCAAAGACGGCTCGATGCGCGATATGTGGCTGAGCAAGACGGAGCGTACCTAATCATGCGGCACATTATTTCCTTGCTTCTGGAAAACGAACCTGGTGCTTTGTCTCGTGTAGTCGGCCTGTTTTCGCAGCGCAACTACAACATTGAAAGCCTGACCGTGGCGCCCACCGAAGACCCGACCCTGTCGCGTCTGACGCTGACCACTGTCGGCCACGATGAAATCATCGAGCAGATCACCAAGAACCTGAACAAGCTGATCGAAGTGGTCAAGCTGGTGGACCTGTCGGAAAGCGCTCATATCGAGCGTGAACTGATGCTGGTCAAGGTCAAGGCCACTGGCGCCCAGCGCGCCGAGATCAAACGCACCACCGATATCTACCGTGGACAGATCGTCGACGTCAGCGCCAGCGTGTATACCGTTCAACTGACCGGTACCAGCGACAAGCTCGACAGCTTCATTCAGTCCATCGGCACCGCATCGATTCTGGAAACCGTCCGTAGTGGCGTCACCGGTATTGCCCGCGGCGACAAAGTACTCAGCATCTAAACCAAATTAGCGAATGGCCTGAACGGCCTGGATATAAAGGGGAAATTCATGAAAGTTTTCTACGATAAAGACTGCGACCTGTCGATCATCCAGGGCAAGAAAGTTGCCATCATCGGTTACGGCTCCCAGGGCCACGCTCAAGCATGCAACCTGAAAGACTCCGGTGTCGACGTTACTGTCGGTCTGCGTAAAGGTTCGGCCACCGTTGCCAAGGCAGAAGCCCACGGCCTGAAAGTGACCGACGTGGCTGCCGCTGTTGCCGGCGCCGACCTGGTCATGATCCTGACCCCGGACGAGTTCCAGTCCCAGCTGTACAAGAACGAAATCGAGCCGAACATCAAGAAAGGCGCCACCCTGGCCTTCTCCCACGGCTTCGCGATCCACTACAACCAGGTTGTTCCGCGTGCCGACCTCGACGTGATCATGATCGCGCCGAAAGCCCCGGGCCACACCGTACGTTCCGAGTTCGTGAAAGGTGGCGGCATCCCTGACCTGATCGCGATCTACCAGGACGCCTCGGGCAACGCCAAGAACGTTGCACTGTCCTACGCTGCAGGCGTTGGCGGTGGCCGCACCGGCATCATCGAAACTACCTTCAAGGACGAGACCGAAACCGACCTGTTCGGCGAACAAGCCGTTCTGTGCGGCGGTACCGTTGAACTGGTTAAAGCCGGTTTCGAAACCCTGGTAGAAGCTGGCTACGCGCCGGAAATGGCTTACTTCGAGTGCCTGCACGAACTGAAACTGATCGTTGACCTCATGTACGAAGGCGGTATCGCCAACATGAACTACTCGATCTCCAACAACGCTGAGTACGGCGAGTACGTGACCGGTCCGGAAGTGATCAACGCCGAATCCCGTCAGGCCATGCGCAACGCCCTGAAACGTATTCAGGACGGCGAATACGCCAAAATGTTCATCAGCGAAGGCGCAACCGGCTACCCTTCGATGACCGCCAAGCGTCGTAACAACGCCGCTCACGGTATCGAAATCATCGGCGAGCAACTGCGCTCCATGATGCCGTGGATCGGTGCCAACAAGATCGTCGACAAAGCCAAAAACTAAGTCGTCGACCCTTGTGTGAAAAAAAACGCGGCTTCGGCCGCGTTTTTTCGTATGGGCGGACGGTTCTGGTATAAAGCTGCATCGTTTGTGGCCGAACCGTCGTCCCAGACACCTGTCGAAAATGTCCAATCCGTTGCAAGGTAATGTCCATGAGCGAACGCCCCGAAGAGCCGAACCAGGCTTCAGACGCCGAAAGCCTGCTGCCCATCGATGAACATGTCGAAGAAGGGCATGACGCAGAAGGTCGTAAAGTCCGGCATCGTGGTATCTATCTTCTGCCGAATCTGTTCACCACTGCGAACCTGTTCGCAGGGTTTTATTCCATTATCAACTCGATGAGTGCCCAGGCGGCCTTGAGCGCCGGGGACGCGGCGAATGCGAGCAAGTACTTCGCGTTCGCAGCCATCGCGATTTTTGTCGCCATGGTGCTCGACGGTCTCGACGGCCGTGTGGCGCGCATGACCAATACACAAAGTGCATTCGGTGCCGAGTACGACTCGCTGTCGGACATGGTTGCCTTTGGTGTCGCGCCGGCATTGCTGGCATTCGGCTGGGCGCTGGGTGACATGGGCAAGGTCGGCTGGATGGTAGCCTTTATCTATGTGGCGGGTGCGGCGCTGCGTCTGGCACGTTTCAACACTCAGGTCGGCACTGCTGACAAACGCTACTTCATCGGACTGGCCAGCCCGGCTGCTGCCGGTGTGGTGGCGGGGATTGTCTGGGCATTCAGCGACTACGGAATACAGGGATCGAAGATGTCGTTCCTGGTTGCGTTGATGGTCGCGGCTGCCGGCATGCTGATGGTCAGCAACATCAAGTACAACAGCTTCAAGGAGCTGGACCTGAAGGGGCGCGTGCCATTCGTTGCGATCCTGGCGGTGGTGCTGGTGTTCGCCGTGGTGTTCAGCGATCCGCCGCGCATTCTGCTGCTGGTGTTCCTTGCCTATGCGGCTTCGGGGCCTGTGCAGTACCTGTTGCATCTTCGTCGCCACAAAAACGTCGAGTGATGTAATTTCCCTCATACTCCGCAGTCTATGGGTGCATCTGTCCTCCAAAACTGCGGAGTTGTCATGCTGATCAAAATCCCCAAAGCGTCCGACTGCCATGAGTCGGACGTCACGCCTGAATCCATTTATCTCTCTCGCCGGCAATTGCTCGGTGCTACGGCGGCCGGCCTGGCTATGGGCAGCCTGCCGCGTTGGGCCAGTGCCGAAGAGGCCGTCCGTTATGCCGATGTCGAGCCCGGAAAGATGCCTGTCTGGTTTTCCGAAAAGCTGCCTTCTATTAAATGGGGCGCCGTGAACGTCAAGGATGAGGCCATCACGCCCTTCAAGGACGCCACCCATTACAACAACTTTTATGAGTTCGGTACCGACAAGGGTGATCCGGCAGCTAATGCCGGATTGCTGAAAACCGAACCCTGGAGTGTGGTGGTGGACGGGGAGGTGGGGAAACCGGGGCGCTATGCGCTGGAGGACTTCATGAAGCCTTATCAGTTGGAGGAGCGTATCTATCGCCTGCGCTGTGTCGAGGCCTGGTCGATGGTCATCCCCTGGATCGGCTTTCCGATATCGGCGCTGCTCAAGCAGGTGGAGCCAACGTCCAATGCCAAATACATTCGTTTTGAAACCTTGCAGGATCCCAAGAGTATGCCCGGACAGCGTTCAGGATTTGCTCTGATCGACTGGCCCTATGTAGAAGGTTTGCGCCTGGATGAGGCGATGAATCCGTTGGCGATCCTGGCTGTGGGCATGTATGGCCGTGAACTGCCGAATCAGAACGGCGCGCCCTTGCGTCTGGTAGTGCCGTGGAAGTATGGCTTCAAAAGTGTCAAATCCATCGTACGGATCAGTCTGGTGAGTGAGCAGCCCAAGACGACCTGGCAAAGCATTGCGGCAAATGAGTACGGGTTCTATGCGAATGTGAACCCGACGGTGGATCATCCTCGCTGGACTCAGGCTCGGGAGCGACGTCTTCCTAATAGCCTGTTCAAGCCGAATGTGCGTGATACACAAATGTTCAACGGCTACTCGGATGAAGTCGCTTCTTTATATACAGGGCTCGATCTGCGGAAGAATTACTGATGCGATATCCGTTCTGGCGTGTGGGCGTTTTTATTGCAACGGCCATCTGGCCGTTGTGGTGGTTCTATCAGGCCTTTGAGGATCTGCTCGGGCCGGATCCGGGAAAGGTTCTGGTCGATCGGCTTGGGCTTGGGACCTTGGTATTGTTGCTGATCACGTTGAGCATGACGCCTTTGCAGAAGCTCACCGGGTGGGCGGGGTGGATTGCTGTGCGCCGACAGCTGGGGTTGTGGTGTTTTGCGTATGTGGTTTTGCATTTATGCAGCTATATGGCGTTCATCCTTGGATTCGACTGGTCGCAATTGGGTGTGGAGTTGCGCAAGCGCCCTTACATTATCGTGGGTACGCTCGGGTTTCTGGGATTGCTGGCATTGGCGGTGACGTCCAATCGTTATAGCCAGCGTCGTTTGGGTGTTCGCTGGAAGAAGTTGCATCGATTGGCTTATTTGATTCTGGGGCTTGGGTTGCTGCATATGCTGTGGATTGTGCGTGCTGATCTTAAGGAGTGGGCGGTCTATGCCTTTATAGGTGGACTGCTTCTCATGTTGCGCCTCCCGCCGGTAGGCCGTCGAATCCCGCGTTTACTGGGTAAACGACAGGTTCTGCAAGAAAAACGAAATTAAGTGTTGACGGCAGATTCTGGAGGTCTATAATTCGCCCCACTTCCGGCGCAGTCGAAACGGAAAACTCCTTGAGATTCAATGAGTTACACGGTTTTCGATAGCGGTTTGCTTCAGATCATCGAAGCCTGG